>CAZPXM010000091.1:0-15588 GCA_964591015.1 uncultured Gemmatimonadaceae bacterium
TCGGGCGGCGCGTCGGGCGGCGCCCCGTCATCCTTCAGGCAGGAATCGTGCCAGCAGCTCCATGTAAACGGCGATGAAATCCTCGCGGCCGTTGGTGCGATTGTAGAAGTAACAGAAGGGATTCGGGTTGATCTCCAGGACCCGCAAGCCCTGCGGACCGTCGATGACGTCGATCGCATAGAAACCCAGGTCCAGCACCCGGGCGACCTGCTCGGTCAGCGCCCGCAGGCGCGCCAGTAGGCCTGCCTCGCGGACGCGCACCGCCCGGCCGTCGGCCTGATGGAGCGGGTTGAGATCGGCGCGATCGCCCGCGCTGTCGCTCACCTTGGCGTAGGCCAGCAGCAGCTCGGCCCCGCTGGCGACGATGCGGTACTCGGGACCCGGCACGAACTCCTGCACCAGCACGACGTTGTCCAGGAAGCCGCTGTTCTCGAACAGCTCGCCAAGGCGCCCGCGCAGGCCGGCCCCATCGGTCGCCAGATACACTCCCTGGGCCAGCGAGCTGCGGCACTTCTTGACCACCATCGGATAGGCGAAGCGCTGCTCGGCCGCCTGCACGACCTGGTCGATGGAGGCGTGGGTCCGGTACCGGTCGAAGCGCGCGTCGGCCAGCGGATTGAACACCCGCAGGGTCTGCGGCACCGGCACGCCGGCGCGCCGGAACAGCTCGTCCTGGTAGGCCTTGTCCTCGGCCAGGCGGGCGGCGACATAGTCGTTGAACGGGTTCTTGTTGCGCAGGAAGTGCAGGCTGCGGCCGCCCCGGCGGGCGCGCGCCACGTTGCCGTCCGCCGACACCAGCTCCCAGTCCGCCCCCAGCCGGCGGCAGGCTTCCTCCAGACAGACCAGGCTCTCCAGCGCCACGTCCTCGGTGATCCCATCGCTGTCCATGGGCAGGCCGAAGAACTCGCGAGCGCGAGCCACCAGATACAGCGAACCCGTGATGCAGATGTCCGCAGCGGCCTGGGGTCCGGACAGCGCGCTGGCGAAGGCGAGGCGGCAGTCGGGGATCGCCACGGCGGGGATCCCTGGCGGCGCCAGGGCAGCCAGCTCCGCTGCCGTCAGCGCCTTGGGATGGGCCGAAGTGGTGAGAACCAGGCGGTCCGCCACGTGCTGCAGGGCGGCGAGGACACCCTCGGCGTCGTGACCGCGGCCCACCCCCACCACCAGGGTCCAGCGCGGCGCCAGCGCCGCCAGGTCGTCCGCCAGGCGGCGGGCGGCCGCCGGGTTGTGCGCCCCGTCGACGATGACCTTCGGGGTCTGGCGCGCCCACTCGAAGCGTCCGGGCCAGCGATGGCCGGCCACGACCTGGGCGCACACGGCCGCACTCAGGGCCGGGCACAGGCCAGCGGCAGCAGCCAGGGCCAGACGGGCGTTCTCGGCATAGGTGGACGGACAGCCCTCTTCGGGTGGCTGGCAGCGATAGGGCTGGACAGAGCCGTCGGGCAGCGTGACGCCGTCGGCGCCGGCGGTGTACAGCAGCAGCGACCGCGCCGCGGCCTCGTGGCGGATGCAGGCCATCACCTCCGGCAGCTGCGACGCAGTGGTGAACAAGGGCCCTCCGGGGCGGGCGATCTGCAGCTTGTCCGCCGCGATGCCCACCGGGTCGCTGCCGAGCACCTCGACATGATCGACGGCCACCGAAGTCAGCACCGCAGCAGCCGAGTCCCACGCATTCGTGGCGTCGTAGCGGCCGCCCAGGCCGACCTCGAACACCGCATAGTCGACTCGCTGCCGGGCGAACAGCATCGCCGCCAGGGCGGTCAGGGCCTCGAAGCGCGTGAACATCCCCCACGTCGCGCTGGGGAAGCGCCGCGTGGCGTCGTACAGCTCCGTGACCGCCGATGCAAACTCGTCCTTGGTGGCGCACCGGCCGCCGAGCTGCACGCGCTCGCGCACGCTGTGCAGATGGGGCGAGGTGTAGAGCCCGACGCAGTGCCCGGCGGCGCCGAGCAGCGCCGCCAGCAGGCTGCTGACGGTCCCCTTGCCGTTGGTGCCGCCGACGATGATCGAACGAAGACGATCCTGAGGGTCGCCGACGCACCCCAGCAAGGCGCGCATGCGCGGCAAGTACAGAGACAGGGACTGGCTGGCAGCGCGTCCGCTCTCCCAGTCGGGCAGCGTGTCCAGGTATCTCTTGCTGTGGAAATAGTCCATGCGCACGACCGCCGGCTGGGAGCGGGCGTCAGCCGCCCCGCTTGTGCATTTCTAGATGCCCGTCCTGCCGGAGTTCGTCGATCCGGTAGAGCACGCCGCGGCCTGCGACGCGCCGCCGCTCCTCGGCGCCCCGGTCGGTGCGGGCGGCCCACACCCTGCGCACCGCCTCCATCACCCCTTCGCGGCCCCCGCGAGCCAGGATGCGCTGCAGATCGACTCCCTCGCGGGCGTACAGGCAGGTGTACCAGATGCCGTCGGCGGTGAGCCGACCCCGCTGGCATTCCCCGCAGAAAGGCTCGGTCACCGACGCGACGACGCCGAAGCGGGTGCCGTCGGGCAGAACGAATCGCTCCGCCGGCGCCGCACCCCGCCCAGGTTCGGCGCGCACCGAGCCGAAACGCGCGCGCAGCATCGCCAGCAGCTCGGCCCGGGGCACGACCAGCGGCGGCGACCAGCCGGTGGCGCCGCCGACGTCCATGTACTCGATGAAGCGGGGCTCCACGCCGCGGCTCTGGGCATACAGCAGCAGGTCGGCCACCTCGTCGTCGTTGACGCCCCGGATGACGACGGTGTTGCTCTTCACGGCGGTGTACCCGGCGCCGCAGGCCGCGTCCAGGCCGGCCAGCACCCGATCCAGCCCATCGGTCCCGGTCAGCTGCCGGTACCGATCGCGGCGCAGCGTGTCAAGGCTGACGGTGACGCGCTGCAGACCGGCTCGCCGCAGCGCGGCGGCCGAGTGCGCCAGCCGGGTCCCGTTGGTCGTCATCGCCAGCTCGCGGATGCCGGGAACCGCCGCCAGCGCCTGCACCAGCTCCGGCAGATCGCGGCGCAAAAGCGGCTCGCCGCCGGTCAGCCGCAGCCGCGCGACTCCCAGCGCCGCGAATGCCGAGACGAGGTCCACCAGCGCCGGCAGCCGGAGAAGGCGCTGCCGCGGCAGCCACCGATACTCCTCGCCGGGCATGCAGTACTGGCACCGAAGATTGCACCGATCGGTGACGGAGAGGCGAAGAGTGGTCAGCCGGCGCCCGAGCGGATCGCGCAGCGATCCGGCATCGGCGGCCGCTGCCCTCGGTTCGCTAGCAGGAACCATGGGCCTCGATGGGAAAGCCGTGGCCAACGCCGGGCAGAATATAGGTGCGGCAGCGCCGCCGACAACGCGCCGGCGTGCGGGGCAGACTGCCGGCAGAGGACCGGGCCCCGGCCCGCCAGCGGTCCCTCACAGTCGGGCATAGGCCTGCAGGACGATCTCCAGGTCCCGGCGAGCCCGCTCCAGATTGGACAGCGGCTGGCGCGCCGGTTCGGCCAGACAGGCCAGGAAGTCGCGCATCATGGCCCGGTACCCCATCAGATCGCCCCATCCGGGCCAGCACAGGCGACGCCGCCCGGGACTGGACAGATAGGCGTACAGGCCGTTGCTCTCGAACACCACGCGCCCCTGGCTGCCCTCGAGCCGGGAGTGCTGCAGGAGGCCATGCAGCAGGGCGGGCTGGTCCCAGGCATAGTCGATGCGGGCGCGCAGCGCCGCACCGTACTCGAGCTCGACGCACGCCCGCCGCTCGGCCGCCGTCGGCGCAGCCTGCCGGGGAAACTCGGCATGCACCCGCTCCGGCGCGGTGCACCCGCAGCTCTCCGCCACGGCCGAGACCAGCGCCACGAAGTGAATGCCGCCTTCCAGCAGGGCGCCCAGCTCCTGCCGCCAGCCGCGGGCGGGCTGGTGGTAGAGCTTGCGCACCTCGAGGCGGTGGGGGGCGCCGATCAACCCGAGCCGCACGATGCCGCGCAGCAGGGTCGCCAGCGGCTTGTAGTAGTAGTTCTCCGCGACCATGAGGCGCGTCCCCGCCGGTGCCCCCGCGGCCGCCGCAGCGATGCGCTCGAGCTCGTCGCGACAGACGCACAGCGGCTTCTCGACCAGGACGCTCTTGCCCGCGGCCAGGCCCGCCATCGCCTGCTCGCAATGGGCACGCGGTGGCGAGCAGAGCACGAGGGCCTCGATGTCCGCGCGCCGCAGCACCTGCTCCCAGCTCGGCACTACCTCGCCGCCGAAGCGGGCCGCCAGCCGCGCGGCGCTCGCCGGCGTGCGGCTGTAGCACAGCAGCGAGACCCTGCCCGCCAGGTTCCTGGCGTGCGTGGCCGCAATGCGGCCGCAACCCACCAGACAGACGCGGTGCATGGCCTCACCCGGCGCCGGGGGCATGGTTGGCGACAATGCGCGCGGCCACGCGCAGCGCATTGGCCGCGATCGTCAGGCTGGGATTGACGCCCCCCGAGGCCGGGAACACGCTCGCGTCGGTCACGTACAGGTTCTCGATGCCGTGCATCCGGCAGTCGGCGTCCACGACGCTGTCCTCGGCATCCATCCCCGCGCGCAGCGTCCCCAGCGCGTGGGAGAACGTCTCGATGCGGTAGGTGTAGCAGAACACACACCCCGCGTGGCGCAGCACGCGCCGGGCGGCGCGCAGCAGATGGTCGCAGCGCGCCAGATCGCGGCTCGAGTAGGCGTGTTCGACGGCGGTCAGCGGCAGCCCGTACGGGTCCTGCGCCGCCGCCAGGCTGACGCGGTTGCGGTGCTGGGGCTCGTCCTCGGCGATGCACAGCAGATTCTGCAGATGCCCGGCGCTCATGGCCGCCACGGTGCGCAGGCCGCGCGGAGCCGCGTGCCGGAGCACGATGGGCGCAGGCGTGTAGATGTCCTCGATGATCCCCACGGCCGTGCCCCACTCGTCGCGCACATGCTCGTACAGATCGGTCAGACAGATCTGCTTGTGAAAGACGCGGCCGGGATTGGTGCGGTAGGGGAACACGCCCGCGGCCACCGCATTGCAGTGGCGCATCAGGAAACGGCCGATCAGGTCCCGCTGCGGGCACGGGCCCAGCTCCGAACGCAGGAGGATCGCCGGGCTGTGCAGGGCGCCGGCCGCCAGGACCACCACGCGGCCGCGCACCACCTCGCGGCGCCCGGTCGCACCGTCCACGCAGTTCACCGCGCACACGCGCCCGGCGCGCACGGCAACGCTGGCGGCGATGGTGCCGGACCGGATCTGCAGGCCCTGTGCCGCCAGCGGCGCCAGCAGCGCCACGGCCGCATCGTTCTTGGCGGCCAGCTTGCACGGGAAACCGTCGCAGGTCTCGCAGCGGACGCACAACGGTCGCCCGGCGTCGCTGAAGTTGATGGCCAGCGGCAGCGGGAACGGCCGCAGGCCGGCGCGCTGCGCCGCCCGGAACAGGCGTTCGGCCGGGGCGCTCAACGCCGCGGCTGGATGCGGATAGGAGCCTGTGCGCGGCGGCTCGCCCGGATCCGCGCCCGCCTGCCCGTGGACACCCAGCAGCTCCTCCGCCTGCTTGTAGTACGGCTCCAGCGCCGCGTACGAGAAGGGCCAGCGCGCGAAGTCGGTCGGCCGCAGCCGCAAGGAGGCGCCGCCGTACAGCACCGACTGACCGCCGACCAGCTCGTTGCACGGCATGGCGGCGAACTGCGAGGCGCCGTACTGCTTGACCAGCAGGGGGGAGCGCCCCTGGTACCGCTGCTCGATGAGCACCGCCCGGGGGTCCCAGTCGGCCGCATCGCGTCGCGCCCAGCCGCCGCGCTCCAGCATCAGGACGCGCCAGCCGGCGCGCACCAGCACCCAGGCAGCGAACGCCCCGCCGAAGCCCGAACCCACGATCACGGCATCGAACTGCTCGGCAGCTCCGCTCATGGGCAGCTCACCGCGCCCGCAGCTCGAAGAACACCGCCGCCACGACCGCCGCCACGATCAGCAGGGCTGCGTAGTGGAAGGGCTCGCGCCGCTCGCTCCACAGCGCGAGGCGGGGCAGATCGGCGCGGAACTTGCCGGACATGTGGCGCTGGATGTAGGTCTTGTAGTACTCGACGGCGAACCGCTCGAGCCCGCCGTTCATGTAGATCAGGAAGCCCAGAGTCACCGGCCTGCGCGGGTCGTTCACAAAGTAGAAGAGCGGGCTCAGCACAGCAAGAACGATGGCCGAGCGCTGGAACTTGAGTGGCCGGAAACCCTCGAACGGAGCGTCCTTGTACGCGCCCCCCAGCGATACGAGCAGTCCCGTTCCGTAGGCGACCGCCGCGAAGGCCCAGAAACGCTCCATCCGCACCCGGATCAGCGCCGCCGCGAGCATCGCGGTGACGATCGCGGCTCCCGCTGCGTACCGGAGGGCATCGCTGGCCACGTAGCGGCCGAAGAAGGTGATCCGCGACGGCACGAAGTACTTGGACTGCTCCTCGGTGCGGAAGAAGCCCTTGTAGATCTCGGCCAGGAACCGCTCCAGGCCCATCACGAGGAAGAAGAGCTGCACCGCGCTTAACTGCCGGGTGAGCGGGCGGAGGTAAGGCGCCCAGTACAGCAGGGCGAACAGACCCAGATTGAAGCACACGCTGCGCGGGAAGGTGCCGGGCTTGAAGCCCTCGTAGGGCGAGTCCTTGAACGCTCCCCACAGCGAGGTGTAGAGCCCGGAGACAGCGACCACGGCCAGCGCCAAGCCCAGGCTCATCTCGCCCTCCGCCAACCTGGTCTTCCGCGTGACGACGACAAGAGCCCCCGTCTGCGGCCCCTGCATGCCGCCCCGGGTCCCCGCAACGGCCGGGCTGGTGGGTGCGCCGCACAGTATAGAGCCAGCGGCCGCCCGCGGCAAGGCGCCCTGCGCCGGCGCTCCGGGCCGCCGCTCGCTCCCTTGCGAAGGCGGCGCGCTCACCGGTTCTTGCCGGGGCGTTCGTGCCGCTCTCTCCATCCCCATAGCGCGGGAGATGCCATGATTCGCCCACACGGAAGCGCCGAACTGACCCCTCTGTACGTGGCCGATCCAGCGGCGCGCGCCCAGTTGCTGGCCGAGTCGCCCAGGCTGCCGTCCGTGCTGCTCTCGTCGGGCGCCGCCGCCGCTGCCGTGATGCTGGGCTCGGGCTACTTCACGCCCCTTGCCGGGTACATGGACCTGGCCACCGTCCGCAGGGTGGCGAGCGACATGCGCACGCTGGACGGACTGCTGTGGCCCGTCCCGGTGGTCAACCTGGTGCCAGCCGAGCGCCTGCCGGCCAGCGTTCGGCCTGGCAGGCGCGTGGCGCTGCTGGACCCCAACGTGGACGGCAACCCGGTCCTGGCCATCCAGCAGATCGACGCTGTCGAGCCGCTCAGCCAGGCCGAGCGGCTCGCGATCGTCCGGCAGGTGTTCGGCACGGACGACCAGGCTCACCCGGGCGTGGCGGCGTTCCTGGCCGCCGGCGACACGCTGCTGGCCGGCCCGCTCCAGGTGCTCGGCCACTCGTACTTCCGCACCGAGTTCCCGGCGACCTTCCGCACGGCGGGCGAACTGCGCGACCAGATCGCCGCGCGCGGCTGGAACAAGGTCGTGGCCTTCCAGACCCGCAATCCCATGCACCGGGCGCACGAGGAGCTCTGTCGCATGGCCCAGCGAGAGACCGGCGCCGACGGCATCCTGATCCACATGCTGCTCGGCAGGCTCAAGCCCGGCGACATCCCGGCGCGCGTCCGCGAGGCGGCCATCCGGCGCATGGTCGAGCTGTACTTCCCGCCCAACTCGGTGCTGATCGCCGGCTACGGCTTCGACATGCTGTACGCGGGCCCGCGCGAGGCCGTCCTCCACGCGATCTTCCGGCAGAACTGCGGCTGCTCGCACTTCATCGTGGGCCGTGACCACGCGGGCGTGGGAGACTACTACGAGCCCTTCGCGGCGCAGGCGATCTTTGCGCGGATCCCCGCCGGCGACCTGCAGATCGAGATCTTCCGCGGCGACCACACAGTCTGGTGCCGGCAGTGCCAGCGGATCGTCATGGTCCGCGACTGCCCCCACGGCAAGGAGCATCACCTGCTCCTGTCGGGCACCCAGGTCCGCAAGATGCTGGCAGCCGGCCAGCCGCTGCCGCCCGAGTTCGCCCGCCCGGAGGTCGCCGCGATCCTCGCCGAGTACTACCGGTCGGCCGCCGCCGAGGCATGAGGAGGAAAGGCCACGGCGCCGTCGCGCCGCGCCCGCATCTGGGCCTCCATCGACTGCGGGTACCGCGCGGGCAGGCGCGACACAGCGTCCAGTCGCGCCCGCGCGTCGGCCGCGAGTCGCCAGTCCGCAGCCTGCAGATCGTCCTCCAGTTGCGCCGCCGTGCGGGCGCCCACGATGGCGCTGCTCACCTGCGGCTGCTCGAGCACCCACCGGAGCGCCGTCTGCGCCGGGGAGTGCCCGCTGGCGGCGGCCACCTCCAGCAGCGCCGCGAGGACCTGGTCGGCAGCCGGCGAGAAGTAGCGCCGCGGGAAAGCCCAGTCTGCCGCCGACCGGGTGCCCGGCACGGTAGTCTGGCCCGGGCGGTACTTGCCGGCGAGGAAGCCGCCTCCCAGCGGGCTCCACGCCACCACGCCGAGGCCGCGGCACTGGCATGCCGGGATCAGCTCGGTCTCGATGTCGCGCACGACCAGGCTGTACTGGGCCTGGTAGCAGGCGAACGCGAACAGCCGCAGCGAGCGCGCCAGCCAGCACGCCTCCATGAGCCGCCACGCCTCGAAGTTGCTGCAGGCCGGGTAGCGCACCTTGCCCTGGTGCACCAGGTCGTCCAGCGCGCGCAGCGTCTCCTCCAGGGGCGTCTGCTCGTCCACGTGGTGCACGTAGTAGAGGTCGACGTAGTCCGTCCGCAGCCGGCGCAGGCTCTGCTCCAGGGCGGCCACGATATGCGCCCGCGACGCGCCCGAGTCGTTCGGTCCGGAGCCCGTCGGGTTGAAGAATTTGGTGGCCACCACCGCGTGGCTGCGGCGCGAGCCCAGCGCGGCGCCCAGCAGGCGCTCCGCCTCGCCGTCGCCGTAGGTATCGGCGGTGTCGAAGAAGTTGACGCCGGCGGCCCAGGCCGCGTCGACCATCCTGGCGGCCTCGGCCGCGTCGGCGCCGCGGCCGAAGGTCATGGTACCCAGGCACAGCTCGGAGACCTGCAGGCCGCAGCGGCCCAGGCGGCGGTATTCCATGGCTCTCCTCCTCGCGCGCTCGCAGCAGCCGGCCCGCGCCTGGCCGCATCCGCGCGCGGACGGCCCCGGCGCGCCCGGCCGCGACAGGGCGGCGTCGCGCCGGTTCAGACGCTGGCGGACGGATCGCCGGCGCTGGCCGCCGCGATGGCGTCCAGGTCGAGCTCCCCCGAGGCGATCCGCTGCAGCGTGCGCTTGTAGATCAGATGCTCCTGCTCGAGGACGCGCGCGGCCAGCGTCGCCACCGTGTCGCCCGGCAGCACGGGGACGCGCACCTGGGCCACGATCGGCCCGTGATCGTACCGAGCATCGACCAGGTGCACCGTGGCACCGCTCTCCGACGCGCCGGCGGCCAGCACGGCCGCATGGACCCGCTCGCCGTAGAAGCCCTCGCCGCCGAAGCGCGGGAGCAGCGCCGGATGGATGTTCAGCACGCGATGCCGATAGCCGGCCAGCGTGAGCGGGCCGAGGCGCCGCATGTACCCCGCCAGACAGACCAGCTCGACGCCGTGCTGCTGCAGGACGGCGAGCATGGCCCGATCCAGCGCCTGCGGGTCCGGATGGGTGACGCTGCTCAGGTGCACGGCGGGGATGCCCGCGCGCGCCGCCCGCTCCATGGCGCCGGATCGGGAGTTGTTGCTGATCACCACCCGCGGTTCGGCGTCGAGCTCGCCGCTGCGACAGGCGTCGATGATGGCCTGCATGTTGGTGCCCCCGTGCGAGGCCAGCAGGCCTACCCGCAATCGCTTCATAGCACCTCCGCGCCGGTGACAGGATGGCTGGCGGCCGCAATGCCGGGCTCAACCTAGCGCGTCCAGGCCGAGCGCACAACCGGCGCCTGCTCGCCTTGGACCGGCGGGCGCGCAGTCGCTATCCTTACGGCGGACTGGCTGCTGGCGCCGGCCGGCGGCGCAGTCGCGCATCGCCCGGGATCCGCGCGAGGCCACCCACGATGAGACCGCAGATCCGCAAGCTCGGCACGATCGACTGCGATCTGGTCGAGACCAACCCTGTCGTCTTCCGCGGCCGGCTGCTGCGCTTCGAGTATGTGCGCCACAACTACGCCGGCAATCGCTTCGGCACCTCCTACTTCCGCTTCGTCGACGTCGAGACCGGCGACTGCACCCCGGAGTTCGCCCCTGGGTACCATCTCGGGTGCGCCTTCATCGACCGCGACGTCGCCTTCGTCACCGGCGTCGAGAAGTGGGACGGGCAGTACATCGAGCTCTTCTTCAGCGACGACCTGGTCCACTGGCATCAGCGCCCGGCGCTCCACCTGCCGGGTCACGGGCTCTTCAACACGTCCATCTGTCGGGCCGCCAACCGCTTCGTCCTCATGTTCGAAGTGGGCAGACCGCCCGAGGTGGCCGGCGTGCCGTTCACCGCGCGCTTCGCCACCTCGGACGATCTGCTGCACTGGGAGTTGACGCCAGAGGCCTGCACCTATGCCAAGGACCGGTATACCGCGCCGCACTGCCTGCGGTACGCCAACCGCTATTTCTATGACTTCTACCTGGAAGCGCGCGGCGGCGAGTACGAGCAGTGCGTGGTGCGCTCGCGGGATCTGGTCCGGTGGGAATCCAGCCCGCTCAACCCCGTGCTCAAGGCCTCCGCAGAGGACCGCCTCATCGCCAACCCGAAGCTGACGGCCGAACAGCGACAGCGCATCGCCACGGCGGTAAACGTCAACAACTCGGACATCGATTTCTGCGAGTACGGGGGCAGACTGGTCATCTACTACTCCTGGGGAAACCAGCAGGGCGTCGAGCACCTGGCGGCCGCCGAGTACGACGGCACCGAGGTGGAGTTCCTGGAGAGCTGGTTTCCGCGCAACCGCAAGCGCAAGCGCTAGTGACGCGACGGACCGCCCTGTCCGCCGGTCCTGCACCGACCATGAGCGACGACTGGACGCCGGAGTCCTGGCAGCGGCGGCCCGCGGCCCAACAGCCCGAGTACCGGGACCAGGCAGCGCTGCGCCAGGCCGTCTCTCGGCTCGCCCACCTGCCACCCCTGGTCACGAGCTGGGAGATCGAGGCACTGCGCGCGCAGCTCGGCGCGGCCGCCCGGGGCGAAGGGTTCGTGCTGCAAGGCGGCGACTGCTGCGAACGCTTCGACGAGTGCGCCTCGGACCTCATCGTCAGCAAGCTCAAGATCCTGCTCCAGATGGCCCTCATCCTGGTGCACGGCAGCGGGCGCCGCGTCGTGCGGCTGGGGCGCTTCGCCGGCCAGTACGCCAAGCCGCGCTCGCAGGCCACGGAGACCCGCGATGGGCTGACGCTGCCGAGCTACCGCGGCGACCTGGTCAACGGCATCGAGTTCACGGCCGCGGCCCGCCAGCCCGATCCGCAACGCCTGCTGGACGGGTACGGCCGCGCGGCGTTGACGCTGAACTTCATCCGCGCCTTGACCTCCGGCGGCTTCGCGGACCTGCACCTCCCGCACCAGTGGGACCTGACGTTCGCCTCCCAGACACCCCAGGAGAACCGCTATCAGGATACCGTCGCGCGGATCCTGGAGTCCATCCGCTTCGTCGAGACGATCATCGGCGATTCCATCGCCGAACTGACCAAGGCCGAGTTCTACACCAGCCACGAGGGACTCCTGTTGTGGTACGAGCAGGCGCAGACGCGCCGGGTACCCCGCCGCACCGGCTGGTACAATCTGGCGACCCACTTTCCGTGGATAGGGGACCGCACGCGCGGCCTGGGGGGCGCCCACGTGGAGTACTTCCGGGGCATTCAGAATCCCATCGGCGTCAAGATCGGTCCGTCCATCGACGCCGCGGAGCTGCTCGAGCTCGTCCGCGTCCTGGACCCCGACAATCAGCCCGGGCGGCTGGCGCTGATCCACCGCTTCGGCGCCGAGCGCATCGACGCGTGCCTGCCGCCGCTGCTCGACAGCGTGCGCCGCGCCGGCCGCACCGTGCTGTGGATCTGCGATCCCATGCACGGCAACACGGAGACCACTGCCGCGGGGCTCAAGACGCGCCGCTTCGACAGGATCCTGGCCGAGCTCAAGCGTGCCTTCGCGATCCACAAGGCGCTGGGGTCGTGGCTCGGCGGGGTCCACGTCGAGCTCACGGGAGAGAACGTCACCGAGTGCATCGGCGGCGCGCGCGGCCTGCAGGCGCACGAGCTGGCGCAGGCCTATCGCACTCTCATCGATCCGCGCCTGAACTACGAGCAGTCGCTCGAGCTGGCGCTGCTGATCGCCGCCGAGATGGGTTCGTGACCGCAGGACCCGGCGGCGCCGCGCCGGCTGCCCGGGTTCGACCGCCGCTGACGAGGAGAACGAGCGTGCGCACCGACGAGATGCTGCCGGAGCTGTGCCAGTTCGACACGCCGTCCATCACCAACGTCGTCGCCACCTACCCGGATCACCCGCTGTGCCTGGGGCTCTATCATCCGTGGGCGGCGAACTGGTACACCGACCAGTCCGTGCGCTGCATCTTTCCCGAGCTGGGGCCGGTGGCGGGCCATGCGGTGACCTGCGTGTACGGGCTGCCCGACGCCAGCTACAGCCGACTGAGCTTCCTGGACGTCCTGGACGCGCTGGCAGCCGCGCCACGACCCACCATCCTCGTGCTGCGGCAGGAGTTCCCCCCCGACCTGAGCGGCAAGGTGGGCCTGGCCGGCGGCAACATGACCACCGCCATGCAGGCGGTCGGCTGCGTCGGCTGCCTTTCCAACGGCCCCTCGCGCGACCTCGGCGAGATCCGGCCCCTGCGCTTCCAGTATCTGCTGTCCGGCGTCACCCCGGGCCACGGCCCCATGGCGGTCCGCGCCGTGCAGGTGCCGGTGACGGTGGCGGGGATGGACGTCAGCCCGGGCGAGATCGTCCACATGGACGAGAACGGCGCCTGCAAGTTCCCGGCGCAGCACCTGGAGGCAGTGCTGCGCAACGCGCGCCTGCTGCAGCGCGAAGAGGCCGCGCGGCTGGCGGCACTGCGGCGCGCGCGCACTCCCGCCGAGGTGCGGGCCGCGTTCGCGCGCGGCCCGGTCGCGCGCCGCCCGGCCCCCCGCTCCTAGCAAGCCCGCGCCAGCGTATCGTCGCGGGTCACCCGGCCCGGCAGGGGTGCGTGCGCGCCGCCCGGCCGCCGGGCCGACGCCTGTGCCCCGTCCGGCCCGGGCTGGCCCTCGGGCCCGGAAGACGGACCCTCGCCGGGCTGGCGCCGGCCGTCGCGGGCCAGCGCGCCCAGCGCGAGGACGAGCAGGTTCAGCGCCCTCTCCAGCACGCTGGTCGCCACCAGCAGACCAGCCAGCGCCGGCGGCGGGATCTGGATCGCGCCGGCGATCTGCACGCCAGTGCCCAGCAGAAGCAGGTCTCGATTCGGCAGGAAGGGGATGCGGCTGATCACCGTCTCGACGGCCAGCAGCAGCAGCCAGGAGCGCAGCGGCACGGCCGGCAGGGCCGCCATCCACACGGCCAGTTCGAGCAGCAGGGTGCACCCCAGACGGCCGGCGTGCACCGCGGCCAGGAACCCGATCTGGCGCCTGGGCAGCCACAACAGGCGCCGCCGGCAGACCCACGCCAGGCCAGCAACTGCCGCCGCCGCCAGCAGCGCCGCCAGGCCCCAGCCGGCCAGGCGCCGCGCGCACGCGGCCGGCAAGGCAGCCGGCGCCACCAGCAGCAACCCGAGCAACGCCGCGACCGCCAGCGCGCCGGACATCACCGACGAGACGATGGCGTTGTCCTTGATCGTGTGGAGCAGCTCGCCAGCAGGACGGTCCACCCGGCGGCAGGCCCACCCGTACAGGTACACCTCGCCGGAGTAGTCGAGCAGGTGCCGGCTGTAGGCTCGCTTGCGCATCAGGACCGGCAGGCTGCGCCGCAGCGGCCAGCGCCACAGCCGCCGCCATACCAGTCCCTCGCACGCCGGCAGGCAGCCGAACAGGGCCCCGTACGCCAGGTAGAACCACGGACTGCGGGGCACGCCCGCCAGCACCTGACGCCAGCCGACGGCGCTCAGCTGCCAGCCGAGGTACAGGATCAGCAGCAGCGTGAACCCCGCGCGGGCCAGCCTGAGCACGGTGCGTCCCGTGCGACCGAGGGCCGCCACGCCCAGACGCACCCCCAGCCAACGGCCGGCCCCGCCGGAGCAGGCCGGGACCGGCTCTCGGGCCAGCCGCGACCCGGGCGGCGCCGGGGCCGGGGCCGCTGCTCGGGCCGACGCGCGCCTCATGTCGCTGGCTTCCCCGGCGTCACGCTGGCCCAGTCGGCCGGCACCAGCGGCGGCAGACCGTGGCGGGCCCTGGCGCGGTCGCAGCGCTCGTTGGGGCTGCCGTGCTCCCAGGACGCGGCGAAGGCGCGGCACACGCTCGGACGCCGCGGGTAGACCGCGCACCGCACCCGCTGGCCCACGGCGCCGCGCAGGGCTGTGCACCGCGGGTGGGCGCTTCTGGTTCCCCGCATGGCCCGGCGCCACGGATCCAGCTTCTCCGTGAGCGCCGCCGGCACACCGCCCGCCGTGCCGTCGTCCGCCTCGGCCCAGTAGAACGCCACCACGAAGCTGGCACAGCAGGCGCCGCAGCACAGGCAGGGATGGGTGCCCATGCGACCCTCAGGCCGGTTCGCCCCGCGGGTACAGCACGGCCCGCACCCGCTCGCCTTCCACTCGCAGGTGCGTCGGCACCAACACGGCCGGCACGCGCAACCCGCGCCCCTTGTCGACCGCCAGCCGCACTGCCGGGCTGGCGCTCGCCAGCCTGGCGTCCACGTAGGCCATGGCGATGGCGCGGCGACCTGCTGGGTCCTCCCCCTCGGGGCCGCCGCCGCCGCGACGCCAGAACGGCACCACCGTCCCGCTGGTGATCCACCCCACCGGTTCGTCGTCCAGGTACACGCGGTGCCCCTGGCGAACAGGATTCTGCCCCGGCGCCGCCGCGGCAGCGTCGAGCACCGCGACACGGCGCACCACGTAGGGCACCGACCGCTCGTCCGGCCGCCACGAAGCCGCGCCGCCCGCGCCCTGGCGGCGCGCCGCCGTCTCGCGGCGCTGCCGCGCCAGCGCCGCGCGGCCGACGAACCGGCGCTGTGGATCGTCCAGGTTCACCGCGCGCGCGGCCAGCTCCAGCAGGGCCCCTATCGGCACCGGCGCGCCGTCCGGTCCCATGCCCAGCTCGTGGCCGTAGAGCGGCAGCCCCGCCTCGAGGCGCAGCGTGTCGCGCGCGCCCAGCCCGACCGGACGCACGCCCGCCGCGGCGCCAGCCTCGAGCAGGTCCGTCCAGATCGCCTGGGCCGACGCCGGCGGCAGGAACAGCTCCAGGCTGAGCGGCTCGCCGGTGTACCCGGTGCGCGCCACCAGCATCTGGACGCCGGCATAGCGCACGGTCCCCACCGCGTGGCGCCGGCACGGCGGCAGTTCGTCCCGACCGTGGCGGGCCAGCACCGCCGCCAGCACACGCTCCGCGGCGGGGCCCTGCAGGGCCAGCATCGCCAGCTCCTGCGTGGCATCGTGCAGCTCGACCCC
>CAZPXM010000092.1:0-15308 GCA_964591015.1 uncultured Gemmatimonadaceae bacterium
GGCTTCACGTGGGACGTGGGGCCGGTGCCCTACGAGGGCCACCTTCCCACTCCGGACGTGTACGGGGCCAGCCTGGCCGTGTGCCGCAGCACGCCGGAGCAGCAGCTGGCCGCCTGGCTGTTCGTCCGCTGGTTCACCCAGCCGGAGCCGCAGCGCACGTGGTCGGAGGCGACCGGGTACTTTCCCGTGCGGCGCAGCGCGGCCCGCGACGTGGCCTCCTATTTCCGGATTCCGTACGGCCTGATGGAGCTCGGCAAGCCGGAGCCCTCGGCGGTCGGCTACGGCGCAGTCCGGGAGATGATCGAGAAGACCATGGTGCAGGTCGCGCGCGGCGCCGACGTGGACCGGGCGCTGGTCGAGCTCGAGAGGGAGGCGAACCGCACCCTGGCCCAGTGAGCGGCGCGCGGAGCGAGGCGCCGGAGGAGCGCCATGATCGTCGACGCCCACTGCCACGCGTGGCGGCGCTGGCCCTACCGGCCCCGGGTTCCCGATTGCCGCGAGCGCGGGCGCGTGGAGCAGTTGCTCTGGGAGATGGACCGGCACGGCGTCGGGCGGGCGGTGCTGGTGTGCGCCCGCATCGAGAACAACGCCGACAACAACGAGTACGTCGCCCGCTGCGTGGCCGCTGCGCCGGAACGCCTGGTGCAGTTCGCCGACGTCGACTGCAGCTGGAGCGCCGCCTATCACCGCCCGGGAGCGGCCGCGCGTCTGGCCGCCGCTGCGGCGCACCATCGGCTGCGCGGCTTCACCCACTACCTGCGCGAGGACCAGGACTGGTTCGCCAGCGACGAGGGGGAGGCTTTCTGGCGCTGCGCGGCCGATCGGGGTCTGATCGCCAGCGTGTCGCTGACGCCCGCGTGGCAGCCGGCGCTGCGCGTGCTGGCCGCGCGCTATCCGGCAATCACCTTCCTCTGTCACCACCTGGCAGGCGCGCGCGCCGCCGACCCCGCGGGTATCGACGCAGTGGTGGCCTCGGCGGGCCAGCCCAACATCTGGATCAAGCTGTCGGGATTCCACTACGCGGCCGCCAGGCCGTGGGACTACCCCCAGGCGGACGCGATCCAGGTGGCCCGCCGCCTGTGCGACGCCTTCGGTCCGGAGCGGCTGTGCTGGGGTTCGGACTACCCGGTGGCGCGGTTCTTCGTCACCTACCAGCAGACCCTCGAAGTGGTCCGCACCCATTGCGGGTTCCTGCGGCCGGCCGACCTGGAGCTGGTGCTCGGCGGCAACATGGAGCGCCTCCTCGCCGGCTAGTCCCGCCACCGGCCCGGCGGCGTGGCCGGCGGCGGCCGCGCTCACCAGCCGATCGCGTACCCGTCGCGCCGGGGGTCGGCCCCGCCCGTGAATGCCCCTGAGTCGCGGTCGATGGCGATGCCCTGGGCGCCGCCCAGGGTGTAGTGCCAGGCACCCAGGCGATGCAGCTCGTGCCCGCGGCGCTCCAGTCCAGCCAGGACAGCCGCAGGGATGCGGGTCTCCACGTCGACGCCTCGTCCAGGGCGCCCGGTCTTGACGCGCGGGGCCTCGATGGCGGCCTGCACGGGCATCCCGTGGTCGATCCAGTTCATGATGATCTGCGGCGTTGTCTGCAGGATCCCGTAGCTGCCCGGGGTGCCGAGCAGCAGCAGCGGCCCGCTGGCGTCCCATACCTGGACCGGCGCCAGGCACATCTCGATCTTCCTGCCAGGCCCGGCCGCATTGGGGCTGTCCGGATCCAGATCGAACCAGCGCATGAAGCCGTTGAGCAGGACGCCGGTCCCGGGCACGACCATGGCGGCCCCGAAGCTGGTGCCCAGGCTCTGAGTCACGGCCACGGCGTTCCCTGCCGCGTCGACCACATCGAAGTGAGTGGTGCTCTCGGCCTGCGGGCCCGCGTACGGATCGCCGGCCTGCACCTCTTCGGCCTGCCGGCGCCGGGCGAAGCGCTCGCCGCCGGTAGGCAGGGCGCGCGGGCCGATCAGCGCGCGGCGCGCGGCGGCGCACCCGGGATGCAGCAGGGCGGCGGTAGGGGGCGCGGGCAGGCCGACATAGGCGATCCGGTCGGCCATCGCCAGCTTGGCCGCCTCGATGAAGCGGTGCAGCGTGGCCGTCGTGTTGTGGCCCATCGCGGCCACGTCGAATCCCTCCATGATCGCCAGCGTCTCCAGCATCTGCAGCGCCTGGCAGGGCGGCGGCGGCACGAACAGGCGGTACCCGCGGTACTGCCCGCACAGGGGCGGCAGCCAGCAGGGCCGGAAGCCGGCCAGGTCGTCCCTGGCCAGCGTGCCGCCGTGGCACTGGAGGTACCCCACCAGGCGATCGGCGAACTCGCCGCGGTAGAACCAGGAGGCGCCCTCGGCGGCCACGGCGCGCAGCGTGCGCGCCAGCTCCGCCTGGACCAGCACCTGTCCGGGGCGCGGCAGCCGGTCGCCGGGCAGGTACACGGCTGCGGCCGGGGGAAAGCGCCGCAGGTCTGCGGCGGCCATGGCGAAGAACTCGCAGTTCCTGGCGGTCAGCGCGAAGCCCCGCTCGGCGTACTCGATCGCCGGCGCGAAGACCGTTCCGGCGTCCATCGTGCCGAAGCGCCGCAGCGCCTCCAGCCAGCCCCCGCAGGCGCCGGGCACCAACAGCGACAGCGGCCCGCGGATAGCGGTGGCGGGGTCCGCGTACGACTCCAGGCGGGTGGCCGCCGGCGCCAGGCCCACGTAGTCGAGCACGCAGAGCTCGCCGGTCGCCGCGCAGTGCACGAGCATGTAGCCCACGCCGGCGATGCCCGACATGTTGGGCTCGACGACGTTCAGCGCGGCAGCGGTGGCGACCGCGGCGTCGACGGCGTTGCCGCCTTGCACGAGGATGCGCAGCCCGGCCACGGCGGCGAGCGGGTGCGCGGCGGCGACCATGCCGCGGGTGCCGGTCACGGTGGCGCGGGATACCGAGGGGGCGGCTGGCATTCGACAGGTGGGTGAGCGTGGCGTAGGTTTCGCATCCCGGAGCGGGCGCGGCAGCCCAACGGTACCGGTGGCCGCGCCCCGCGTCAACGCCGGCAGCGATCATGGGGGCGACGAGAGCGATGGCCGCGAGCATTGTCGACCTGCGCAGCGACACGGTGACGCAGCCCACCGAGGCGATGCGGGCGGCGATGGCCGCCGCCCCCGTGGGCGACGATGTCTATGGCGAGGATCCCACGGTGAACCGGCTCCAGGAGATGGCGGCGGCCCGGCTCGGCATGGAGGCGGCGCTGTTCGTCCCCAGCGGCACCATGGGCAACACCTGCGCCCTGCTGGCCCACACGCAGGCGGGCGACGAGGTGGTGTTCGAGGCCCAGGCGCACATGCACCTGTGGGAGTGCGGCAACTACGCCAGCATCGCCGGACTGGCGGTGCGCACGGTGGCGGGCCAACACGGCGTGATCGGCCCGGCAGAGCTCGAGGCCGTGCTGCGTCCGGCCAACGTGCACTTCCCGCCCACCCGGCTGGTATGCATCGAGAACACGCACAACAATCACGGGGGAGCCGCCTGGACCCCCGCGCAGGTCGCCGCCCTGGCGGCGGCGGCCCGCCGGCACGGGCTGCGCGTCCACATGGATGGCGCGCGGCTGTTCAACGCCGCAGTGGCTGCCGGCGCCGATGTGCAGGCCTATGCGCGCCACGTGGATTCGGTGATGTTCTGCGTGTCCAAGGGGCTGAGCGCGCCCGTTGGCTCGCTGCTGTGCGGGACGCAGGCCTTCATCGAGCGCGCGGTTCGCGCCCGCAAGCGCCTCGGCGGCGGCATGCGCCAGGCCGGCGTGCTCGCCGCCGCCGGCATCGTCGCCCTGGAGCAGATGGTCGAGCGCCTGGCCGAGGACCACGCGCGGGCCCGCGCGCTGGCGGTGGGACTGGAGGCGCTGGGAGGATTCCGCGCGCCATTGCCGCCGCTGGCGACCAACATCGTGATCGTCGAGGTGGCCGCGCGCGGCTGGACGGCGCCGGAGCTGGTGGCGGCCTGGCGGGCTGCCGGCATCCTGTGCAACCCGAGGCCACCGAGCCGCGTCAGACTGGTGACGCACCGCCACATCACCGACGCGGACGTCGCCTACGTGCTGGAGACCACCCGCGCGCTGGCGGCCGCCCGCTAGGGCTGCACGACTGCCATGTCTCCCAGGTCTTCTGCACCGCGTCCTCGTGGCGCGGTTGGGTGGGGCGTGCGGCGCACGGCCGCGCTGCTGGCGCTGTGGGCGGCCAGCGCCGGCTGGGCGGCGGCGCTGGCCGCGACCGCAGCCGAGCCCGTGCCGGCCGCGTCCGTCCGCGGGGCCGCTGGCGCCGGCGAGGCGGCGGCAGAGGCCGAGCCGGTCCGCTGGCTGGAGTGGGGACCGGAGGCGTTTCGCCGGGCGCGTCGCGAGGGCCGGCCCGTGTTTCTGTCGATCGGCTACCCCGCCTGCGAGTGGTGCGCGGCCATGGACGAGGAG
The DNA here is from genome assembly GCA_964591015.1 of uncultured Gemmatimonadaceae bacterium. GTDB lineage: Bacteria > Latescibacterota > UBA2968 > UBA8231 > UBA8231 > SLHA01. The sequence goes on from CAZPXM010000092.1 coordinate 4,421, forward strand.
GTGTTCGCCGATCCGCAGGTGGCCGGCCTGCTGAACAGCGGCTTCGTCAGCGTGAAGGTCGATCGCGAGCTGCGGCCGGATATCGACCGCATCTACCTGGCGGCCACCCAGCTGCTGTGCGGCCGCGCGGGGTGGCCGATCTCGGTGTTTCTGACCCCCGACATGCAGCCGTTCTTCGCCGGCACCTACTTCCCGCTGCGCGACACGTACGAGGAGCGCGGGTTCCCGGCGGTCCTGGCCGAGATGCGCGACGCCTGGACGCTGCGGCGCGCCGAGGTGCTGAAGGTGGCCGGACGCGTCGGGGCGGCCATCGTCGAGGCCGAATACGGCGGGCAGGCGCCGCCCATGCCTCCCGACACGGTGCTGATCGCGCGCGCCCTGGCCCTGATCGAGGGCCGCTACGACGGGGCGCACGGCGGTTTCGGCTCGGCGCCGAAGTTCCCGTCGGACGTCTGGCTCGGCTTCGTGATGGCCGACCCCGAGCGCTGCCAGGAGGCGCGCTTCCGCGAGATGGTGCACCGGACGCTGGATGGGATGGAGCAGGGCGGCATCCATGACCAGGTGCAGGGCGGCTTCCTGCGCTATGCGCTGGACGCCGGCTGGCAGGTGCCGCACTTCGAGAAGACGCTGCCGACGCAGGCGGGCGTGGCCGAGCTGTACGCGACCGCCTTTGCGCTGGAGCCCCATCCGTCGTGGGAGCGGGCGCTCCGGCGTCTGCTCGCCTTCGTCCAGGCCGAGATGATGGACGCCGACGGCGGCTTCTGCAGCGCCGTGTATGCCGCGCCCGGCACGGCGGCGGCCGAGTGCTGCTGCTGGTCGAAGGAGGAGCTTGCCGCGGTGTTGGGGCCTGCCGTCGACGAGCTGCTCGCGGTGTACGCCCTGGCACCGGCTGCCTGCGAGAGCGGCGGCGTTCTCTACCGGCGCCAGGGGTGGGCGGGGGCGAGCGAGGCAGACGCGCGCACCGGAGTCGGCCAACCCGCTGTCGAGCAGCTGCTGGAGCGATTGCGGGCGCACCGCCAGCAGCGGTTCCGCCGCGCCGGCGACTGCCGGGTGGTGACGGCGTGGCACGCCATGATGCTGCGCGCGTTCGTCCAGGCCGCCGGCGCGCTGCGCGACTCCGCGTACCTGCACACGGCGGCGCGCGCGGGGCGGTTCGCGCGGACGCACCTGCAGCTTGCCGACGGGACGCTGGCCCGGTACCGGGGGGCGGCCGGTCCGGCGGGAAGGGGTCTCCTCGAGGACTATGCCCAGCTCGTGCGGGCCTACGTGGCGCTGGCTTCGGCCACGGGGGATCGGCGTTGGGTGCGCCAGGCCGAGGCGCTGACGGCGGCGATGGTGGCCCGCTTCTGGGATCCGTCGAGTTCCAGCTTCTTCCTGCAGCCCCCGGGCCCGGACATGCTGGTGCGCTGCCGCAGCGCCGAGGATGGCGCCGGGCCGGCGGCCAGCGCCACGGCGGTGCACGCCTTGCTCGATCTGGCGGGCGCGGCCGAACGGCGCGCCTATCTGGACTACGCAGCCGCGGCGCTGACCGCCTACGGTGGCGCGATGCGGGCCAGGCCCGAGGGCCACGTGCACCTGATCGCGGCAGCCGAGCGCTACCTGCGCGACTACGCCCCCGCCGGCGCCGGGGCGCCCGAGCTCTACCTGACGCCGCCGGCGGCCGGCCGGCGGTCGCCCGTGCCGCTAGCGGTCAGAGTCGAGCTGCGTCCCGACCGGCCGGCGCCTGGCGAGGAGTTCGCGGCCGACGTCCACCTGGACATCGGCGCCGGGTGGCAGATCGGCGCCAACCCCGCCGGCGACCCGGACCTGACCCCGCTGTCGGTCCGCCTCGACGCCAACGTGCCGGTGGAACTCATCGACGTGCACTACCCGCCGGGTACGCCCAGTGCTCAGGCCGCGGGGGCGGCGCGTCTGTACCCGCGGCCGGTCACCGTGCGGGCGGCGCTGCGCCTGCCCGCGCAGATCGACCCGCACAGCGCGCGCGAGCTGCGGCTCAGGCTGCACTACCAGGCGTGTCGCGACGGGCACTGCCAGCCGCCCAGTGAGCTGGTGCGCAGCGTGCCCCTCCAGCTCGAGGTCCCCTGAGGCAGGCCGCGTGGCCTGCCCCGGCAGATGGGTGCTGGCGCGTGCGGGCGGCGGCGCCGGAGCGTGAGCTCCGCGGCGGCGCTGCCTATCTTTGGGCCCGGCAGCCGGGCGCGGCCGCCTGCGCGCCGGGCAGGCGCGCTGCCATACCGGGCGCGCGGCCCGGGACCAAGGCTGGCGCCGATCGAGGCAACCCTGGTCAGGAGTGCGGACATGGAGGTGCTCGGAGGGCCTCTCTTCGCCGTGGCGGGGGCGGGTGAATCGCACGGTCCGGCGATCACCACCATCGTCTTCGGGTGTCCGGCCGGACTGCTTCTGGACCGCGCCGATCTCCAGCGGTATCTGGATCGGCGGCGACCGGGCGGCAACAGGTTGGGCACGCCCCGGCACGAGGCGGATACCGTCGCCCTGCTGAGCGGCCTGTATGCCGAAGACCATGCAGCGCTGCTGGCCGGCCCCGAGGTGGCGCTCGGCAACCTCGGTCAGGCGGCGGTGCGGACGTCCACCTATGCGCGGGGCGTGACCACGGGCGAGCCGATCGCCGCCGTGGTCCTCTCGGCGGCCGGTCGGGCCGCCGACTACCGGCAGTTCGCGGGCCCGGCAGGGGCCGTCCGGCCCGGGCATACGGACCTGGTGAAGTTCCACAAGTCGTCCGGCGCGGCGGACGTCCGGGGGGGTGGCCGCTCCAGCTTTCGCGCCACCATCTCCGACGTCATCGGCGGGTCGGTGGCGCGGCTCTATCTGGCTGCCGAGTTCGGCACCGTGATTCTGTCGTCGGTGTGCCAGGTCGGCCGGCTGCGCGCGGCAGTGAGCCTGGCGGCGCGTGCCGAGCAGCTCTACCGGCAGCATCCGCGCGGCGTGCCGCCCGCGGTGCTGGCGGAGCTGGAACAGAGTCTCGCCCAGGCGCCGCTGTGGACGCTCGACCGGGCGTTTGCGGCGGCGGCAGTGGAGCGCATCCAGGAAGTTCGCAAGGCCAGGGACTCGCTGGGCGCCGCGGTGGAGGTGGTGGCCCTGAACGTGCCCGCGCTGTGCGGCGAGCCGCTCTACAACAGCCTCAAGCTGCGCCTGATGGGAGCGCTGGGCGGGCTGCATGCCGCCGTCTCCTGCGAGATCGGCAGCGGCAGCCAGGCGGTGTCGCGCCGCGGCAGCCAGCACAACGATCCCATCCGCGGCTGGGGCTATGCGGCCGATCGGCACGGCGGCCTGATCGGCGGCATCACCACGGGCGCGCCGCTGGTCTGCCGCGTCGGGTTCAAGCCCACGGCCTCCATCGGGCTGCCCCAGCAGTCGGTGCGCAAGGACCTGGTCGAGACCGAGTTCGCGCTGGGCCGGGGCCGCCACGATCCCTGCGTGGGCGTGCGCGCGGGCGTTGCCCTGGAATCGCGGCTGGCCATCGAGCTGATGAACGCCGTCCTCGTGCACCAGGCAAGGCGGGTGGACCGGGCCGCCTTCCGGCTGTTTCCCCGCGACGAGAGCGACCGGACATGATGGAGGATCTGGCGGCGGTGACCCGCCTGCCGGCACCGGGCGACAACGTCGCGGTGGCGGTGCGGCGGCTGGAGGCGGGCACGCGCTGCCTGCTGGCCGGCAGCGCGGTGTGCCTGCCGTACACGGTGATGGAAGGGCACCGGCTCGCCGTGCAACCGCTGGCCGCCGGCGAGGCGCTGCTGTCGTGGGGCCTGCCGTTCGGCACGGCGCTGCGTGCGGTGGCGCCCGGCGAGTACGTGTGCAACCAGGGTATGCTCGACGCGTTGCGCGCGCGCAGCGGGGTGGCGGGACTGCCGGCGACGCCGAACTTCGCGGACGTGATTCCGCCCTACGTGCTGCCGGCCGCCGGCCCCGTTCCCGGGCACCAGGTGGCGCCATGCTCGGTCCCCGGCGAGTTCGCCGGTTACCCGCGGCCACAGGGGCGTGGCGCCGGCACGCGCAACTACATCGTCGTGCTGGGCACCAGCTCGCGCACGGGGTCGCTGGCCCGCCGGCTGGCTGGCCAGATGCAGGAGGCGGCAGCGCGCTGTCCGGGCGTGGACGGCGTGGTGGCAGTGGATCACACCGAGGGCGGCGGGGAGCACCGCCCGAACAACCTGGAGCTGGCGCTGCGCACTCTCGCTGGCTTCTGCGTGCACCCCAACGTGGCGGCGTTCCTCGCCCTCGACCATGGCACCGAAGCGCTGACCAATGGCCAGCTCAGGGCCTATGCCGACGCCCACGGCTACCCGCTGGCGGCGGTGCCGCACGCCTTCCTGACCGTCGAGCGAACGCTGGCGGCCGCCCTGGAGGCGGGGGCACGCCACATCGCCGGCTGGCTGGAGGCCGAGCAGCACACGCGCCGGCAGCCGCAGCCGCTGGCGGCGCTGCGGGTCGCGCTGCAATGCGGCGGTTCGGACGCGTTCTCGGGCATCTCCGGCAATCCGCTGGCCGGCTGGGTGGCGCGCGAGGTGATCCGGCACGGCGGCAGCGCGAACCTGGCCGAGACCGACGAGCTGATGGGCGCCGAGTCCTATGTCCTGGCGAACGTGCGCGATCGGGCCACGGCGGTGCGCTTTCTGCACCTGCTGGCGCGCTTCCGGGAGCGGATGGCCTGGCATGGCGAGTCGCCCGAAGCGAACCCGTCGGCGGGCAACAAGTACCGCGGCCTCTACAACATCGCGCTGAAGTCGATCGGCGCGGCGCGGAAGCGCGACCCGGCGGTGCGGCTCGATCGCTGCATCGAATACGCAGAGCCCATGCGGTGGCCGGGCTACTACTTCATGGACAGCCCCGGGAACGATCTGGAGAGCATCGCCGGCCAGGTGGCGGCGGGCTGCAACCTGATCCTGTTCGTCACGGGCAATGGCTCGGTGACCAATTTCCCGTTCGTGCCCACCATCAAGCTGGTCACCACCACGGCGCGCTATCGGCTGCTGGCCGACGACATGGATGTCAACGCCGGCGAGTACCTGGACGGCACGCCCATGGAGCAGCTAGGCCGCTGCACGCTGGCACTGGTGCGCGCCGTGGCCGCCGGGCAGCGCACCTGCGGCGAGCGCGCCGCCCATTCCCAGGTGCAACTGTGGCGCGACTGGCCCCAGGCGGACGGGACGCGTTTGGCGAGCCTGCGGCTGCGCCCGCCGCCGCGCCCCACCCGCGTCCCTGTGCCGCGCGAAGAGCCGCCGCACAGCCGCGTGCTGGCCCTGCGCACGCCGCGCGGCCCGGCATTCGATCAGGTGGCCCTGATCGTGCCGACCAGCCTGTGTTCGAGTCAGGTCGCCCGGCAGGCGGCCGCTCGGCTGGCCAATGGCCCGGCAGGAACCTGGCCGTCGGTGCGCCGCTTCGTGGCGCTGCCGCACACCGAGGGGTGCGGCGGGACCAGCGACCGGTTGCTGATCCGCGCCCTGCTCGGCTACCTGCAGCATCCGTCCGTGCGGGCAGCGGCGGTGCTGGAGCACGGCTGCGAGAAGATCCACAACGACTGCCTGCGCCAGGAAGTCGCGGCGGCCGGACTGGATGCCGGCGCGTACGACTGGGTCAGCATCCAGGGCGATGGCGGCAATGCGCGCGCGCTGGCGCGCCTCGAGGCGTTGCTGGCAGCGCGGCTCGCCGCGGCGCCGCCAGCGTCGGTGGCGGCGGTCGGCCTCGGCGCGGTGCACCTGGGCGTGCTGGCCAACGGTCCCGTGCCGGCGGCGGCCGCGGCGGCGCTGGGGCGCGTCGTGCGCTGGGTGGACGCGGCGGGGGGCACCGCCATTCTGGCCGGTGCCTCGGCCGCGGCGGCCGTGCTGTCCGGCATGCCGGCCGCCGCCCTGCAGGGGTCGCTGCCATGGGCACAGCGGCCACCGGGCCCCGGCGTGTACGTGGCCGAGGCGTTGACCGACCACTGGGTCGAGCTGTCGACGGGAGTGGCGGCCAGCGGCGCCGACATCGTGCTGGGATACGTGCACGAGCGGCCGCTGCAGGGCCATCCGCTGGTTCCTCTCGTCCAGGTGAGCGCCACGCCCGCGGTGCTAGGCGCGCACGGCGAGGACCTGGATGTGCCGCTGGCGGGCGACCCGGAGGCGTGGAGCGACCAGCTCTTGGCCGGGTTGGGCGCGGTGCTGTCGCGCAGCCGCGTCTGCCGCGCGGACGCCGAGGGCAACACCGAGGTGCAGATGACCCGCGGCTGGCTGGGCGTCTCGCTGTAGCCGGTCGCGGTGGCTGCGCGGCCCGCTAGGGGCAGTCCCAGCGGCCCAACTGCTCGTCGACCGCCTCGATGATGCGCTCCAGCGACCCGGGGCCGAGGGTGGAGCAGTCGTCCTGGTACCGTCCCGTGCCGTGGCATTCGGCGGGCAGGATGTACGAGTAGGGCTGGTTCGCCAGGACCGCGAACAGCACTGGCGTCGCCGGATGACGCCGGCGGACCTCGCGCTGCAGCAGGTTGTAGGGCTCGCCGCCCACGGCGACCAGCACGGCCTCTCCGAGCTGCCACAGCGCGATCCGGTAGGTGACGGCGCCGGGTCCGGCGTCCGGCAGCTCCTCGAGGCGGCGCAGGGCGCGCCGGGCGCGCTCGAGGTGGGCGCGGGCGTCGCGCCAGGCCAGGGCGTCGCCCGCTGCCTGCGCCTCCCTGTCGCGCCGGGTCCACTCGGCCAGGCGCTTCTCCAGCTCGTCCCGGGAAGGCAGCCGCTTGGCGGGGACTTCCACGGCCAGCTCGGTCGAGCGGAAGATCCGGCATCGCTGGCGCTGCGCCGCGGACATGGGCGTGTGGCGCCAGATGCCCAGTGTCGCGCCGGACACCACGCGGCCGGTGTACTCCATGTGCGTTCCCGGCGGCGGCAGCGCCTCGACAACCTCGAGGACCGCGTGGCCCAACTGGCGGCCGTTGCGCTCGGCAACGCTGGCATCTCCGACGAAACCGTCGCGCGGGCCCAGATCGCCGCACGGCCCCAGCAGGAAGGCGCAGGGGACGCCGGTGTGCTGTTCGACCAGCGCGCGCATGGCGCCGGGGTAGTCCGGGCTGATCTGCCGGTTCTCCCACGCCAGCGTCGTGGGATGGCAGGCGTAGTTGACCAGGATGCCGCGTCCCTGTCCGGCGGCGTCGGTCGCGCGCGCGACCCACACGGCATCGTCGGCCGGTGCAGCGGGGTTGGCTCCGCAGACCCAGCCGCCCTCCGGGTCGGGCAGGTCGCGGTTCATGGCCAGCGCGCACCGACCGCGGCCGAAGACCAGAACGACCGGGCAGCGCGCGGCGCGCGCCTGCGCCACGGCGGCGGCCATGCGCTCGGGCAGGCGCTCCAGATAGGGGCGGATGTGCTGGCCGCCCGGTTCGGCCGTGCGCGTGAGATCCAGATTGATCGCCGAGTGCGTGTGCGAGAAGGTCACGACCAGCGGCGCGGAATCCAGCCCGGCGGCGCGGCGCAGCCCGCTCAGCAGCGCGTCGACCTCGGCGCTCCGCAGCCAGCCCAGGTCGGCGGCGACCAGGACGTGCTCCTGGCCGCCACCGAGCGCCCGCATGCTGACGGCCGTGGCGGACAGCGGCAGATGGACGCCGGCAGCAGCATCGTGGAGCGCGGCGCCCCAGTTGCGATGGTAGGCATCGGCAGGCGGGGTGATGTCGGCTCTTCCCAGGCCCAGTTCCAGCTCGGCCTGGGGCGTGCGCACGGGGCAGATCGCCATCGCGGACCTAGTTCCGGTGTCGAGCCATCAACGTTGCGAAGTGCTCGAACAGGTGCAGGCTGTCGTGGGGGCCGGGCGAGGCCTCGGGGTGGCACTGGATGGAGAACACCGGCAACTCGCGGTGGCGCAGCCCTTCCACACAGCGGTCGTTGAGGTTGCGGCGGGTGATCTCCAGGCAGTCGGGCACCGAGTCCGCCTCGATCCCCCAGCCATGGTTCTCGGCGGTGATGCGGATGCGCTGCGATTCCTCTTCGCGGATCGGCTGGTTGGCGCCCCGGTGGCCGAACTTCAGGTGATAGATGGTGGCCCCCAGGGCCAGACCCAGGATCTCGTGGCCCAGGCAGATCCCGAAGATCGGCACCTTCCCGAGCAGCGTGCGGGTCGCCGTGATCGCATAGTCGAGGGGGCGTGGGTCCCCGGGTCCGTTGGAGAGGAACACGCCGTCAGGCGCGAGCGCCAGCACCTGTTCGGCCGGCGTCCTGGCCGGCACCACCGTCACCCGGCAGCCCACCCGCAGAAGCTGGCGGGTGATGCTTCGCTTGATGCCGAAGTCATAGGCGACCACGTGGAAGCGGGGGTTCTCGCCGGCGCATTCGTACGGAGCGCTGCAGGTCACCTGGGCGACCATGTCCAGACCCTCCAGCCCCGCCCAGGTGCGGGCCTTGCGCAGCAGGCTGTCCGGGTCCAGATCCTCGGTGGACATGGCCGCGTCCATGACGCCGTGGAGGCGCACGCGCCGCGTGAGTTCGCGGGTGTCCACGCCCTGGATGGTGAGCACCTGGTGCTGCTGGAGGTAGTCGGTCAGCGAACCGGTGGCCCGCCAGTTGCTGGCGACCCGGCTGAGCTCCTTGACGACGAAGCCGCGAACCTGCGGGCGGGCGGATTCCTCGTCCTCGGGGCTGACGCCGTAGTTGCCGATCAGCGGGTAGGTCATGGTGACGATCTGCCCGGCGTAGGAGGGGTCGGTCAGGATCTCCTGGTAGCCGGCCATACTCGTGTTGAACACCATCTCGCCCAGCACCTCGCCGCCGGGCTCCAGTGCCTCGCCCGCGAAGACGGTGCCGTCCTCCAGGGCGATCAGTGCTTGCCGCATACGCGCTGCCTCGGACCGGCACCGGGCTGCCTGCGGGCGAACCCGGGCCGACGATTGGGGTGACGAACCGTGCGCAGGAGAACGTACGCACCGGAGCCCGCCGTGCCCAGTTCAGGCGCCGTCGGACTCGGCGTCGGGAGCCAGCCGCTGGCGGTGCCGGCGGGCGCGTTCGCGCATGTCCACGGCCGGGTCGAATTCGCCGACGATCTCGGCGCCGACGATCTCCTCGAGCACGTCCTCCAGCGTGACGATGCCGGCGAAGACGCCGTACTCGTCCACCACGCCGAACAGGTGCTGCCGCTGCGCGAGGAACTCCTGGAGAAGCTGGTTGGCCCGCGCGGTCTCCGGGACCATGTGCAGGGGGCGCTCCAGGTCCGCCAGCAGCAGGTGGTCGGCGCCGTCCGCCAGCGCGTTGAAGACGTCGCGGCGCAGCACCAGGCCGACGATCGTGTCCCGGTCCCCCGCGCACAGCGGCACCCGGCTGTGCGGCCAGCGGCCCGCCTCCTGGCGGGCCTGGGCCAGCGTCAGGCTCCGGTCCAGGGCAAAAACGACCGTGCGCGGGGTCATGATGTCCCGCGCCCGCAGGGTGTCCAGATGCAGGATGTTCGCGATGACGCGCTCCTGGTCTGGGCCTATCTCTCCGGCCTGGCGACTGAGCCGCGCGATCACCTCGATCTCCTCTGCGCCGATGCTGGTCGGCGCGCCGGGCCGGCGCATGATCAGCCGGGCGACGCCCCGGTTCAGCCAGATCAGGGGCGCCAGCAGATACCCCATCCACAGCAGCGGCGTCGCGATGAATGGCGCCAGCCGGCGCGCGTACGCCACGCCGGCCGTCTTCGGCAGTATTTCCGAGAAGACGAGCACGCTCAGCGAGAGCCCCAGCGTGAAGCAGGTCTCGGAAGTCCCTGGGAAGGCACTGGCGAACGCGGCGCCGGCGACCGCGGCGCCCCCGGTATTGGCCAGGGTGTTGAGCGAGAGGATGACCGCGATCGGCGTCTGGATATCCGCCTTGAGCCGCTTGAGGACAGGTCCGGACCTGTGGCCCTGCTGGCACATCAGCTCGATGTGACTGGCGGGCGTGGAGTACAGCACCGCCTCGAACAAGGAGCACAGGCACGAGACCACCTGCACGACCACCACGCTCCAGACCAGCTCGGACATGGGACCCGGACACCTCCCGGAGAAGACGGCACGAACGACAGAGGACAGCGGCGAGTTGGGGTCGAGCGGGCCGGCCACCGGCAGACGGAATCAGCGGCGCGGCGATGCGGGAGGCGCGCGGAGCCGCGCGGAGCGATGCGGTCCGCGCCACGTGCTGATCTCGCGACAGCGCTCCCGGTCGCGGCCAGCTCCGGCTCAGGGCTCGGTGAGATGGCGACTCACCAGCTTGGCCATCTCGAACATGCTGACCTGCTTCTGGTTGCCAAAGACGCGCCGCAGGCGGTCGTCCGGGTTGATCATCCGCCTGTCGCGGGGATCCTGCAGACCATGCTGGCGGATGTAGGACCAGACCTCGCGCATGACCTCGTCCCGCGGGAGTGGACGGCTGCCCACCAGGGCTGCCAGGGCCGGATCGGGCCGCTGGGGCCGGGCGAAGGGCAGGGGGCGGCGCGGTCGCCGGCTGGCGCGCTGCGCGGTGACCGCCCTGGCAGCGAGACGCCGGCGCGGCGAGGATCGCTGGACAGCCACGACACGCGCGCGCCCAGCCGGCGATTCGGGCGCAGCGGGGCAGCGACCCCGAGGGCGGCTCGCGCCACCGGGGCCGGCCTGCGCCTTGCTCGCTCTCTGCGGGGTGGCCGGGGCCCTGCTCGACACAGCAGCTTGCCGGCCGCCGCGGGCGGGTCTGGGCGTGGGCGCGCGAGCGGCAGCGTTCCTGCCGCTCTTGCGCGAGGCGGTGCTTCGCTGGACCATGCAGCCCTCCTTCCACCGTGTCCCGCCAGCGCCACAACGAGTTACGGACGGCGCCTGAGGACCCGAAAGGAGATGCGGCAGCCCCGGCTCGGCGCCGGCGGATGCCAGGCGGCCGCGCCAGGCTGCGGGCCGTCGCAGCGTCCTGGGAGCAACCCCCGGCCGGTTCCGCTGCTGGGG
>CAZPXM010000093.1:0-14807 GCA_964591015.1 uncultured Gemmatimonadaceae bacterium
GTGCTGCCACCTGCCCGAGTCCTGCTGGCGGCCGCCGGGTCCGCGGCCGTCCTTCTCCTCGCGCTCGCGCGCCTCGTTGACCCGCAGCTTCTGCCCCCGCCACTCGCTGTCGTGCAGAGCCGCGATCGCCCGCTCGCCCTCGCTCCTGCTGCTCATCTCGACGAAGCCGAAGCCGCGCGACAGGCCGCTCTTCTTGTCGCGGGCGATGGCTGCCGACACCACGTTGCCGTAGGCCGCGAACAGTCGCTCCAGCTCGATCTTCTTGGTGTTCAGCGGCAGGTTGCCGACATAGATCTCCATGCCCATCCTCCTGCGCCCGGAGCGCGCCCGGGGCCGCTCAGCCGAACACCGCGCGCATGCGCTCGCAGTAGTAGCGGACGTTGTCCCACTCGGCATCCGCGGCGATCCGGTGGTCCACACAGGGGACGAAGCCCCCCAGGTCGACGAGCCGCCGCAGCCTGTCCACCTCGGCATCGATGGCAGCGAAGTCGTGGGCGAAGACCTTCTTGTTCATGCCGCCCACCCCCAGAACCTGCCGGCCGTACCGCCGGCGCCACGGCTCCAGGCTCGCGTTCCACGTGCCGACCTCGATGGGGAACATGACGTTGATGCCATTGTCCAGCCACACCGGCACCAGGGCGTCGACCATGCCGTCGCAGTCCAGCGAGATCAGCTCGATGCCGTGGCGGTGCAGCAGGTCGGCGACGCGCCGGTAGTGAGGCCCCACCTTCTCGCGATAGACGCGGGGGTTGACCAGCGGTCCGTTCTTGAAGGCGATGTCCTCCCAGAAGTGCCCCAGATCGAACGGCACGCCGCTCGCCAGCGCCGCCTCGGCGCACCGGAAGGACAGCTCGCCGACCGTCTCGATCATCTCGTCCAGCAGCGGCTCGTCGTCGACCAGCAGGTAGCTGAGCCCCTCGACGCCCATCATGTTGCGCAGAAAGCCGTACAGGCTGCCGCAGTGCAGCAGGATGTGCGTCGGTCGGTCGGCGCGCTGCAGGTACTCGCGGCCCCCGGCAGCGAACGGGCGCAGCTGTCCGCCGCAGTTGACCGGCGCATTGCCGACGCGCTCGGGAGCGAAGCGCAGCCGGTCGCGGAAGTCCCTGTCCCAGTCGGCGCGGGACCGCAGCAGGTGATCGACGTGGGGCGAGATGCTCTGGTTGTCGTCGCTCTCCAGGACGATGGCGCCGTCGCCGGTGAGGACCTTGCGAAATCCCTCCGGGGTGATCTCCAGCACGCGGGAGGCGAAGCCGGGCAGCAGGCCGCAGTTGGGCGCGAAGACGCGGTGATAGTTGTCGTCGAAGCCCAGCGCGGCCGTGAGCCGCTCCTCGCCGGGGGTGGCGTCGCCGATGGGCTCGAGAGCGGTCAGGTCGAGGTGGCCTTCAGCCGCCCACTTCGCCAGGGTTGCGCCGAGAAAGCCGAAATGCAGGATGGGCAGGCGGTCGTACTCGCGGTAGCGCAGCACCGCCAGGAGACGTTCCCGAGTGGTCATGGTCTGCCCTCGCCTCAGCGCGCCTCGCCCTCGGTGCCCACCTGGCTGGCCGCGAACCGCCGGTGGGTGCCGTCGCAGAACGGCGGCGTGCCGGTGTGCTTGCACAGGCACAGCCACGCCTGGCGGTCCGCGTCGGCGGTGAACGGTTTCGGCGTGATGCCCGTTCCCTGGTGCGAGCCGTCGCAGACCGGCTGCCTGGCGGAGCGGCCGCAGGCGCACCAGAAGTAGCGGGTCCCCTGCTGCAGGGCGACCTGCTTCGGCTTGTTGGCCGCGATCACGGGTCTGGCCATGCTCGCGTCTCCCCGAGTGGTGATTCGGTACGCGCGCGGCCGCCGCGCCCGCGACGACCGCGCCCCGGGCGCCCTCACGGCGCGGCGCCCACGGTCGTGTCGCTGAACTCCACGTAGCCCCACATCTCCGGAATGTGCATGTTGATCTCGCCCTGCGGCGACCACACCCAGTTCTCGCAGCGGGCCCCTTCCTGCTTCCGGTAGCCGCCCTGCACCTTGTCGAAGGGCCATTCGACCCGCGAGAAATTCACACGCCACACGTCGCCGGGCCTGGGCGGGCAGTCGGTGCCGGCGTGCGCCGCCATGGCCGTCCATGGGATGGCCACCTCGACCGTCCAGCCCTGATCGACGTCGTCGGCGCAGTTCAGCGTCCCCGCCACCTGGACCGCGTGCCTGATCCCCACGAAGTCCCACGCCTCGTCGGCCTTGCCGCCCTTGTTGTACGCCCGGGGGAGGAACAGGTCCCACACCGTGTTCAGCGGGTTGATCTCGAACTCCATGTAGTTCTGTGCGTCGCCGTCGGGGTCGATGAAGATCTCGAAGTCGTTGTCCTGACAGATCACCGAGTCCCGCTTGGTCAGCGTGCCCCAGACGTCGGTCTCCTCGAGGTCGGCCCCGAAATAGAAGTACCGGTCGTCCCAGACCATCATGACACGAGTGCCGAACCAGGGCAGCGGCCGCCGGTCGCCCTCGATGTCGACGAACAGCTCGGTCCACGGCGCCCGCTTCCACGATGGCTCGTCCAGGCGGCCGTCGATGGTCAACGGCGCCGTGGCCCGGTAGCAGGTATAGCGTCTCGGCACGATCAGCCCCATGCGGTTCCTCCTGGTCGGATCCCGCCGCGCAGCCCGGGAGCGCGGCCGCGGCATCGCCGGCGCAAATGTCGGCAAAGGCCTTGCCGCGGGAAAGAGACGCCCAGCGAGGAACGAGCCGAGCGCGGGCCACGGCCGGTGGCGCCGCCGGCTCAGGCGCCGCTGCCGGCGCCTCCGGCGGCCGGCGCACCGGGATCCAGCGACGTCGGCACCGGTACGGCGTGCCAGATCTCCGCCGCATACTCGCGGACCGCGCGGTCGGACGAGAAACGCCCCATGTGCGCGCAGTTCAGGATGGCCATCCGGGTCCATGCCTCGGGATCGCGGTAGGCCGCGCTGACGGCCTGCTGGCACTCGACATATGCCTGGTAGTCGGCCAGCACCATGAAGGGATCGCCGCCGCGCAGCAGCCGATCGACCAGGCTGCCGAACGCGTCGGGCCGGGACGCGCAGAAGAACCCGCCGGCGAGCTGATCGAGGACGCGGCGCAGCTCCGGGTTGTGCTCGTACACCTCCCGGGGATCGTACCCCTCGGCGCGCAACTGGCGGATCCCGGCCACATCCAGGCCGAAGATGAAGATGTTCGCCGCGCCGACCTCCGCGCGGATCTCCACGTTGGCGCCGTCCAGCGTGCCGATGGTGACCGCGCCGTTCAGCGCCATCTTCATGTTGCCCGTGCCCGAAGCCTCCATGCCGGCGGTGGAGATCTGCTCGGACAGCTCGACGGCAGGGATCACCTTCTCGGCCAGCGACACCCCGTAGTTGGGCAGAAAGGCCACGCGCAGCCGCCCGGCGACGCGGGAGTCGCCGTTGACCTTGGCGGCCACGCTGTGGATGAGCTTGATCAGCAGCTTGGCGGCCTCGTAGCCCGGCGCCGCCTTGCCGCCGAAGATCACCGTGCGCGGCAGCAGGTCGAGCTGGGGATCGTCCTGGAGGCGATTGTACAGGGTCACGACGTGCAGGAGATTGAGGAGCTGGCGCTTGTACTCGTGGATGCGCTTCACCTGCACGTCGAAGAGCGAGTCGGGCAGGATGGTCACGCCGCAGTGCTCGCGGAAGTAGCGCACCAGTCGGTCCTTGTTGGCCTGCTTGGCCGCCCGCCATGCCTGCCGGAAGCCGGCGTCCTCGGCCAGGGGCACCAGCCGCTCGAGCTGCGTCAGGTCCGTCACCCAGCCCGTGCCGATGCTCTCGTCCAGGAGCTGCGCCAGGCGCAGGTTGCACTTCTTCAGCCAGCGGCGCGGCGTCACGCCGTTCGTCTTGTTGACGAACTTGCCCGGCCAGAGCTCGGCGAAGTCGCGGAACAGCTCTTCCCGCAGGATGCTGGTGTGCAGCGCCGAGACGCCGTTCACAGTGTGCGACCCGATGATCGCCAGGTGCGCCATGCGCACCCGGCGCTCGCCGTCCTCGGCGATCACGGACAGGCGCCGCACGCGCTCCTCGTCGCCCGGATACCGGCGCCGGACATCGTCCAGGAACCGCTGGTTGATCTCGTAGATGATCTGCAGGTGGCGCGGCAGGACGCTGGCGATCAGCTCGACCGGCCACTGCTCCAGGGCCTCCGGCAGCACCGTGTGGTTGGTGTAGGAGAACGTCTGGACCGCGATCTCCCAGGCCTGGTCCCACCCCATGCCGTGTTCGTCCATGAGCAGGCGCATGAGCTCGGGGATGGCCAGCGAAGGATGGGTGTCGTTGAGCTGGATGGCGCTCTTGGCGGCGAGGCTGTCCAGCGTCTCGTGGTCGTGCAGGTGGCGCCGCAAGATGTCCTGGAGGGTCGCCGACACGAAGAAGAACTGCTGCTTGAGCCGCAGTTCGCGCCCGACGAAGAAGGTGTCGTTGGGGTACAGCACGCGGGTCAGGGTCTCGCTGCGGCTCTTGTCCTCCACCGCCTTCTCGTAGGCGCCCGTGTTGAACGGCTCCAGGTCGAACTCGCGGGTGGCCTTGGCGCTCCACAGGCGCAGCGTGTTGACGGTGTTGCTCCGGTACCCGGGGACCGGAATGTCGTAGGCCATGGCCATCACCTTCTGGGTGTCCCGCCACTCCCAGCGCAGGCGCCCCCTCTCGTCGGTGTGGTGGTCCACGCGGCCATAGAACTGGACCGGGTAGAGGAACTCCGGGCGGGCGATCTCCCACGGATTGCCGTACCGCAGCCAGGTGTCGGGAGCTTCGCACTGGTAGCCGTCGACGATCCGCTGGGTGAAGATGCCGTACTCGTAGCGCAGCCCGTACCCGTAGGCGGGCAGTTCGAGCGTGGCCATCGAGTCGAGGAAGCAGGCCGCCAGCCGTCCCAGCCCGCCGTTGCCCAGGCCGGCGTCGGCCTCCATGCCGCGCAGTTCCTCCAGATCCAGGCCCAGCTCGGCCATCGCCTGCCGCGCCTGCTCGAAGATGCCCAGGTTGATCAGGTTGTTGCCCAGGCTGCGCCCGACGAGGAACTCCAGCGACAGGAAGTACACCCGTTTGGCATTTGCACGGTGGTAGGTCTGCTGCGTCGCGATCCAGCGTTCGATCAGCCTGTCGCGGACCGCCAGCGCCAGTGCCAGGAAGCGATCGTGGGCAGTGGCCGAGAACTCGTCCTTGGCCAGCGAGAACTCCAGATGGTCGACGAAGGACTCCTGCAGCGACTGGACGTCCATGCCGCGCCAGCGATTCGTCGACGGCGACAGCCTGGGCGCGGCTCGGGGGGCAGGTCGGGG
This sequence comes from uncultured Gemmatimonadaceae bacterium, assembly GCA_964591015.1. Lineage (GTDB taxonomy): Bacteria > Latescibacterota > UBA2968 > UBA8231 > UBA8231 > SLHA01. The sequence goes on from CAZPXM010000093.1 coordinate 5,285, forward strand.
GGCATCGCGCATGGAAGCACGCTCCTTGCTCGCCGGCAACCGCCGGACTCGCCGGGCGCCGGCCGCCGGGTGCGTCGGCGAGCACCAAGTTATCCCCGCGCTCCTGGCCGGACAACAACCCGTGCCGGCGGTGGGGCGGTGGCACACAGCGCCTGAACGGTTATTATCTTGCGTGCCGTTCGCGGCGCGCCGAGGGCGCCGGCGCGCGGCACGTCCACCACGGAGACGATTCTCGATGAGCGCAGCTCCCCCCGAACAGAAGACGCCGGTCCGCGGCCTGGAAAACGTCGTCGCCGGCGAGACCCGCGTCAGCCATGTCGACGGCGTCAACGGCCTGCTGGTCTACAACGGTTACGACGTCCACGAGCTGGCGGCCGCCACCACCTACGAAGAGGTGGTCCATCTGCTGTGGCGCAACAGGCTGCCGAACCGCAGGGAGCTGGAGGACCTGCGCGCGCGTTTGGTCGGCGAGATGCGGCTGCCATCGCAGGTGATCGAGATGATCCGCCTGGCACCGGCCGGCGCGCATCCGATGGACGTGCTGCGCACCGCGGTCTCGGCCCTGTCCATGTTCGACCCGGATGCGGGCAACCTCTCGCCCGAGGCCAACGAGCGGAAGATGGTCCGCCTGCTGGCCCAGGTGATGACCATCATCGCCGACATGCACCGCGTCTGGAGCGGCAGGAGCGTCGTCTCCGCGGACCCGCAACTCGACACGGGCGACAACTTCCTCTACATGTTTCGCGGCGAGCCGCCCGACGAGGAGGAGGCGGCCGCCTTCGACCATCTGCTCCTGCTGCACCTCGACCACGGCTTCAACGCCTCGACATTCGCGGCCCGCGTCACCGCCTCCACGCTGTCCGACATGCACGCCGCGCTGACCAGCGCCATCGGCGCCCTGAAGGGCGCGCTCCATGGCGGCGCCAACGAACGGGTGCTGGTCATGCTGCAGAAGATCGACAATGTCGGCGAGGTCGAGTCCTACATCGAGGGAATGCTCAACGACAAGAAACGCATCATGGGCTTCGGCCATCGGGTGTACAAGGTCGAGGATCCACGCGCCCGGCTGCTGCGCACCTGGTCGGAGCGGCTGTGCCGGCGCGCCAACATGTCGCAGCTGTACGAGATCTCGCACCGGATCGAGGAAGTGGTCCTGGCCAAGAAGGGCATCTATCCCAACGTCGACTTCTACTCGGCCACCGTGCAGCACGCGCTGGGCATTCCCCGGCAGTACTTCACCGCGATCTTCGCCGCCGCGCGCACGGCCGGGTGGCTCGCCCACATCATGGAGCAGTACGCCGACAACCGCCTGATCCGGCCCACCTCGAACTACATCGGCGGCTGGAACCAGCACGTCGTGCCGATCGACCAGCGCCCCTGAGGGGCGGCAGCGGCAGCGGGCGGCGGCGCGCTGCCGGCCAGGATCGACGCACGCGCAACCCACGACGGGACACCCATGAGCCGACAGACCGCCCTGGACAACATCTGGCTGCGCCCCACCGACCGCTGGGCGCACACCGAGTACAGCATGGGCTACCATCGGGCGTACATGGAGCGGCTGGCAGGCGTGCCCGCCGGTCACCCGGAGCACCATGTCCGCGCCCACGACGCGCTGCAGTTCGACTTCCACTGGAGCACGGACGACGGACTGATCGACTGGGCGCGGGCGGGCCGCGTCACGGACATGGGACACGCGGAGTACGCGGCGGACGGCAGCGACCGGCGCGCGGCGGCGGCCTGCCCGTTCCGCTCGCCCGCCGAGGTCTGGGCCTTCGACGCCGTGGGCGAGTACGGGCTGCCCAGCCGGAGCGAGCAGATCGCCGCGTACGAGAGCCAGGTGGCCAGCAGCCGGCAGCACAGCCCGCGTCAGCTCACCACGGGCGGCTACTACCGGACGATCGTCTCGGGCGCCATCCAGGCCTTCGGCTGGGAGATGCTGCTGCTGGCGGCGGCCGACGTCGGCCGCATGGAGCGCGTCTTCGACAGCTTCTTCCGGCGCACGCTGTTCCACATGGAGGCCTGGGCGCAGACCAGCGTCGAGGTGGTCATCCAGCACGACGACTTCGTCTGGTCGGGCGGCCCCTTCATGCACCCCGACGTGTACCGGCGGGTCATCATCCCGCGGTACGCCGCCCTCTGGAAACCGCTGCATGCGGCCGGCAAGAAGGTCCTGTTCTGCTCCGACGGGGACTTCACGGTCTTCGTCGAGGACCTGGCCGCCGCGGGGGCGGACGGCTTCATCTTCGAGCCGCTGGTCGACTTCGTCATGATGGCCGAGCGCTGGGGCCAGAGCCACTGCCTGGTGGGCAGCTGCGTGGACTGCCGCGACCTGACGTTCCGGCACCGCGACCGCGTGCTCGCCGACGTCGCGCGCACCTTCGCGGCGCTGCAGCACTGCCGGGGAGCCATCCTGGCGGTGGGCAACCACCTGCCGCCGAACATCCCTGCCGACATGCTCGATCTGTACTTCGGCGCCCTGCTGCCCCGCCTGGCGCGCCGCCCCGGCTGACACCGGTGCGCCCGGCGGCGCGCGCCCGCGCGACCCGGCCGCGTGCCGCTCAGCCGCGCCGCGACTGGACGTTCCTCTCGTACTCCCTGACGACGTCCAGCCACTGCCGGCCCACGGGCACGGCCGCGCGGCGGCAGTACTCGTCCCAGACCGCGCCGTACGGGAGGGTCTTGAACTCCTCCAGGAGCACCAGGCGGGCCGTCAGATCGCCGTCCGCCTCGGCCTGGCGCAGCAGGCTGGTCGGCTCCAGCATGGCGATCAGCAGCGCCTTCAGCATGTTCCGCGTGCCGACCACCCAGGCCGCCACCCGGTTGATGCTCGCGTCGAAGAAATCCAGGCCGATGTGCGTGCGGCTCAGGTAATCGCCGCGGATCAGCTCCTGGGCGATCGCCTGCAGCTCGTCGCTGAGGATCACCACGTGATCGCTGTCCCAGCGGACGCCGCGGCTGACGTGCAGCAGGATGCGGTCCACGAAGGTCAGGACGGCCGAGATCTTGTCGGAGATCACCTCGGTCGGGTGGAAGTGCCCGGCGTCCAGACACAGCAGCTTGCGGTTGCGGATGGCATAGCCCAGGTAGAACTCGTGCGAACCGACCACGTAGCTCTCGGAGCCGATGCCGAACAGCTTGGCCTCGACCGCATCCAGGTGCACGGCGGGGTCCAGCGGCTCTGCGAAGAGCTGATCGAGCGCCTCCTGCAGGCGCAGGCGCGGCCCGCGGCGATCCACGGGGATGTCCTTGTAGCCGTCGGCGATCCACACATTGGTGACGCAGGGCGTGCCGAGCTGCCGGCCCATCGTCGCGCCGATGCGGCGGCAGACCTGCCCGTGCTCGATCCAGAACCGCCGGATGGCCGGGTCGGGGCTGCTCAGCGTGAAGCCGCTGGCGGCCAGCGGGTGGGAGAAGAAGGTACCGTTGAAGTCCATGCCCATCCGGCGGCTCTTTGCCCAGTCGATCCAGCGACTGAAGTGCTCCGGCTGCAGCTCGTTGCGTTCGACCCGCTTGCCCCCCGTCTCCGCGTAGCAGGCGTGCAGGTTGAGCCGATGGGTTCCCGGGATGAGCGCCAGGGCCTGTTCCAGATCCGCCCGCAGCTCATCGGCGTTGCGGGCCTTGCCGGGGTAGTTGCCGGTCGCCTGGATGCCGCCGCCCGACAGCTCGGCGCCCGGCGTCTCGAAGCCGCCGACATCGTCGCCCTGCCAACAATGGAGAGAGATCGGCGTGCCGCGCAGCCTGTCCAGCGCGGCTTCGGCGTCCACGCCCAGATCGGCGAATCGTTGCACAGCTTGCTGGTACGTCGGTTCGGTGGTGCCTGCCATGTGCGCTCCTCCTTGCCTGGGTCCCCCGCATCGGCTCGCTGTCGGCCGCGCGCCGGCGTCCGGCTGCCCGGCGGCGCCGCCCGTGGGAATACGCAGCCCAATGGCCCTCGCTGCGTCAAGCCGCCCGTGGCCTGCTGCTGCCCCCGTCTCGCTTGTGTCCGGCGAGGGCGGCGCCTAGATTCCACTGCCCGGCCGGGCGAGCCGCGCTGCCGGTGCGAGTGACGCCGCCCGGTGCATGCAGCTGGCCACCGAGACACCGCGATTCGGCGGAGTCGCTTCCATGAGCAAGCCTGCGCTGCCAACCCTGCGCATCGGCGACCTGGAGATCAACCCGCCCATCGTCCAGGGCGGCATGGGCGTCCGCGTCTCGCGCGCCGGGCTGGCCGCAGCGGTGGCCAACGAGGGCTGCGCGGGCGTCATCGCCACGGTGGGACTCGGGCGCTTCGAAGACCATCCCGGCTCGGAGTACGTCCGGATCAACGGAGAGGGGCTGCGCGACGAGATTCGCCGGGCGCGCACCCTGACCAACGGCGTCCTGGGCGTCAACCTGATGGTGGCGCTGACGGACTACGCCAACCTGGCTGCCGTGGCCGCCGCCGAGGCGGTGGATCTGATCATCTCCGGAGCCGGCCTGCCGCTGGACCTGCCGGGCTTCGTCGCCGGCAAGCCGATCAAGCTCGTGCCCATCGTCTCCTCCGCGCGGGCCCTGAACATCATCTGCAAGAAGTGGCAGCGCGCCTACGGCCGCCTGCCCGACGCGGTGGTCGTCGAGGGAGTCCTGGCCGGCGGCCATCTCGGCTTCAGCTTCGAAGAGGCCAGCGAGGGCACCGCGCCGGACCTGGACACGATCCTCACCGAAGTCATCGCGGTCGCGCGGCGATTCGAGCCGCCCATCCCCGTCGTCGCCGCCGGGGGCATCTTCGACGGCGCGGACATCGCTCGCGTCCTGCGCCTGGGCGCGGCGGGCGTGCAGATGGCCACGCGCTTCGTCTGCACGGACGAGTGCGACGTCCATCCCCGGTTCAAGCAGGCGTACCTGGACGCCAGGAAAGAGGACATCACGATCATCCGCAGCCCGGTGGGACTGCCTGGCCGCGTGCTCAACAACGCCTTCGTCGAGCGCGTCAAGCGGGGCGAGACCGTGCCGTTCCGGTGCGCCTACAAGTGCCTGAAGACGTGCAGTCCGCGCACGGTTCCGTACTGCATCGCCAAGGTGCTGGTCAACGCCGCCGAGGGGAGGCTGGACGAGGCGTTCGTGTTCTCGGGCGCGAACTCCTACCGCATCGACCGCATCGTGCCGGTGCGGGAGCTCATCGCCGAGCTGGCCGCCGATGCCGCTCGCCACCTGCAGGAGGACGATCCGTGAGCGGCGCGGCGGCGGCGGCGGCGGCCGTCGTCACCGGGATCGGCCTGTGCACGCCCCTCGGCTGCACGCGCGGGGACGTGTGGCGGAACCTGCTGGCCGGCGTCTCTGGCGTGCGCCGCATCCAGGCCTTCGACCCGGCGGGGCACCTCAGCCAGATCGCGGCCGAGGTGCGGGATTTCGACCCGGAGCGCTACCTGCCGCGCAAGCAGGCGCGCCGCATGGCCCGCGTGTCGCAGCTGGCCGCCGCCGCCGCGGTCGAGGCCGCACGGGACGCCGGCCTCGAGCTGGACCGCGAGGACCCGGCCCGCATCGGTTGCGTGATCGGCTCGGCGGCGGGCGACTACACCCATCTGGAGGAGCAGCACGGGCGCTTCCTGGCCAACGGCCCGGGTTCGGTCAACCCCCTGTCGGTGCCCAGGATCATCCCCAACATGCCGGCCGCCAATGCCGCCATGGTGCTGGGCATTCACGGCCCCAACCTGGGACCGTGCGCGGCGTGCGCGACCGGAGCCTGCGCCCTCGGGGTCGCCCTGGACATGCTGCGCGCGGGACGCGCCGACATCGTCCTGGCTGGCGGCGCGGAGTCCACCATCACCCCGCTGGTGCTGGACGGGTACGGCTGCATGGGCGTGCTCTCGCGGCGCAACGACGCGCCCGAGCGGGCCAGCCGTCCTTTCGACGCCGACCGCGACGGCTTCGTCATCGCCGAGGGCGCGGGGGTGCTGGTGCTGGAGACCGCGGCGCATGCGCGCCAGCGCGCGGCAGCGCCGCTGGCCGTGCTGGCGGGCTGCGGCATGACCGCGGACGGCTACAGCGTCGCGCTGCCGGAGCCCGACGGCCGGTGGGCAGCCGCCGCCATGGAGCAGGCCCTGGCGGAGGCGCGCCTGACACCGGAGGAGATCGGGTACATCAATGCCCATGGCACCTCGACTCCGGCCAACGACCGCGTCGAGGCGATGGCCATCCACCGCGTGTTCGGCAGCCGCCGCGTGCCGGTGAGTTCGAGCAAGTCGATGCTGGGCCACACGCTCGGGGCCGCCGGCGCGATCGAGGCAGCGGTGACGGTGCTCGCCCTGCACCACGGCGTGCTCCCGCCGACCATCAACTACGAGAAGCCCGACCCGGAGTGCGATCTGGACGTGGTGCCCAACGAGGCGCGCGAGGCCAGGATCGCCGCGGCCATGTCCAATGCCTTCGGCTTCGGCGGCCAGAACGCCGTCACCGTGTTCCGTCGCTGGTGAGTCCGGCCGGCCGCCGCGCCGTGGCAGCCCGGCGCGGGTGGGCAGCGCCACCGATCCGGAGGGGAACGCCGTGACCGACATGCCGGCAGCAGGAGTCGCGCGCGCAGCGGCTCTGGGAGCCTGCGGCGCTGTCCTGCTGCAGGCGGCGTTGTGCAGCCCCGCCTCTGCGTCCGGCCAGGCCGAGTTCGAGCGCGACCTGCGCGTGATGGAGGACGTGCTCGTCAGCCTGTGCCGCCACAGCCGGCCCGAGGGCTGCGGGCCGGAGTGTGCCCCAGTGGCCCGCGGCACGCACGTCGACGGGTACGGGGTGGTGTTCGTGCTGGAGGGCTGTCCGGACGGGCCGACCGCCCAGGCCCAGGCACGCGCCCTGGCGGGCGAGTTCCTGGGCAGATTCGCTCCCGCCATCGGCCAGCTCGGTCCCGAGGAGCGCGTGGCCGTCACGGTGTACCCGCCCAGCGGCAGCGCGCCCGTGCCAGAGGGCGCGCCGGCCGGCCCGCCACCGGGCTCCTATCTGTGGCCCGGCCTGGACCTGTCCCGTCTGGATGGCGGTCGCGCCGAGCTCAACGCCGAGCTGGCCATGGCGCTGTGGCGGCTGCTGCGCGCCCCCGTCCCCGGCGATTCCCTGGCGGGTGGAGCGCCCGCGGCGCAGGCAGCGCCAGAGACGGCCAGCGCCGCGGCACAGCCCGAGCCGCCCGTGCTGGCCGCCAGCGTCTGGCGGCGCGACCTGGAGCTGCACCAGCGCGGCCGGCTCACCACCGACGAGCTGGCGGCCCGCGTGCACCTGGAAAGCCAGGATCCCGCCAGCCCCGAGCTGCGCTCGCTGGACATCATGGCGGCCATCCTCGCGCGGGGCCTCGGTGTGCCGCCCTGCCTGGAGCGGCGGGCGGTCCTCGGCGCGCGCCACGCTGGCCTCGGAGCGCTGTTCCTCGTCGATCTGGAGCGGCTGCCGCCGCTGCCAGGGCCGGGCGAACCTGGGCGCGGCGCCGGCCCGGCGCCGCCGCGTCCCTGGCCTGTGCCGGCCGACCGCATCGAGGCCGCCCTCCGGGCGCTGCTGCTCGCCTACGCACCGACCGTGCAGGGACTGCACGCGGACGAGTCGGTGGTGGTGGAGGTCCGGGTCGGGCCCGCGCCGGCGCGATCTGGCGCGGCCGGGTGCGCCCGCCTCGTGGCTCGGGTGCCGGCGCGGGCCCTGGCGGCGCCCGCCCGTGGCGCCATGGACGGCGCCGCGCTGGGCGAGGCGATCCGCGTCTCCCGCTTCTGAGCCGAGCCGCGGTCCAGCGGGACGCCGGGCACCCCGCGCGCCGCGCCGGCCCTGCCGCCCGCCCTGCGCTTCTGCCGGATCGCCGGCGCGCTAGACGCGGGCCGCCACCTCATGGCGGTGCGCTGCCAGCAGCCTGGCCAGCGGGTCGGCGTCCGCGGCGCACAGCCCGAGCGGATTGCGGTACCGCCACCCCTCGGCGTACTCGCATCCGTGCGTCCAGGACCCCACCTCGCGCCCCAGTTCGCGCATGATGTGCAGGTACGAATCGAATCCCTGGCTCACATCCAGCCATTCCTTCTGGCTGCGATGGCAGGCCAGCGCGCGCTCCTTGTCGTCGATGACCGCCGTGATGTCGATGCAGAAGTCGGGGCGCACCACACGGTTGAGCGGATCGCGATTGCCGTGTGGCTGCGCATAGTACACGGTCACCTCGTTGCCCACCGGCGGCCGTGGCGGGTCGGTGGGGAAGTTGCGCATCCCCCGGCAGAACGCCGCGCTCACCGCCAGCCGGGCCGAGTTCATGTGGTCTTCCATGTAGTCCTGCGGCGACTGCACCAGCAGGATGTCCGGCGCCACCTCGCGCATGATCGCCGCCATCCTCGCCAGCAGCGCGCGGTCGTAGAAGATCTCGATGTCGGGCACCAGCGGCGGGTGATACGCGGCGCCGAACACCGCGGCAGCGGCCCGCGCCTCCTCGGCCCGGATCTGCGCGATCTGCTCTGCGCCGAGCGTCGCCGTGCCGCACGAGCCGTTGGCGACCGTCATGTAGTGCAGCTCGCAGCCGGCGCGAGCCAGCAGCAGCAGGGTGCCTCCCATGCCGAACTCGATGTCGTCCGCATGCGCGGCCACGGCGAAGACGCGGGTTGCCATCTCAGTGCATCTCCACGGCGCAAGTGCCCAGGCCCGGGCGGTAGAAGTTGAATTGCACGTTGGGATGGTCGGCCAGCAGGGACATGGGGACCGCGCTGTCGGGGATGCGCCGGGCGATCATCAACGTCGTCAGGCGCATGCCGAACGGGTTGTCGTGATGGCCGGGATGCCAGATCGATACCTTCTCGGCCCGCCAGGTCTCCCGCGGCCCCACGGTCACCGCCTGGGTGGGCACGGTGTGCACGGCCCCGCCGCCCGATGTGCGGGCGTTCTGCATCAGCGTCATGGGGTGGAGGTCGACGACGCGGGTGCCGAGCTGGCGGTACTCCGCCGGCGGCGGCGGCGCGTCCACGTACTTGCCCTCGCGTCTGGGCGGATCGTTGAAGGCCCAGTGCTTCACCTCGCCCTGGCCGCCCTGCATGACGACGCAGCGCGCCCGCTCGAAGCTGGCGACGTACTCGCTGGAGTCCACGGCCGGGAAGTGGAGATTCTCCGGCGGCATGGCCAGCTCGGGACGGATCCGGCGGAAGCACAGCTCCAGGTCCGTGCGCGCGAACCCCAACGGGAAGTCGAGCGACGCCTCCTTGCCGTCGATCACCCACTCGTCCATGCCCCAGAAATGCGCATGGCGCAGCGACAGGCCCAGTTCGTTGACCAGCCGCGCCACCAGCGGCAGCTGCTCGGTCGGCCCGATCGGGCCGCAGATGCCCGCCGGCGCCGAGGCGCTGGCCTGCTGCCAGGCCGTGACGTATTCCAGGGCCTCGGCCAGGTAGAACTCCTGGATGGTGTCGTAGAACCGAACCGCGAAGCCTTCCCGCTGCAGCCCCTGGATGTCCGCCGCCGTCAGCCGCGCCGCGTCCGCCAGCAGCTCGGGGTCCAGGGTCGTGTAGTCCCACCAACCAGCGGCAACTCGACTCAGTGGTCGCATGCTTCGCCCTCCCGTTGTGGGGCGGTGGCGAAC
>CAZPXM010000094.1:0-14711 GCA_964591015.1 uncultured Gemmatimonadaceae bacterium
ACCTGGGCTTCAGCGCTTCCTGCAACCGCGGTCTGGAGGCCGCCCGCAGCGCCTACGCGGTGCTCCTCAACGACGACACGCGCGTGACGGCGGGGTGGCTCGCGCCGCTGGTGGCCGCTGCCGACGCCGATCCGCGCGTGGCCGCCTGCCAGCCCAAGCTGCTGTCCGCGACCGAGCCAGGCACCTTCGACTACGGCGGGGCGGCCGGCGGGTACATCGATCGGTTCGGGTTCACCTTCTGCCGCGGCCGCCTGTTCGCGCACCGCGAGCGCGACGCAGGCCAGTACGACCGCCCGCGCGCGATCTTCTGGGCGTGCGGCTCGGCCATGCTCGTGCGCCTGGCCGCGGTCAGGCAGGTCGGCTGTCTCGACGCGGCCTTCTTCATGCACTTCGAGGAGATCGACCTGTGCTGGCGCCTGCAACTGGCCGGCTACACCATCCTCGCCGTGCCGCAGTCGGTCGTGTACCACCACTCGGGGTACTCGCTGCCGTCCCGCTCGTGGCGCAAGGCCTACCTCAACCACCGCAACAACCTGGTCCTGCTGCTCAAGAACCTCGACTGGCTGCCCCTGTGCCGGCTGCTGCCCGCCCGGCTCGGCCTGGAGATGGCGGCCGGCGTGGCCTATCTGCTCAAGGGCGAGTGGTCGGCCGCGCTGGCCCCCGCCGCCAGCCTGGGCTGGCTGCTCGCGCACCCGCGCAGCCTGCGCCGCCGCCGCGCGCGCAGCCGTGCGGCGCGCGTGCCCGCGGGCTGCGCCAGCGCTCGTTGGGGCGGACCCGGCGTGTACTCCGGCAGCGCGCTGTGGGCCTACTACGCGCGCGGCCGCCGGCGCGCCAGCGATCTGCTCCCCGAACCTGAGGAGCCGCCCCGATGAGCGGGCCCCCGCGCCGGGAGCCGCGCAGCGGCACGCTGGTGGGCCGGCTGCTGGGCCTGCCGCTGAAGCTGCTGATCAGCGCCAGCCTGACCTGGTACGTGCTCCGGGGCATGGACTGGAGCGAGCTGGCGCAGGTATTCGCCGCCGCCCGCCTGGATGCGTTCGCGCTGGCCATCCTGCTGTTCGTGCTGAGCAACTGCATCGGTGCCGCGCAGTGGCACCTGCTGCTGCGCGCCCAGGACCTGGCGGTCAGTCCGCGCCAGTCCGTGCTGCTCTACCATGTCGGCATCTTCTTCAACAACGTGCTGCTGGGCAACATCGGCGGCGACGCCGTGCGCATCTACGATGTCCGGCGCCTGACCGGCCACGGCACGGCGGGCGCGGCCGCGACGCTGATGGACCGCTTCGTCGGGCTGCTGTCCACCTGCACGCTGGCGCTGGCCGCGTATCCATTCGTCGCCGGCAGCGACCGCACCTGGGTCGTCCCAGTGCTGGCGCCGGTGTGGGGCGGGCTGGTGGCCGCGCTGGCCGTGGGCCTGAGCCCCCGGCTGGGCGACCTGCTGGAGACTGTCGCCCAGCGCGCGCTGCCGGCGCGCCTGGCCGGCTTCCTGAGCCGCCTGCAGCGGCTGGTGGCGGTGTACCGCCAGCGCCCGGGCCTGCTCGCCGGCGTCCTGGGCATCTCGCTGGCGGTGCAGTTCTGCCGGATCCTGGTCTACTACGCCGCCGGCCTGGCCGTGGGGATGGATCCAGGCGTCACGTACTTCGTCTGCTTCCAGCCCGTGGCGGCGATCGTCGCGGCCCTGCCGGTCTCGGTGGGCGGCCTCGGCGTCCGCGAGGGCGCGCTCGTGGGCCTTTTCGCGGGCGTCGGGGTGGGGCGCAACGCGAGCCTGGCCATGTCGCTGCTGGGGTTCGTCGCGGGCATCGCGGCCAGCCTGCTGGGCGGCATCGCCTTCGTCCTGAGACGCACCGAAACAGACCAACCTGTGGAAAAGGCGTAGCGATGGTCATCCTGGGCTGTGAGCGCCTCCTCGGCGCCGAGTTCGTGTCGCTGATCCGCGGCCGCCGCGTGGGACTCGTCACCAACCATTCCGGCGTCAACCGGCGCCTGCAGGCCACTGCGGACGTCCTGCGCCGCTGCTCCCACTGCGAACTCGTGGCCCTGTACGGACCCGAGCACGGCATCCGGGGCGACGCCGCCGACGGGGACGGCGTGGACAGCGGCACGGACGCGCGCACGGGACTGCCGGTGCACAGCCTGTACGGTGCCACGCAGCAGCCCACCCCCGAGATGCTGCGCGGCATCCAGGTGATGGTCTACGACATCCAGGACGTGGGCGCCCGCTTCTATACGTATCTGTCGACCATGGCGCTGAGCATGCAGGCGTGCGCCGCGGCGCGTATCCCCTTCGTGGTGCTCGACCGGCCGAATCCGCTGGGCGGCGAGCGCGTGGCCGGCAATGTGCTCGATCCCGCCTTTGCGTCCTTCGTGGGCCTGTATCCGATCCCCGTTCAGCACGGCATGACCGTCGGCGAGCTGGCCTGCCTGTTCAACCGGGAATACGGCGTGGGCGTCGAGCTCAGCGTGGTGCCGCTGCTGGGCTGGCGCCGCAGCATGAACTGGACCGAGTGCGACCTGCCGTGGGTGCCGCCCTCGCCCAACATGCCCACCTTCGATACGGCGCGGGTGTACCCGGGAACCTGCTTCTTCGAGGGCACGAACGTCTCCGAGGGCCGCGGCACGACGCGGCCGTTCGAGCAGATCGGCGCCCCGTACGTGGACGGGTACGCGCTGGCCGCGTATCTGGAGGCGCGCGAGCTGCCGGGCGTGCTCTTTCGCCCGGTCTCGTTCCGGCCGTGGTTCGGCAAGCACCAGGGCTGCGTCTGCCAGGGCGTGCAGGTTCATGTCAGCGTGCCGCGCCGGTTCCAGGCCGTGCGCACCGGGTTCGAGATGCTGGCGGCCGTGCGGCGGCTGTGGCCCGAGCAGTTCGCCTGGCGTACCAGCGGCGCCGATACCTACAGCTTCGACCGGCTGGCCGGCACGGACGCCGTGCGCCGTCAGCTGGACGCCGGTGCCGACGTCGACGCCATGCTGGCCGAGTGGATGCGCCAGCGAGAGCCGTTTCTGGAGCAGCGCGCGCGCCACCTGCTGTACGCGTGAGGCGGCGCGGCGGGGGGTGGCGCGGCCCGGGGCCGTGTCCGCGTTGACGCCGGCGCGTTGCGCCTGTTGATTTCTGCGTGCATGGGCCGGCGGCAGCGCGGCAGTCACCCGCGCGCAGCGGGAGGCTCCTCTGCAGCGTGGATCGGCCCAGCACGTCGGTGAGGCCATGCCCGCTCCCCTTGACGTCGGCACGATGCTGATCGCCTCGCTGGCCTTGGAGGACCCGAACTTCCGCCGCACCGTCGTGCTGGTCACCAAGTACAGCGCGGCGGAGGGCACGCTCGGCCTGGTCATCAACCGGCCGCTGGGGCACAGGGTCAGGCTTCACCTCAGCGACGACCTCCGGAAACTGGCCGGCGCCAGCGAGCTGGCCAGCGATGCCAGCGCGAAGCTGGGGAATCTGTTCTTCCAGGGCGGACCAGTGGAGCCGGAGTACGTGTTCATCCTGCACGGGCTGCAGGAGCCCATCGAGGGCAGCACGCCGGTCTGCCCTGGCGTGTACTTCGGGGGCGATCTGGAGGCCCTGCAGCCTCGGCTCGCCGTGCTGCCGAGCGGCGAACCCGCGGTGCGCTTCTACCTCGGCTACTCCGGCTGGAAAGAGGGCCAGCTCGAGTCCGAGATCGACATGGGCGCCTGGGTGCTGGCCGAGGGCAGCGCGGAGCTGGTCTTCAGCGCGCAGCCCGACCAGGCCTGGCAGCGGGCGCTCTATTCGCTGGGCGGGAAGTACCGGGTCCTGTCGCTGATCCCGGAGGATCCGACCGTGAACTGAGCGAGCGGCTCCCCCGCTCGCCAGCGCGCCCGGAGCCGGGCCGAAGCACCGTTGCCGCCGCGGCGTCGTCCGCGCGGAAGGCGGGGCCACGGGTGGAGACCCACGCTCCACGGGCCCTGCTCGTCGTATGCATCCCCTTGCGCAGCGCCCCCCGACCGCCGGACGCGGTCGGTCCTGCGGGGCACCGGAGCCATCATGTCGTCGCATCCCCTGCCGCGAGTCGCCCTCGCCGGCGCGCTGTGCCTCGTGCTGGCCGCCACCGCGCACGCTGCCCCTCACGCCACCGCCCCCGAGCCCTGGGTGCAGCCCGCCTACGCCTCGGCGGTGCTCGTCGAGGCCCAGTCCGGCACCGTGCTGTTCGCCCACGAGCCCTACCTGCAGCGCTCGCCGGCCAGCACGCTGAAGCTGCTGCTCGAGCTGGTGGTGATCGACGAGCTGGCCAGCGGCCGCCATCGGCTCGACGAGGAAGTCCAGGTGTCGCGGCGGGCCGCCCGGGTGGGCGGCTCGCAGGTGTTCCTCCGCGAGGGCGAGCTGTTCACGCTCGGCCAGCTCATGGAGGCCATCGTCGTCGCCTCGGCCAACGATGCCTGCGTCGCCGTGGCCGAACACCTGGCCGGTTCGGCCGAAGCCTTCGCCGAGACGATGAACGCCAAGGCCCGCGCGCTGGGGCTGGAGCACACGCGCTGCGTCAACGTCCACGGACTGGACGACACGCCGCCGGGCAGCGGCAACGTGACCACGGCGTACGACCTGGCGCAGATCGCCCGCGTCCTGGTCCGGCATCCGCAGATCATCGAGTGGTCGTCGACGGTGGAGAAGCCGTTCCGCGAGGGCAAGTTCACGCTGCACACCACCAACAAGCTGCTGGGCCGCTACGAGGGCCTGGACGGACTGAAGACGGGCTACACCGGCCGCGCCGGCTTCTGCCTGGTGGCCACCGCCAGGCGCGACGACATGCGGCTGATCGCGGTGGTGATGGGCACGCCGTCGGACCGGGTGCGCGCGCGCGAGGTGTCCCGCCTGCTGGACTGGGGCTTCGCCAACTTCACGCGCGTGCCGCTGGCCGCCCCCGGCCAGCCGCTGGGAACGGTGGCCGTGTCCTGGGGCTGCGAGTCCGAGGTGCGCGCCGTGGTGCCGGACGGCGCCTGCGTCGTCCTGCGTCCCGAGCAGGAGCGGCAGCTCTCCCGGCGGCTCGAGCTGCCCGGGAAGACGCCGGCGCCGATCGCGGCCGGCCAGCCGCTCGGCCGGCTCGCGGTCAGCCTGGGAGACAGCACGATCGCCGTGTTCCCGTTGGTGGCCGAGAAGGCGGTGGCGCGCGCCACGCTGTGGGAGAAGCTGACGAGCTGGTTCTGACGGAGCCGTGCCCATGGGACTGCCTCAAGGAGGCCACAGGTGGGCAGCAGCGCAACGATCGGCCAGCCGGAGGCCCTGCGCGCGGCGGACGCGCGCGCGACCCTGTCCCATCTGGCCTACGCCAATACGCTGGCGCCGCCCCACCCAGCTCCAGCCCGACGCGCGCCTCTTTCTGGAGTTCGCACCCATCCACCGCCGCTTCGACCGCCCGTTGGCTGCCGGGGAGGTGGCCGAGAACAGGGAGCATCTGGACTTGCTGGACGCGAACCTGGCGGTGTTCCCCGCGGGTACGGCCCAGGCGCTGGAGTACTGGCTGGACTGCTCCCTGTTCTCGCGGTGGAAGGAGCCCCACGTCAAGCTGCCCTGGTCCGAGGCGGTGCTGCAGGCGGATCTGGCTGCGTACCGACACCGGGGCATCCGCCACGTCACCAGCTTTGCGGTGTATCTGGATGCGCGTTATCTGGCTATCCACGGCCAAGCCCCCGCTGGCCTCCTACGGGCGCTGCCTGGCAAGAAGGTGAGTATGCAGACGGAAACGCTGGATGTCCGGCCATACCAGCTGCTGTGTGTCATCTGCCGGAGTGGCGCGGGGTGGCCGGCGGAGCCGCGGCGCGAGCGACTGCTGCGGATCCTCGGGCAGGTGCGAGAGGACAGGGGCAGACCCATGCGCCTGCGGTGCCATGCAGACTCCGGCTACGCGTACCAGAACCCGGGCCGCGGGGAGGACACGCCGGAAGGCGAGCTGTTCAACGAGAAGCGGGATCTGGATGTCCTGCAGCGGCTGGGGCTGGTGCCGGGGTCCACGCGGCCGGCTCTGGAGCTGTTCGAACGGGTGTTCGAGCGCATCCGCACCACTCAAGGCATCTGCGGGTTCGAAGAGGTGACCGCAGCGCCCTGGCAGGGCTGCCCGGAGGCGGCCAGCGGCGCGTACGAGCGCGCGATCGCCGCCGGCCTGCACCAGATCCTGCCGGCGCGTGACCCCGGCGAGAAGGCTTCCTACAAGCAGGAGTCGGTAGCCGCCCTGCGCCGGGCCGAACGTCTCCAGATCCGCCCGCACCACCTGATGTGCATGGCCTGCTTCCACGGCGGCCGCGACCGGATCGAGCCCATCGAGGAGGACAACCTGTTCGAGGCGATCGACGTCATCCAGCGCCGGCCGGAGACTCCCGTCACGCTCGTGCGTGGGTGTTGCATGATCTGCCCGCCATGCAGCCGGTTCGACCCGCGGCGCGGCCAGTGTGTGGGCGGCAAGGGGATGAACCTGCGGGATCAGAAGAAGGACCTGGATGTGCTGCAGCGCCTCGGGCTGGCTTATGGCGACACGCTGCCGGCGCGCCGGCTGTACGCGTTGCTGTTCGAGCGCATTCCGTCCACGCGGTTGGTCTGCAGCTATGGAGACGGAGTGGCGCGCAGCGTGGAGTGGTCCATCTGCAGCGCGCCGGAGAGCGAGCGCTACCGCCAGGCGCGCGACGCGTTCCTGGGGATGCCGGCAGGTGGGCCCGCGACGTGCCCCTGAGCCTGCCGCCGGCGGGGATCAGCGCGCGTCTTCGGCTGCGGCATCCCCAGAGAGAACGTATCGACGGAGCGCTACCTCCGCGCGATGGCGGCCCGTCACCTGTACGATCCAGCCACTGGCGGGTTCAGTCGCCACGACGACGCCAGGAGGGAGCACGCCTTCATCGAGCCCGGCGGCATCCTGTGCGAATCCCTGGCCTGGCTGTTCCGCCGCACGGGCGACCCGGATCTGCTGGACACCGCCCTGCGCATCGCCCGGTACAGCTTCAGTCACCGGGACACGGGGACGGGCCTGGTGCCCAACGAGCCGGACATGGGACGCTGGGACGCCAAGGTCAGCACCTCCGAAATCGGGCTGTGGGCGCAGTGCCTGCTCCGCGCCGAGCGCCATACCGGCAACGGCGAGTTCCTCGCCATGGCCCGCCAGGCCGTGCGCGCGTACCTCCAGCATGCCTATGACCCGCGGACCGGCCGCTTCCACGGTCAGTTGAGGCTGCGCGACGGTAGACCGGTGGTACCCGAGGCCCCGGGGTACTGGCCCCGGCAGTATGCCGATCCCTGGAACACGGACCAGTGGGCGACGCACGACTGCCCCCTGGCCGCGGCCGAGGCCTGTCTGGAACTGCACGAACGCACTGGGGATGACGCCTTCCTCGACGCCGCGCGCAGTTGGGCCCGCGTCCTCGTGGCGTACCGGCCGCAGCGGGCGGCGGAATGGGCCTGCGCCGACAGCTACGGCCGCGGCGTGCACTTTCTCACCCGCGCCGGGCTGCAGCTGGCCGAACCCCGGGTGGTGGCGGATGCCGGCGTCCTGGCGGAAGAAGCCGTGGCCGCCCTCTGGAAGGACGGCATGTTCCAGGGCTACCCCGCGGCGGGGGTGTACGAGGCTGTCGACGGCGTCGGGGTTCTGCTGCTGGCGCTCCTGTTCCTGCAGAGCCGTGGGGCCAGCGGCACGCAGGGCTTCGGGTTCTGAGCGAACGCCCAGACCAGCTCACGCACTCTCTGGCCCACGGAGCGACCATGAGACCCAACATCGTCTTCATCCTTGCCGACGACATGGGGTACGGTGACTTCAGCGCGGTGAACCACGGGCTGTCGCACACCCCTGCCCTGGACCAATTGATGTCCGAGTGCCTCTGCCTGACCCAGCAGTACACCGCATCGCCGGTATGCAACCCGTCGCGCGCCTGCCTGATGACCGGCCGCTACCCCCACCGCACCGGCTCCATCGACACCCTGGAATGGCGCGGGCTGGAGCGCCTGGCCCTGCGCGAGACGACGCTCGCCGATGTCCTCAGAAGCGCCGGGTACGCCACCGGCCTGGTCGGCAAGTGGCACCTGGGTGCCTCTGACCGGCGTTACCAGCCGCGGCGCCGCGGCTTTGACGAGTCCGTCTGCTTCTGCGGCGGCATGCACGACTACTACCAGTGGCGGATCGAAGTCGACGACGCGGTGGTGCGGGCGGATGGACGCTACCTCACCGATGTCTGGACCGAGGCAGCCGTGGCCTTCATCCAGCGCCATCGGGACGCGGAACCTTTCTTCCTCCACGTGACCTACAACGCGCCGCACACGCCCTTGCAGGCGCCGGCAGCGGACGTCCAGCCGTTCCTGGAAACGGGACGCTTCAACACCGGCGTCAGCACCCTGTACGGGATGCTCCGACGGCTGGACCACGGGGTGGCCCAGATCCGGCAAGCCTTGCGGGAGTGCGGGTTGGAGCGCAATACCCTGGTGCTGTTCACCAGCGACAATGGGCCGCAGTTCGGCGGCCAGGGCGACCAGTGCACCACGCGCTTCAACTGCCACCTGCACGGCGCCAAGGGCTCCGTGTACGAAGGCGGCATCCGAGTGCCCATGCTGCTGCGCTGGCCGGACGGTCTCCCGGAGGCCCGCGAGGTGACGGACATGGTGCACTTCAGCGACTGGTTCCCCACCCTCCTCTCCCTGGCGGGCGTGCCCCTCCCCGGACACCTGAAGATCGATGGGGTGGACGTGGCGCCGGTGCTCAGGGACGAGAAGGGCCAGGTCTGCACCCGCCGTTTCTGGCAGTGGAACCGCTACACGCCGCTGGTCACGTGCAACGCGGCGATGCGCGACGGCGACTGGAAGCTCGTCCGGCCGGCCATCCAGGAAGCGCTGGCCGCGCCCTGCTGCGATCCCTGGCTCCGCATGTCCATGTACGAGCCGGAGCGCCTGATCGAGACCGGCCCGATCAAGGACCCCGAGCCACCCCGCACGGTGCCGGACCCGCCGCCTCCGGAGCTGTACAACATCGCCGCGGACCCGCTGGAAACCCAGAACCTGGCGGACCGCCACCCAGACGTGGCGCACCGGCTGCTCGCCGAGCTCGAGACCTGGTTCGAGGAGGTGGAGCAGGAGCGAGCTACCATCGACGACGAGTGGTGGCGGGAGCGCATCAGGCCCTGAAGCCCCGGCCAGGGGGCCGCTCACTTGTGGTAGGGCCCGCCGTGCAGCAGGTCGAAGGAGCGGTAGAGCGCCTCCAGCAGCACGAGCCGGGCCAGGCGGTGCCCGAAGGTCAACCGCGACAGCGACCAGCGGTCGTGCACCTGCGCCGCGGCGCGCGCCGGCATGCCCGCTGCCCCGCCGATGACGAAGACCAGGTGCGAGTGGCCCTGGTTCATCAGGGCCTGCAGCCGCCTGGCCAGCCCGGGCGAGTCCCACTGCTGACCGTCGGCGAACAACCCGATGCGCCGCGTGGAGCGCAGCAGGCGCGCCGGGAGCCCTGTGCGCTCGTCCCAGGTGCGCACGGCGAGGAGCTCCACCTGCGCGTGCCGCGCCAGCCGCTGGCAGTACTCGCGCTCGATCTCGCTCCAGAACGCCGCTCGCGTTCTCTGATAGCAGACCACGGTCAGGCGCATGCGCCTCGCCCCCGCTGGCGTCCGCCAGCCCACCGCGGCGCGGGCCCGGCAGGCCACGGGCCGCGTCCCGGCGCGGCGGCAGCACGGCTCAGCCCCCGCCGATGCCGCCCTCGACCTCCATGACCAGCGCTTCGAACAGCCGCAGCACGTCCTCGTTCGTGCGGCGCAACCGTTCCGCCAGCAGACGCGCGATCTCGCGCAGCAGCACCCAGCCCAGGCGCGGATGGGCGTCCCCCAGCCGCAGGAAGTCCTCGCGCCGCAGGACCCAGCACGTGCACGCCGTGCGCGCCCGCACGGTGGCGGTGCGCAGGTCGTCGCTGACCAGGGCCACCTCGCCGAACAGGACCGCCTGCTCGGCGGTCAGCACTGCCTTCAGATAGGGCTCGCCCTGCAGGGTGAAGTCCAGCACCTCGGCGGTGCCCGCGACCAGCAGGTACGCCTCGGTTCCGGAGCGGCCCTTGGTGACGATGTCGGTGCCTGCGGCGAACTCGGCAGGCCGGAGTGCGCCCAGCAGCGCGTCCACCAGCTCCTCCTCGCCGCGCAGGTCCCGCACGAGCGCGAAGCGGCAGAGCCGCTCCCGGAGTTCCGCGTTCGGAGTCACGCCACCGCCTCCGTACCGTGCCGGCGCAGCAGGACGGCGCAGGTGCGCTCGCCGACCGGATGGTCCGGCGGCGGACACAGGACGGGCGAGTTCGGCTTCTTGTCCTTGACCGCCCTGAGCTGGCTGACCAACTGGCTGATCTCGGGCGCCATCTGGGCCTCACGCAGCGCCTCGCGCTTCATGTCGTACGGATTGCCGACGTTCTCCAGCAGGCCGATGACCATGCCGTCGCCGGTGGCCGCGTACGCACGCTGCACGTCGGCGAAGGTCTTGCCCCGGCAGCTCGGCGGCACTGGCTCGATCTGCAGGCACGCGCCCTCGTCCGACCGCAGCAGAGCGGCGAAGACATTCCCCATGCCGGGCGACAGCACCACGCGGGCGGCCAGCGCCCGGCGGAGCGAGCCGAGGTGCAGGACCTCGTCGCAGCCGGCCTGCAGCACGTGGCTGACGAAACGCTCCTCGCGCACCTCCGCGCACACGTGCACGCGCCGGGAAAGCTGTCGGATCGCCATCACGCTGAGCAGCGCCGCCGAGTCGGCGCCCGGGTCCCCGGGATCCGCCAGGATCAGCACGGCCCGCGCCCGCTCGACGCCGGCCCGCGACAGATCCGACCGGTCCGTGTAGTCGCCCGATACGAAGTGCAGACCGGCGAACTCGGGGCGCGCCCGCAGCAGGTCGATCGGCTGCACCCCGAGCTTGTTGATCACCACCACCTCTTCGGCCGACAGCTGCCCGTCCACATCGAGCATCCCGCGCAGGATGCCATCCAGGTCGTCGTGCCAGCCGCAGACGACGATGTGCTCCGCCAGTTGGTCCATGCGTCCGTGCCCTCGCATCTGCGCCAGGCGGCGCTCCATGAACATGCTGCCGAGGCGCGCCACGGAGGTGGTCACCACGCCCACGCCGACCACGACCATGGCGCCGACGAGCACCCTCCCGCCCTGCGTCTTGGGCGTGATGTCGCCGTACCCGACCGTGGTGCAGGTGATCAGCCACCAGTAGATCGCGTCGAGGGGTGTCTCCAGGACGCCGCGCTGCGCCGGGTGGTCGTGCTCGAGCACCCAGAACAGCCCGGCGGTAACCAGGAAGAAGACGAGCAGTCCCCCGGCCATCGAGGCCACCGGGTGGCGCCGCAGCAGCGGCAGCAGACGGCGCAGGCGAGCGGGCAGCATGGCGAGGAAGATACGGAATGTCGGCGCCCGGACACAGCGGCGCCGCTACCGCGCGGCCCCCGTGCCCCTGGGCACGGGGGCCGCGTTCGTGTCGAGGTCGAGCGGGCGCGGCAGGCCCCGCCGGGCGACCGTCGCCCGGGCGCCTCCCGCGCCCCCGGCCCCTCGCCGCGCGTTGCCGCGACCAGGAGCCGGGCCCTGGCGGGCGAGGGCAGCCTCGACGGCCTAGCGGAGCAGGAGCAGGCGCCGCGACTCCCGGGTTGCGCCCGTCTCCAGCCGGTACACGTACACCGCGGTGGCCGCGGCACGGCCGGCGCTGTCGCGGCCGTCCCAGGTCGCCGCGTACGTGCCGGGCGCGAGGGTGCCGGATACCAGCGTGGCCACGCGCTGGCCTTTCAGGTCGAAGACCGCCAGGTCCACCGGGCCGGGGGCCGGCACGGCGAAGCGGATCTGCGTGACCGCGTTGAACGGATTGGGGTAGTTCTGCGCCAGCGCCACGGCCTCGGGGCGAACCGCAGCGTGCTCCTCCAGCACGGGGGTGCCCCCGACCCCGCCGAAGTCCGGTCCTGCGAACATGGCCTGGTGTTCGGTGCCCATGCTGGCATCCCAGCTCGTGTCGATCTGGAAGCACAGGCGCACCCGGTCCGCGAACCCATCCGTGAAGGCACCCACGGGGGTCCAGGCGCCATCCTGCAGGTAGTACGTGGTGATCACCCCTGCGCGCCGGAGGATGCGGAACCGCCCTTCGGGCGGCCCGGCCAGCGGCATGCTGACGAAGCGTCCCCAGCCACCGTCGACCCGCATGTCCGAGTAGATGCGGTACTCCCCGCCCGTGCTGCCGAAGCCCACGGTCTTCTGCAGGATGCCGACGTACGCGAGCTGGTCGTCGCGCCGCCCGGCCACGTCCGAGACCACGTAGACGATGGCGCTGCGCGTCTGGCCGGAGGTCAGGGAGATGGCGGACATCCGGATGGTAGCCGCCACGTCGAAGTCGCCGGAGAGGGCCACCTTGCTGTAGGCACTGATCGCACCCGGCCGTGACCCCTGGAGGGAGAGCGTCACGACGCTGCCTTCGACAGCGCTGGCGGCGATGTCGGCCGAAGCCTGCTCCGGCGGCACGAAGTAGGGCCCCACGGTGCCGGGATCGCCGGCCGCGGCCCCGGGCAGACCGGTGCCGATCCAGGCCACCTGACGGCCCGCGTCGCACACGACGACGAGGTTGCCGGTGCGGGGGTCGAAGGCCAGGGGACCGGGAGCGGGCAGGCCGGTCACCACCGGCGTCAGCGCGGAGCCGTCGAGCCGGCAGACGGCGCCAGCAGCGCCGTCGCTCACGTACAGCGCCCGGCCAAGAGGTCCTCCGGGACCCATGGCGATACCGCCGAACACTCCCTTGCAGACCTGCACCGACGCTCCGTTGGGGTGGATCGCGTACACCGCGTCCTCACCGCCGAACGGCCAGCCGGAGCCCTGCATGTTGATGGCGTAGACCGTGTGGTCGAGATCGTTGTAGGCCAGCGCCGCCAGACCCGGCGGCGCGCCGCTGTCGATGATGGGAATCTCGCCGGCCCCCTCGCCCGGCACGAGCCACAGGTTGTCGTTCTCGAAGTCCGAGAAGAAGAGGCCCTTGAACGAGCTGTCTTCCGGCGGCGCGGCGAACGGCTGCAACCCAGCCCCGAACCACAGCAGGTACTGATTCTCGCACAGCACCACGAGGTCGCCCGTGCGCGGGTCGAAACGCAGCCGCGAGGGACTGGGCAGACCGGTGATGACGGGCGTGAGGGTGTTGTCGGCCTCGAGACGGAGGACCCTGCCGCCCAGCTCGTCGGTGACGTAGAAGGAGGTGCCGAACAGGCCGCCCGCGCCCGCCGCCACCGCATGGAACCGGCTCCCCTCCGGGGCGGCGACCGCCAGTCCGGCGGCGTCGCCGGCAATGCGGTACACTCCGTTCACCCCGCCGTTGGACCACCACTCGCCCGGCACCCAGTTGACGGCGCAGATGTCGCCGGTCTGGCTGGCAGCCACGGACCACAAGGCCACGGGCGATGACGACAGCAGCGCCCGCTCGGGCTGTCCGGGCGCCGTGATGAACCACAGGTTGTCGTTCTCGAAATCGGTGAAGTAGTACCCGCCTTGGGGCGCCGGGATCAGATCGCTCACCCCGCCGTGGCCCTCGGTCAGACCCCATTCGGAGTACGTGCCGTCCGCGGCCAGGCGGTAGATCCCGCCCAGGGCGCTGCCCGACGTCGGGGCATAGTCCAGCGCCAGCACGTACCCGTCACCGTATGGCGCCGCGGCGCGCAGGTTGCTCCCGACGAGGACGTCCGCCTGGATGACCACGGACGAAGTACCGTCTGGCGCGACCCGGGCCAGCGTCTTGCGGTTGGGGCTGGCCGTCAGCACGTACAGGTAGCCGTCCCCGCCGAAGAACAGACTGCCGAGGCGGCCCAGGGTGTAGTTGGAGCGCAGAGCGCGGGCACTCATGCCCGGCGGGATGTGCAGGCCCTCGGGCAGCGCCGCAGGCAGGAAGAGGCTGGAGCGCGCTGCCGGCACCAGGCCCGTGGCGCCACCGTGCTCCCGGGTCAGGGGCCAGGCGCTGTACCCGCCGTCCGGGGCGATGCGGAACAACCCCTTGTAGTACGAACCTCCCTCGGGCCAGTAGTCCAGCACGGCCAGCACGTCCTGGCCGTGAGCCATGCCGTACCGCCCGCTGATGCCCCCGAGGATCTCGGAGACGACCCGTGTGGCGGCATTGCCCGCCGCGTCGAGGGTGACCAGCTTCTGCTGGCCGGCTTCGGCGGAGAACGCGGTGGCGCTGCTGCCGGTGCCGTCGAAGAACGCGCTGGCGAGGACCACGGGTGCGCTGTAGAGCCGGACGTCCGTGCCGGCCGGAGTCGCAATTCCCTCTGTCGGGAGCGCGACCAGCGGCGAGACCACTTCCGCGGCGCCGGCGCCCACGGCCATCGCCAGTATGGCCAGCAGGGCAGCCATGCGGGCTGTGCCGGTCAGCGCGCCCCTGCTTCTTTCACGTCCACCAGACACTGCGTTGCGGGTCATGCACGGCCTCCTCGAATGCGAGTTCCTTGCCGTCGAACCGAATGTGTTGAACGCGATATGGAATATAGTGGTGGGTAGTCCGGCAGCTACCGGGTCCAGGTCGAGACAGGCGGATCGTGCCGGGACACGCCCCGGCGGCCACCAGACCACGGGCAACCCGCCGCCGCCTTGACCCACACGAACGGCAGGTCTATATTGCCCTCCGCTTTGCGCCAGGCACGCGGAGCGGCTGCGGTCCGGCGCGGTGTGCGGGGGCGGCCGCATGCGCCCAGCGAGCGGTGCAGCGATTCCTCCGACGCTCCGAGTTCTGCGAGGGCGATTAGCTCAGATGGTTAGAG
>CAZPXM010000095.1:0-14548 GCA_964591015.1 uncultured Gemmatimonadaceae bacterium
GGCGACCATCGCTGCCCCGATCGCGTTCAGCTGTGGCTCGCCGCCGGCGCCGGCGCGGGCCAGGGCGACGATGGCCGGCCCGGCGCCGCTCAGCGCCGCACCCAGGGCCCCGGCGTCGACTGCCGCCGTGCATACCTGCTCCAACCCGGGGACCAGCGCGCTGCGGTAGGGCTGGTGCAGGGCGTCCTGCATGGCGGCCCTGAGCAGATCCCAGGCCCCGGCAGTCACGGCCGCGACCAGCATGCTGGCGCGGCCGACGTTGAACGCTGCCGCCGCCAGCGGCACGGCTGCAGGGAGCGCCTCTCGGGCGATGCGGGTGGGCAGCCGAAAACCGGGCACCGCCACCACGGCACGCAGCTCGGCAGGCACCTCCAGCCGGATGAAGTCGACTCCGCCTGCCGCGGCCGCCGCCACGGTGAACCCACCGCACACGCAGGGCACCACGTTGTCCGGGTGCCCCTCCGCCCTGGTCCCTCGTTCCACCAGTTCCCGGGGATCCGGATCCCTGCCGCACAGAACCATGCCGGCCGCCGCTCCCGCGACGTAGGCGGCCGCGCTGCTGCCCAGACCCGCGGCCAGCGGGATGGAGCTGGCACAGCGCAGGTGCAATCGGCCAGGGCGGCAGCCGGCGCCGGCGAGGACCTGGGCCATCGCCTGGTACACGGCATTGCGGGAGTCTGCCGGCAACTGCCGCGCGCCGCGGCCCGCCACCTCGACGGCCAGTCCCGTACCCGGCTCCTCGACGACCGTCAGGTCGTGGTAGAGGGCGAGAGCCAGCCCGAGGCAGTCCAGACCAGGGCCCAGATTCGCGCTGGAAGCCGGCACCCTGATCCGGAAGCACCGGCCCGTCACGGCTCCTGCGCCTCGTCTTCCGGCTCGCGCAGCACGAGCAGCCGGCGCCCGCGGCTGACCAGGTACCCGTCCCGTTCCAGCCGTCCCAGAACCCGGGTGACCGTCTCGCGTGTCGTGCCCGCCATGCTGGCCAGCTCCTCGTGGGTCGGGCGGCGCTCGAGCAGCAGCCCCTCCGCCGTCGGCACGCCGTGGTCGGCCACCAGCTGCAGGATGGTGCTCGTGACGCGGTGGGTGACATTGCACAGCGCCATGTTGGCGATCTGGAGATCGGTGCGCCGCAGCCTGGCCGCCAGTTCGCCGAGCAGCGCCACGGCGACCTTCGGTTCGCGGCGCAGCAACGCCAGGAAGGCGGCGCGCGGCACCGTCACCAGCTCCGCGTCCTCGGTGACCGTCACGGTGGCCGAGCGCGGCTTGCCATCCAGCAGCGACAGCTCGCCGAAGACAGCCCCCGGACCCAACAGGGCCAGGATGATCTGCCGGCCGTCGGCGCGGGAGAGCGTGACCTTCACCTGGCCGCGGCTGATGGCGAAGAATTCGTCGCCCTGCTGCTCGGCGAGCACGATGACGCGGCCGCGCGCGTACTGCCGCCGCATGGCCACGGCTGCCAGGGCCTCGACCTGGGCGTCGTCCAGGCTCCGGAAGAGCGGCACCTGCCGCAGGAGCAGTGCTGTCATCATTGGGCCCAACTCCCTGCCAGCCCGGCCAGGGCGCAGCCACGGTTCCAGGCGCACCGGCGCGCGCGACCCGACTCGCGCTGCCGCGCCGCGGTCAGGCAAGACCATGCATGCGCTTGCACGACCAGATCGTGTTATACAGCAGCATGGTGATCGTCATCGGCCCCACCCCGCCGGGCACCGGCGTGATGGCGCTGGCCCGCTCCTTGACCGCATCGAAATCGACATCACCCACCAGGCGGAAGCCCTGCCGGCGATGCGGGTCGTCGACTCGGTTGACGCCCACGTCGACGACCACGGCGCCCTCCTTGACCATGTCGGCACTGATCGTGTGCGGCCGCCCGGCGGCCACGATGAGGATATCCGCCTGGCGCGTGAACCGCGCCAGCTCCACCGTGCCGGTGTGGCACAGCGTCACCGTCGCATTCGCGCCGGGTCGCTTCTGGGTGAGGATGTTGGCCAGCGGGCGCCCCACCAGCACGCTGCGCCCCACGACGACCACGTGCCGCCCGGCCACGTCGATGCCGCTGCGCAGGAGCATCTGCTGCACCCCGTGGGGTGTGCACGGCAGGAATCCCTCCTCGCCGCGCATGAGCCTGCCAAGGTTCGCCGGGTGCAGCCCATCGACATCCTTGTCGGGGGCGAGTGCGTTGAGCACGCGGCTTTCGCTCTGCCCCGGCAGGGGCAGCTGGACCAGGATCCCGTGGATGCTCGGCTCGCCGTTGAGCTCGCCGACGACCCCGACCAGCTCGTCCTCGGGAAGATCCGCGGGAAACCGGCGCTCGAGCGAGTGGATGCCCACCTCGTCGCAAGCCTGGCGCTTGCCGCGCACGTACGAGACCGAGGCGGGGTCGTCGCCGACCAGCACCACGGCCAGCCCTGGTATCAGGCCCCGCTCGCGGCGCAGCAGCTCGACCTCCGCCGCCATCTCCGCCCGCATGGCGGCCGACACCTCCTTGCCGCTGATGATCCGCGCACTCATCCGCACCCCCTCCCTCTCAGATCACCCAGCGCTCCGGCTGGAGGCTGGCGCTGCCGACCAGCGGTTGCAGGACCGCCGGCACGCGCACGGCGCCGCCGGGCTGCTGGTAGTTCTCCAGGATGGCGATGATCATGCGTCCCATGGCGCAGCCGGTGTCGTTCACCGTGTGGCAGTACTGCAGCCCGCCGCGCTCGTCGCGAAAGCGGATATTGAGTCGGCGCGCCTGGTAGTCCGTCGTGTTCGTGTCGGTCATCACCTCCATGAACTCCCCGCTCGCCGGCATCCAGACTTCCATGTCGCGCTGGCGGTGGCTGGCCAGATAGCCGGCGTCGCCGGTGCACTTGTCCACCATGCGGTAGGGTAGTTCCAGGGACTGCAGGAGCCACTCGTTGATCTGCCCGAACTCCTCGTACATGGCCGCCGACTGCTCCGGGGTGCACACGGCGTTCATCTCGAGCTTGTCGAACTGGTGGACGCGCTTGATCCCCTTCACGTCGCGCCCCCACGAACCCGCTTCCGAGCGGAAACAGGTGGTCACCGCGAAGAGCCGCACCGGCAGACTCTCGACACTCAGCACCCGCTCGCTGAAGAAGCTGAAGTTCGCCGGCTCCGAGGAGCCCACCAGGTACAGCTGAGCGTTGTCCTCCACGTTCTCCGCACCGATCGCGTACACCTGGTCCCGCCCTTCCGGGAAGTGCGAGGTCCCGTACAGGGAACGCTCGCGCACCAGCAGCGGCGGGACCATCATCCGGTAGTCGCGCCGCAGCAGCTCGTCGCCGAGCAGGCGGGTGAGCGCGTATTGCAGGCGTGCCGCCGGACCGTGGAGGTAGGCGAACCGCGAGCCGGATACCTTGCCTGCCTGGGTCGTGTCGATGCCCAAGGCCGCCCCCAGCTCCGCGTGATCCCGCAGCGCGAAGTCGGCGCCATCCGCGTGCAGCGGACGTCTGGGCATCCAGGCAGCACTGGCGTTCCCACGCCCCAGCCGCGCCGCGGGCAGGTAACCCACGCCGGGTATCCAGGCCTTCTCCTCGACGTTGTCCGCCTCGCTGTCGCCGCGGGGCATGTCGGGATGCGGCCAGTTCGGGAACCAGTCCAGGATCTGCCGCCAGGCAGCCGTGAGTTCGGCCAACTGCTGCTCGAGCTGGCGGCTCTGGGCGCGCAACTGCTGGCCGCGGTTGCGCGCAGCTTCGGGATCGCTGTGCCCCAGCCGCGCCAGCTCCTTCTTGGCTGCGTTCACGGCGTCCAGCTCTGCCTGCGTCGCCCGCCGACGCGCGTCCAGCTCGAGCCAGCGGTCGAGGTCGGCTCGCTGCGGGTCCACGCGCCGCGCCTGGATCGCCTCGCGCAGCGCCTCGGGGTTGGCGCGAATGGCCTTCACGTCGATCATGCCTGCGTCCTCGCCATGCTCTGGTCGGCGACCGTTTCCGTAGCAGCCCCCAGAATAAACGGCCCTGCGGCAGGCTCGGGCAACAACACGGACAGGGCTGCCGGCAGTAACGCACGACTGCGGCCGCGCGCCGGCGAGCTGCCCGGCAGGCGCGCCGACCTCACCCAGCCCGCGGCGCAACAACTGGCCGCTGGCCGCGAGGACCGCCGCTAGCCGCCCGCGCCGCCGCCAGCTGCCGCGAACGCCGCGCCACCGCCGTAGCACGCGAAGATGGACTCCAGCAGCGCACGCACCGGAGGCCCGAAGTAGCGGCCCCGCCGCCAGGCCACGCCGATCTGCCGGCCGAACTGCACCCCTGCGACCGCCACCTGCCGGAGCGTGCCCCGCGCCAGCGCCTCCCGCACGGTCAGTTCCGGCAGGAACGAGATCCCGACGCCTGCCTCGACGAGCCGGCGCATGGCCTCCGGACTGCGCATCTCCATGACGACTCCGGGCACCAGGCCAGCAGCCCGGAGCTCGTCATCCACGATCCGGCGCGACACGGAGTCCGCATGGAACAGGATCAACGGCTCCTGCACGACCTGCGCCAGACTGACCGCTGCGCCGGACGCGAACCGGTGCTCGGGACTGACGACCAGCGGCATCGACTCGTCGTACACGGGGACCGACTGGATCTTGGGGTGGGCGAACGGCAGAGAGATCAGCGCGAACTCCGCACGGTTCGCCAGCAGGTCCTCGACCAGGTACCGCGACGGCGCCACCTGGACGCGCAGCGCCACGTCGGGGTACCTGCGCATGAACTGCTTGAGCAGGTCCGGCAGCAGGTAGATGACCGCGGCATCGATCGCTCCGAACTGGAAACCCTCGCCGGCTGGCACCTCGTGGCGCGCCAGCCTGCCGCGCGCCTCGTCGACTGCGTCCTCGATCTGCATGGCGTAGCCGAGCAGCAGGCGGCCCTCCATGGTCAACTCGACCTGGCGGCCCGTGCGATGGAGGAGGCGCACGCCGAGTACCCGCTCCAGCTCGGCGATGCCCGTGCTCACCGTCGGCTGGGTGACGTGCAAGGCCTGCGCGGCCTTGGTGAACCCGCCGAGGCGCGCCACGGCCGAGAAGTAGCGGAGGTGCTGCAGGTTCACCGTTCCCTCCTCTTCCAGTGGCCGCTGGCAGACTGCGCGCCCGTGGCATCAGGGCGTCGAGCGAGCGGGGCGCAGACGCGCGCCCGATGCCGATCAGGACTGCCGTTCCCCGGAGCTATCGATCCAGCGCGGCAGGCAGGCGGCAGGAGTCTCGCGGCTGTTGCCCGCGGCCCCCCGGCGCCTGCTGCAGCTGGCGCTCGAGCTCCTCGACGCGCCGCCTGCGGCGAACACAGATGCGACTCTGCAGCGCCAGCAGTGCCGCCCACACCGCCAGAGCGAGGGCGGACAGGCAGTCACGGGGACGCCAGCCCCGCGCCACCGCCAGAACGATGAGCGTCAGGTTCAGTCCCACCAGCGCCCCCGCGACCCACAGCAGGGCCCGGCTGGCGCGCAGTTCGTGCCGGGCACGCTGCAGGCGGTGGTGCAGATAGGTCTGCTCCAGCGGGTACATCGGGTCTTCTCCTCGGCCGGTGGGGCGTCGGCGCTCAGGGATCCTGCCGTCCGCGGGCCGCGGCCGCACGGCGGGCCGCAGCCGCCGGCCTGCTGGCAGGTGCGGGCCCGCCAGCACGCCGGGAACCCGGCGCGGACATCGGTTGCGGTGTGCCGCCGCCGGACGCGGGAGACATCCATCCGTCCGCAACGGCGGCGCGGATGCGGCGCACGATCTCCGCAGGCGGCCATTCGACGTCCACCACCATGGCGTCGCCTGGCTCTTCGAGCACCGCGAACTGGCTGTCCAGCAGCGAAGCCGGCATGTACCTGTGCCGGCGCATCGCCAGTCGTCCGGCGATGGTCTGTGGGCTGCCGCGCAGGTAGACCAGCAGCACGCCCGGCCGGTCGGCGCCCAGCAGCTGCCGGTAGACGGCCCGCAGCGCGGAGCAGGCCAGCACCATGCCCTCGCCGGCTGCCAACGCCCGGCGCAGAATCTTCGCCAGTCTCCGGAGCCACGGCTGGCGATCGGCGTCCGTCAGCGGCACACCGGCAGCCATCTTCGCCACGTTCGCCGGCGGGTGGTAGTCATCGCCGTCGCGGAAAATCCACCCCAGCTCGCCGGCCAGCAGCCTGCCCACCGTGGTCTTGCCACTGCCGCAGACCCCCATGAGCACGACGGCGCGCACCGGGGTTCGGGCAACCGCATCAGGGCGGACAGGGAGCCTGTCGGACGGTCCTCGCCTGGGCAAGCCAGCACTTCTCCTGGCCGCGATGGCGACCGGAAAGAAGCGAGCCTCGATCCAGCAGCAGGCGCGCCAACGCCCCTGCCGGCCAGTGGCCCATGGCGCGGCCACCGCGGCCGCGCGAGGCCGCGCAACGATCGCGCAACTATATCGTGGGGACGGACCAACTGGTCAAGAGTGCTGCCAGGCTGCGGCTAGGGGCGCAGAGCCGGGTCCTGCGCCCCCGCCGCCTTCAGTTCAGCGCGCCCTGGACGCAGGCCTGGCGCACCGGCAACTGCAGAGCCATGCACGTGCCAAGCGCCCGCGGCTCGAGGCGAATCTCGCCGCCGTGCTCGCGCGCGATGCCGGCGCATACGCTCAGCCCCAGACCCGTGCCCTCCGAGCTGCTCTTGGTGGTGAAGAAGGGTTCGAAGATGTGCTGGGCGATGTCTTCGGGGATGCCGGGGCCATTGTCCTCGACCTCCAGCACGACGGAACCATCGCGAGCATAGGTGCGCAGCATCACGGCGCCATGCGGCCGGT
This sequence comes from uncultured Gemmatimonadaceae bacterium, assembly GCA_964591015.1. Taxonomy (GTDB): domain Bacteria; phylum Latescibacterota; class UBA2968; order UBA8231; family UBA8231; genus SLHA01. The sequence continues at coordinate 6,726 of CAZPXM010000095.1, forward strand.
ACCCGCGCAGCGCCTCGCGCGCGTTCTGGAGCAGGTTGAGGATGACCTGCTGCACCTGTCCTTCGTGCGCCTCGATCCACGGCAGGTTGCGTTCCAGTTCCGTGGTGAGCTCGATGCCCTCCTTGGCGAACACCCGCCGGACCAGCTCCACGGTCTCCTGGACCAGACGGTTGAAGTTGGTCCAGTCCTTCTCCAGTCTGTTGCCGCGCACGAAGTCCAGCAGCCGATGGCTCAGGGCCCGCGCCTGGTCTGCCGCCCGCTGGATCGCCTGCACCCCCTCCGCCGTGTCCCGATCCTGCGCTTCGCCGAGAAGGATGGCGCACTCGCCGGTGATGACGGACAACGGGTTGTTCAGGTCGTGAGCAACCTCAGCAGTGAGCTGGCCCACGAGCTGCAGGCGCTGCACCTGCCGCAGCTGCCGCTCCTTGGTCTGCAGCGCGGCCAGATCTGCCAGCCGGTGGTAGAGCACCGACAGCACCAGCCCCATCTCTTCGCCCCAGCACACCGCAGCCTGGCCGAACGCGCCTGCCCGGTCGCTGTACAGCCCGAGGACGCCGTGCGAGAACGGCACTTCCAGCGCGGCGCGCACCTCGAGACCGGCGCAGCACGGCACCGGCACCGGCGGCGAGGCAGCCGGTGCATCGAGCAGCCGGCCACCAGCCCTTGCCTGCCACAGGGCGACGATTCGCTTGGCCCCAGCCCCCGCTGCGGATCGGCACCAGGACGCGTGGACCGCCAGCTCGCGGTGACGCACTTCGAGGTGCTCGCCCTTCGGCGTCACCAGGTACAGGACCGCCCGACAGGGCGCCGCGATCGAAGGGTCCAGGCTGTCGCGCATCTCCAGCAGGAGCTCGGGCACCTGCTCGTGACCCGTCACCGCCCACACGCGCTCCAGGAGCCGTCGGGTCACACCCACCAACTGCCGGTGCTGCGGCTGGCTCTCGTCGTTCGCTCCCATTCCAGCCTCTCCATCAGACGGCGTGGGGGGTCGTCTTTCCCCAACAGGTGCGGATCGCCTTGGCCACCTGCTCCGCTTCACGCTCCTGTCCGGCGCCGCGCAGGAGGCCCACAGCCATGGTCCACAACGCCACGGCCTGGCTGTAGTCGCCGCGTCGCGCCGCCAGCTTTCCCAACCCCGTGCACGCTCGTCCCTGGCCGGCCTGGTCGGCCAGCTCGGCGGCCCACGCACGCGCCTGCTCATACATGGCCGCAGCCTTCTCGCCGTCGCTCGGCTCGAGATGGAAGTACGTGTCGCCGAGCAGCCGGCAGGTCGTCGCCAGCTCCTGGGCCCAACCCAGTTCCTCCCAGATCTGCAACGCCAGTTCCAGCTCGTTGCAGGCGCTCTCGTAGTCACGGCTCGCCAGGTACAATCTGCCGAGGAGGCCGCGCAGTTCGGCCACCAGAGGCAGGTGACCGCTCGCCTCGGCCAGGGAGACCGCGCGCACATAGCGTGCCAGGGCCGCCGCTCGCTGCCCCTGAGCCTGGTGCCAGCTCGCCAGAGCGGCGCAGGCCATCGCCTGACCCAGCAGGTGGCCTGCGCCCTCGGCCAGGCTCAGGGCCTCGCCCAACAGCGTCCGAGCCGTCTTCATATCGCCATCCGCCATGGCGAGCATTCCCAGGCAGCGCAGCTGGCCCGCGGTCCCCTTCGCGTCGTGCTGCTGGCGGAACAGGGCGAGCGATCGGGCGTGCCAGGTGCGCGCCTCGGCGACGTCGCCCAGAGCCTGCAGCGCCGCTGCCAGATTGCCGCAGGCGACCGCTTCGACGGAGCGGTCCGCAGCCTCCCGAGCCAGAGCGAGAGCCTGTCGCTGGCACTCCACAGCCGCCTGCACCTCGCCCAGCTCCTGCCGGATCAGCCCGATGGCACCCAGAGCACGAGCGCGGCCGGCGGCTTCGGCCAGCCGCTCGTACCGGCACAGCGCCTCCTCCAGGTAGAACAACGCCTGCCCGCGATCGCCGCGCAGCTCGAACAACAGCCCCAGTTCGAGGAAAGCCTGCGCCACCGTCCGCCGGTCCTTCAGAGCCTCGCTGAGTACCAGGGCACGACGCAGGTAGCGCTCGCAGGGCACCATCTCGCCAGCGTCCCGACAGACCAGGCCCAACTGCATGCAGGTCTGCGCGAGAGCCGCGCGGTCGTCCGCTTCCTCCTGTGCCGCCAGCCGCCCCTCCAAGCGCGCCTGTACCGATCTGCTGTTCCGCTCTGGCATGCCCATGTTGCCTCCTACGCTGCGGCCAAGTGGCCGATGACTGGGTGGTGGCTCACTATCGCGGCACATTCGCGCTGCTGGGCGACGTCCCAGGCCCGGTACGCCGCGTCGCAGGACAACAGATCCGACACTACCGCATCGTCTGGGATGAAGGGATCCGGCCACAGAGACGCGAACCACAGGTACAGCAAGCGAATCCGCTGGTCGTGGTGCTTGCGGGCCATGTACTCGACCGCGCGGTACCGCACGATCGCCTCGGCGCGCGCACCTTGGGCATCCAGGAAGCGATGGTGGTGGTACAGGTGAAGAGTGTCGGCATCGGTGGCGACGACGGCGGCACCGAACCCGTTGACGAGACGGTAGGCCAACTCCCACCCCTCACTGAACGGTATGGCCGTATCGAACCCGCCTGCGGCACGCCACAGCCGCCGCGGGATGGCACCATTGTGGGGCACGAAGCCAACCCACTCCAGGCCTCCCGGCCCTCGGCCGGAGGCGAGCAACTCGCGGGTCTGCCGCTGCTTCTCTGCCGCATCGGGAAACGGGTAGCCGCCCAGGTAGCTGCGCTTCAGCAGGTCGCGCGACCCCGCCAGGACATCCTCTTCGCGCACAACCAGGCCAGCAGCGTGTGCCGCTGCCCAGTCGGCCACCACGCTCGGCGCGTGCCTGACTGCGCTGCGGGCATCCTGTGGATCGTCCAGGTAGTCCAGCCCGGGCAGGACGCGCTGCCGTCCGCACAGAACAGCATTCTCGCCATGCTGCTGATAGGCGTCCCAGTAGGTTGACAGAAGGGTCGGCGAGGGCAGCGCATCCCCGTCCAGGAACACCACCAGCCTGCCGCCAGCCGCTGCAGCTCCCAGGTTGCGGGCCGCGCATCGGCCCACGTGGCCGGGTGCCTGCAAGACTCGCAGCCAGCTGCAGGGATGCGAGAGCAACTCCGCCGCGGTGCCGTCGGTGCAGCCATCGTCGACGACGATCACCTCGAACCGCTCGCGCACCAGGGTCTGGACCTTCAGGCCCTGCAGCACCAAGCGCAGTCTGCCAATCTGGTCATGCGTCGCGATCACCACGCTGACGTCGATCATACCGGCTGCGTCTCCAGACGGCACGTGTACGGCAGATCCTGCGGGCAGTGCCAGCGACCTGGGTCGCCGACGGGACGCGTCACGTCCTCGACGAGGAAAGGGGGGATAGTCTTGGCAGAGTTCGAGCAGACGACCCGCTGGTGATCCGTATTGCCGAAGTAGTACGCCTCGTACGCCGGCCCCTCGCTGCGCATCCAGGCGCGGAGACGCTCGTCGCGGACATTGCAGCCTGTGTCCGCGTTTGCCCCGATCGTGATGGCCTGGAACTCGACCGGCGTCCAGCCGCTGCCGGCCAGCCAGATTTCCGCCCAGGTGTGCCCGAACACCGGCTCGCAGAACGCCTGGCGGACCAGCAGCTCCGGGCCTGCAGGATAGCCCAGCAGCGCGCCCGTCAGCTCGCGCGCCGGGATGCCGTCGCAGCGACACAACGCGATGAAGGTGCGAGTCAGGCTGACGCAGTGGCCGACCCGATCGCGCAGCACGTGCTGAGCCGCGTACGCCAGGCCGCTGCCACGATCCCGGGTCTTGCGGAAGCGCGTCCTCGCCAGCAGGTGCTGGTAGGTCTCCCGAGCCCGCCGCTCCGGCTGCTCCACCCCATGGCGCAGCGAGCTGCGGAAGCGGACGATCTCGGGCAACAGGGCCAGCCCCTCGGGCAGCTGCAACCAACGGTTCACGTCCGGGGGGGGTGCCGTGCTGGCCAGAGACCCACACCGCCGTTCGTGCACGCGGGCCGTCGCTTCGTAGCCAAACTCGAGCGGAGTGTCTCCACACGTGGTCGTGTAGCCGTAGAAGAAGCCGGCGCGTTCTGCCAGGACGCTGGCCATCTCCGGCGGCCTGCACGCGAGGATCTCCACCTCGTCCTGTTGGTGGGGCCGCGCGATGGGCACGGGCAGGAACACCTTGACCCGCCGCCCCCCCCACATCGACGGATCGAGCGTCAGCGTGTAGCGCAGACGGTAGCGCTGCGCCGACGCCCGCAGCGACACGCCGCCCGAACCGACTTGGTGACTCAGGCGCCTGCGATCGCGTTGGGCCCGGTAGTCGGCCGCAAAGAACTCGGGCTGGCGCTCGTACAGCCAGTTCCAGGCGGTATAGGGATCGAACGCGGTCTCGCCGTTGCGCCGCACCGTTGGCATGCCCTGCTCCACGGCGCTCCGAAGCATGGACCGGAGGGCAGCAGGCGTCAGTTGCGGGGGAGCAGTGCTCGTGAGGTAGCGTTCGAAGTGAGCTGCCGGGACCGCGCTGGCCGAGTCGCTCGGGTAGGCATCATCACGAGTAGACAGGTACCTCTCCAGCACGTCTGCCGCCTCTTCGCCGCCGCGCCATCGCTTCACGGCCTCCGCAAAGGGACGACAGCGTTCGTGGTAGACTTCTCGCTCTGCCAGGACACCGCTGATGGCGTCCAGCAGGCTGCTTCCGGTGAGCGCGCGGCGATCGAGTTTGCACCCCAGCCCAAGGTCGCGGACCCGGTTCAGGTGGTACTCCTGGTCCAGGTGCTCCGGCGCGCCGACGATCGGGACAGCACAGGCGAGCGCCTGGTAGATCGTGCCGATGCCCGGGACCCCGGCAAGCACCGCGGCGCGTCGCAAGATCCACGCTGCCGGCAGGTACTCGAAGGCCCGCACGTTGGCTGGCAACGCTCCAGGATGCCAGCGGCCTGCCGTGGAGATCGCGACGCGTATTGGCAGGCAGGCAGCGGCCGCGGCCAGCTCGTCGAGATAGACGGGTGGGCGGCCACTGCTGCCGCAAGTCACGTACACCAGAGGCCAGGCCGGGTCCCAGCCGGCGTCCAGCATCGGCACTGCCCTCGGCTCGGGCTGGACGGCCAGCAGGGGTCCGACGTAGTAGTACCCCACGTCTCCAGGCGCTGGCGGGTGGAGCTCCGGAATGTCCGCCAGCAGCGACAGACTGCGCTGGGGGCGAACCTCGCCTGCGCGTGCGGCCAGATAGGCGGCGAATGGCCCCGTCTCGCTGGCCAGGTCATCGGGGACCGCCAGCCGGTACGCATACCGAGGCTGATTGTACGCCTGGGTGATCCGTGCGTCATCCACACCCTCGAGACGGGCGCTCACCGCAGCGGTCGGCCGGAAATCGTGGACCACCAGACCGGCCCCGGTGGCCCGTATCAACGACCGTTCCGACTGCACACACCGGTCGATCCACTCGAGATCATAGTACCTGTACTCGCCGCGCTGCACCGCTGCGTCGATGCGGTCCTGCGGCAGCGTCTCGACTTCCTCCACCCGGAACCCGAACTCCCTCACCCTGCGCATGTGCGGGCCGCGTCCAGCCAGCACTACCCTGTGACCCCGCGCTCGGAGCGCCTGGGCAAGGACTGCCGGCCGGAGCGTGTGCGCCAGACTGTAGCCATGGCAGAACAGCAACACGCACAGCCGCGGCCTGTTCGGCTGCGGCTGTGCTCGCCGGACACGATCGGCCCAGTCGAGCAATCGCAGAGCCACCAGGGAGCGCCAGGGCGCCGGGATGATCGTTCTCATGCCCAGGCCGGGTGGGAATCATTCGGGACGAGGGCCAAGCGGCGGATCTCCCCACCCTTCGCCGAGCTCGCTGAAGTCCACTGGCTCGATGCGCTCGGCCGGCTGTCGCTCGGCCCTGCGTGCATGCTCGTCATCCTGCCGGTGCGTCTGAGCGATGACCTGCGCATCCGCGCTCCGACCGATGATGAGCATCGCTCCAGCAGCCAGCAGGCCTGCTGCCAGGGAGCGCAGTGACTGGACAACGGCGTGGGACTTCTTCTCGTTGCGGAGCATCGCACGTCCTCCTCATGCGCGGCCGGCACGGGCCGCTGGGGTTGGGCCGGCGTGGCGACGGTCTTGGCGCCTCCGCCGAACAGCGATCTTCATAGATCAACAATCGTGCCAGCTGCGCGGGATCTGCTGTCGACTAGCTATTCTGTTGCGTAACAATGAGTCTCCCGATGTGGATGGGAGCCGCTTCCGGCTCCGAGTCCACGGCTGATGGCGAAATATCGTAAGGGCTGGTGAGGTCCTGATTCGAGATGGAGCGTAAGACGACGATACGCAATGGGATAGATGATCATGGCGAAATATCGTAATGCTACCTTGTGAACTGCTGTATGTGGTAGCTGACTGACAGGCACTCCTGGACCGGAGGTGTCGAGAGCCTATCTCAGCCCGAGACGCTGCAGGCGGCTTCGCAGAGTGGTGGGCTTGACGCCCAGGAGCAGCGCCGCGCCACGCCGCCCGTGGATCACCCCGCCAGTGTGCTCGAGCACCCGCTGCAGGTAGCGGCGCTCGAACTCCTCCAAGGGCAGGATCTCCAGGTTCTGCTCTTGCTGCTGCGCGGGTGGCATGGGACCCAGGACGATGTGCTCGGGCCCGATGGACGTCGAGTCGCTCAGAATCACGGCCCGCTGGATGGTGTGTTCGAGCTCGCGCACGTTCCCAGGCCACGAGTACTCGAGGAGTCTGACCATGGCGGCGTCGGTGAGCACGGGAGGAGGGCGATGCAGATGGGCGGAGAACTGGCGCACGAAATGCTGCGCCAGCAGCGGCACGTCCTCACGGCGATCCCGCAAGGGGGGAAGCACGACCGGAAAGACGTTGAGCCGGTAGAAAAGGTCGGCACGGAACTGGTTCTGACGGACGGCCCGCGCCAGGTCACGATTGGTGGCCGCTATCACGCGCACGTCTACGGAGACGGACTTCTGGCTGCCTACGCGCTCGATGACGCGCTCCTGGAGCACGTGCAGGAGGCGAGTCTGGCAGTCGGCGGACAGATCGCCGATCTCATCGAGGAAGATGGTTCCCCCGTCCGCCAGCTCGAACTTGCCCAGCCGTCGCGCGACGGCGCCGGTGAATGCACCCCGTTCGTGCCCGAACAGGTCGCTCTCGATGAGCTGCGCCTGCAGGCCGCCGCAGTTCACGTGGATGAACGGCCCGTGTCGTCTCGCGCTGAGCTGATGGATCGCGCGAGCCGCCAGGCCCTTGCCCGTACCGGTCTCGCCCGTCACGAGAACGGTGAGCTCGGTGGAGGCGACCTCGCGCAACTGCTGCAGCACGCGCCGCAGGCTGGCGCTCTCCCCGATGAACTCGCCCTTTGCGCCCTCGCTGCTCAACACCGCAGTGAGCGCCGCGACGCGAGGGTCCTCGACGATGCGCAACTCGAGCCGAGCCACTGGCGAGTAACGCAGGTCGCGGTCCACAGCCTGCACCTCGAAGACGCAGTCGCCCGGACGCAGGCCCTCGTACTCGGCGTACCGCTCGTGGGTGCACTGCCACGCCGCTGCATGGCCAACCAGTCGGTGACGGTAGACCAAATACTCGGCAGGCTCGTGCGGACTGACACCGCGGAACTCGAACCTCGCCCGCCCTGCTGGCGCGGCGACCTCCACCTGAGCTTCGGGTCGATAGGTGCGGTCCGTGGTCACCCCTTCGATGCCGACTGCCGGGACGCTCCAGCGCGGCGCATACCGCACCAGGCCCCCTGCGGTGCCGATCCAGATGACCCCCTCGTCGTCCTCGCATACGGCGTTGACGACGTTGGCCCCCAC
>CAZPXM010000096.1:0-14518 GCA_964591015.1 uncultured Gemmatimonadaceae bacterium
GCTGTACCCGCGCTGGGCCGGTCTGGCGCTGGGCGCGCTGGCGGTGGTGGGGGTGCTGCGGGTGTGGGGCCGCGATCCGGCCGGCGCGACCAGCGCCGCCGGCAGACCGGCGCCGCCGCGCTGACGGCCCGCAGGCACGGGCGCCCCCGCGCCTACCAGCCCGCCGCGGCGCGGTCCACCAGTTCGCGGATCACCATGTCCACGGCGGCCCGCACCGCCGGGTCGCGGCCTTCCGCGTCCCCGGCCCTGGCGTCGTACGTGCTCCAGCCTTCGAGGCGCGGCAGCTCGAGCAGCACGGTGCCGTCGCTGGCCCGCACGATCTCGGCCCTGACCGACACGCGGAAGCGGTACTGTTCGGTCGTCTCGCCGGCGGTGAAGGTGAAGGGCGCGTCCTCGGCGCCCAGGACCGTCAGGGCCAGGATCGCGTCGGCCCGCTCCTCGTCGACCACCCGCAGGCGGCCGTCCTGCGCCAGGGTGCTCGCCACGCGCTCGGTGAGGATCTCGGCCAGACCCGCCTCCGCAGTCTGGTTGGCCGCCATCGGCGCCGCCACCGAGCGGATGCCACCGACCATGCCGCCGGTGGTCGAGTAGTAGCCGCAGCCGACCAGCAGGCAGCAGGCCAGCGCCGCGGCTCGCGCCGGCCTAGGCGTGCGCGTCCGGCTCATCGCCTGCGGCAGGGGGTGCCGGGGAGGCGGCCGCCGCGGCCGCGGGCGGTGGCGGCGTGACGCCGGCACCGGGTTCCACCGAGCCGACGCCGGCGGGGCCGGTGGAGCGCGCCTTGTCGCCGACTGCTATGGGCTGGGTCCGGGGCCGGCCGCGCAGATCCGCAGCGCGGACCTCCAGCCGCTGCCACTGGTCGGCCAGGGGACCGTACCTGCCCAGGGAGTGCTCCACCATCACCGCGCTCAGCGGGCGGGAGCCGTCGGTCACTTCATGCGGGCGCGCTGCCGGGGCGCGCACCGTGCACATGCTCTCCTGCACGTGCGTCACCACGACCCGGGCCTTGACGCACTCCCAGTGGCCCAGCGACGCGCCGGTGATCGGGTCGACGATCTCCGCGTGCTCGCCGAAGACCACGAACGGCATGCCCTCGCTCACGCCGTGGCGAAGACCGACGTTCAGGACCAGCGTGGTGTCGTCGATGATGGCGGCGACATGACCTTCGATCGGTCGATCCATGCCGAATTCGCCTCGTCCATCGCGGGTGACGGCAGGCCGCGGCCGCAGCCACGCCCCGGGCTCCGGGCTGCACGGCCGCCGTCCCTACCGCCCGCGCCCCCTCGCACGTAGGTTCTCGGGCCGCGCGTCTGCCGCATCCCCCTGGCCACCGGCCACCGGCGTCCGGGCATCGTCCCTGCAGCCGCCGGCGCGGCGCCAATCTAGCCGTCCGGCAGCCGGACGTCAACCAGGGCGCCGCGCCGCCCCACCCGGAGATGATCCATGCTGCTGTGCGTCGATATCGGCAACACGAACGTGGACCTGGGGCTCTTCGCTCGGGGCGCGTTGCGGGAGCACTGCAAGCTGCCCACGCGCGACTGCGCCACCCGGGCCGCCTGGGCGGCCGGCGTGGCGGCATGCCTGGAGCGCTGGCAGGCCGGCGGGCAGGTGCACGCCGCAGCCGTCGCCTCGGTGGTGGCCGACCGGGCGGACATGGCCGCGGCGGCGCTGGCCGGTCTGGTCCGCGGTCCGTGCGAGGTGGTGGACGCCGCGTGGGACCTGGGCCTGGTCATCGACTACGAGGACCCGCAGACGGTCGGCATCGATCGCCTGCTGGCCGCCGCGGCTGCCTTCGCCGGCGAGCAGGGTCGCGGCGGCGTGGTGGTCGCGGACGCCGGCACCGCCCTCACCGTCGATGTCGTGGATCGCGGCGGCGTGTTCCGCGGCGGACTCATCGTGCCGGGGCTGCATCTGGGCCTGCGCGCGCTGCACGCGGGCACGAGCCTGCTGCCGCCCGTGGTGCCGGCGGCCGACGCGCCCTTGCTGGGGCGCTCGACGCGGGCGTGCATGCTGGCCGGCAGCGTGCACGGCACAGCCGCCATGCTCACCGAGCTCTGCGCCCGCATCGCGGCCCACCTGGACCAGCGCCTGGCCCTCTACCTGACCGGCGGCGACGCCGCCGTGCTGGCGCCGCTGGTGCACCCGCTGCCCCGCGTCGAACCGGCCCTGGTCCTGCAGGGGCTGGCGCTGGCGGTGGACCGGCGCCATGGCCGTCCCACTTGACCCGCCGGATCCGGGCGCTTAGGTACACATGCCCTGTGCACCCCGCATGGTGGCTGTCGGTCGCCCAGGCGCTGGACCCCACGCCCCGCAGGAGTCTCGATGAAGGCCGTCAGGCTGCTGACCGTCGCTGTCGCGCTCGCCAGCGCGCCCCTGTCCGCTCAGGCCGGCGTCGACGTGGAGCGCGAGTTCCACACGGTGCTGTGGAAGATCGCCCAGTACATCGATGCCTACTACTTCGAGAAGCTGCCGCCGGACTCGCTCATGCACGCGGCGGCGCGCGGCATGTTTCAGCCGCTGGATCCCGAGTCCGACTATCGGCTCGCGCCCGCTGACACCACCCTGGGGGGCAGCTTCGCGACCCTGATGCAGGTGACGCAGGCGGTCGCCGACAAGGCGCTGTACGCGGTCTCGCCGGACACGCTCATACGCTCGGGGGTCGCCGGCATGATGGAGATCCTCGACCCCTATACCGTGTTCCTGGAGGACCGCAACCTGGCGGACTTCAACATCCAGACGCAGGGCCACTACGGCGGCCTGGGCTTCCGCATTCAGGTCGTGCGCCCCGACAGTGCGATCGCGGTCTGGCAGTTGCTGCACGAGAACACTCCGGCTGCCCGCGCCGGCGTGCGCTCCGGAGACCTGATCCTGGCGATCAACGGCTCCTCCACCAAGACCATGACGGCAGGCGACGCGGCGGACGCCATGCGCGGTCCGCCCGGCACGCCGGTGACGCTGACCATCCTTCGCGCCGGGCGTTCCCAGCCGTTCGATCTGACGATCGTGCGCGAAGAGGTGCAGATGGAGAGCGTCAGTCTGCACACGCTGCTGGCGGACTCCACCGGCTACATCAAGCTCGTCCGCTTCCAGACCGATTCGAGCGAGGAGGTGGCCAGGGCGATCGAGGACCTGCGCCGGCAGGGCATGACGCGGCTGATCCTCGATCTCCGCGGCAATGGCGGTGGGTACCTCAAGGAGGCCATCGCGGTCGCCGACCTGTTCCTGCCCAGGGACCGCCTGGTCGTGTTCACCGCGGGGAGGGCCCTGCGCGATACGACCCGCTACTACACCGAACGGGACGCCCTGTGTGGCGACGAGCCCCTGATCGTCATGGTGGACCGCCTGTCGGCCAGCGCCTCGGAGATCGTGGCCGGCGCCGTCCAGGACTGGGACCGCGGCCTGGTCCTGGGCTCGCCGACGGTCGGCAAGGGCTCGGTGCAGCAGACGATACGCATCTCGGACAGCGCCGAGCTGAAGCTGACCATGGCGGCCTGGCACACGCCGTCGGGACGGTCCATCGACCGCCGGATGCGCAAGGACTCGACGCTGACCCAGGCGCCGCCGACCCAGTACGCCACGCGCGTGCTCGGCCGCACCGTGCACGGCGGCGGCGGCATCACGCCGGACGTGGCGGTGGAGGGACGGAAGGCGACGCCGCTGTACCACCAGTTGAACGGCTGGGAGAGCCTCGACAGCCAGTTCTTCTTCTTCTCGCGCCAGTACCATCTGCGGCATCCCGAGGTCACCGCCGCCTTCCGCGCCGACAGCCGGACGCTGGCGGAGTTCCGCGCGTTCGCGGCCGAGCGCGGCTTCAACTACGTGAGCGAGTTCGAGGCGCCGCTGACGGCCCTGCAGGACAAGATCGGCGCGGACCCCGAACTGGCCCCGCTGGACAAGCCGCTGGCCCGCCTGCTGGCCGAGATCGACCGTCTGGAAGAGAGCCACTGGGAGCGGAGCGCACCGCTGCTGCAGTGGAAGCTCACCTACGACATCCTCGAGAAGAACCTGGGGGTGCGCGCGGCTCTCGCCTATGACGTGACCGTGGACCCGCAGATCGAGGCGGCGCGCCGCCTCCTGGCGTCGCCGGTCGAGTACGCGAGCTGGTTCGCTCGACCCGAGATCGGCGCCGCGACCAGCACCCTCGCCGAAGGCGAGCTCATCGAGGAGATGCACTGAGGGGTGCCCGTCGAAGTCTCCAGCGACTCGGGGCAACCGGCCGGTGCCGGCGCGACGGGAGCATGCGGACCGCAGCGCCGCCTGCCGGCATGGCTGCGGAGCACCGCGCCCGGCCACCCGGCCTACTTCCGCGTTCGCCGCCTGGTCCGCGCGCTGCGCCTGCACACGGTGTGCGAGAGCGCCCGCTGCCCCAACATCGGCGAGTGCTGGGGCCGGGGCACGGCGACCTTCATGATCCTCGGGGCGGTCTGCACCCGCGACTGCCGGTTCTGCGCGGTGCCTGGCGGCCTGCCCGCGGCCGTCGACGCGGACGAACCCGAGCGCGTGGCGCGGGCCGTGGCGCGCCTCGGCCTGCGCCATGCGGTGATCACCTCGGTCACCAGAGACGATCTGCCCGACGGCGGCGCCGCGCATTTCGCCGCGACGCTGGCGGCGCTGCACCGCCGCTGCCCGGAGACGACCGTCGAGGTGCTGGTGCCGGATTTCGGCGGCGACGAGCGGGCCCTGGCCACCGTGCTGGCCGCCGCCCCCGACGTCCTCGCCCACAACGTCGAGACCGTGCCGCGGCTCTACCCGGCGGTGCGGCCGCAGGCCCGGTACGAGCGGTCCCTGGCGCTGCTGGCGCGCGCCCATCGGATCGGCCCGGCAGCCACCAAGTCCGGGCTGATGCTCGGGCTGGGGGAGACGGCCGCCGAGATCGGTCGCGTCCTCGACGATCTGCGCGCGGTGGGCTGCCGCAGCGTGACCCTCGGGCAGTACCTCAGTCCAGCGAGGGCCGGGCGGCTGCCGGTGGCGCGCTTCGTGCCGCCCGAGGAGTTCGCGGCCTGGCGGCAGCAGGCGCTGGCCCGCGGCTTCGCGGCCGTCGAGTCCGGGCCCCTCGTCCGCAGCTCCTATCGGGCCGAGCGCCACGCTCCTCCCCGCGCGGGCCGGCCCGGCCGGCCGGCCGCGGGCGGCACCGGCGCCTGGCCGATCGTAGCCTCTGCCACTGGTTCCCCGGAGGGTGCCTCATGAACCTGGACAGGAGCTCCGTCGCCGCCTACCTGCGGCGCAAGCGCTTGCTCGGCGAGAGCGACAGCCCGCTGCGGGTCGAGGAGCTCGGCGACCGCAGCCGGAACCTGGTGTTCCTCGTCAGCGGCCCGCGCCAGCGCTGGTTCGTCAAGCAGGCGCTGTCGCGAGTACAGCAGGCCAAGGAGCGCTGGTGGATCGACCGCAAGCGCATCTTCGCCGAGAAGAACTGCATCGAGTTGCTGCACCAGATCCTGCCGCCGCCGGTGATTCCCGAAGTGCTGCTGGAGGACCGCACCGACTTCGTGCTGGTGACCACGGCACCGGCCGACAACGCGATCCACTGGGAGGAGGAGCTGACCGGCGGGCGCATCGACCTGCAGATCGCCGTCCAGTGCGGCGAGCTGCTGGCCACGGTCCACAACCAGACCTTCGAGAACCGCGCGGCGCGGCAGGTCTTCCGCGACACGAAGGTCTTCGACCAGCTCCGCGTCGAGCCGCTCTACACCCGCGTCATCCAGGCCTTTCCGGATCTGAAGAAGGTGATCTCGGCGCAGGCCCGCGCCCTGGTCAAGGAAGGGTACGCGCTGGTGCTGGGCGACCTGCGGCCGCGCAGCGTCTGGGTGGCGAACGGGCAGGTGTTCCTGGTCGACTTCGCCACGGCCCACTACGGGTGCCCGTCGTTCGATCTGGCCTTCTACGCCACGGACATGTGCCTGAAGGCCATGGCGAACAGCCCCCAGAAGGCGGCGTACCTGGAAGCGATCAACGTGTTCTGGAGCGCCTATTTCCGCGTCGCCGAGTACGCCAGGAAGGAACACGCAGCGCAGCGGGCCGTGTGCGACCTGGGCTGCCTGCTGCTGGCCGCCACGGACGGCCGCCAGCCGCTCCCCTTCCCGGACGAGAACGCCAGGAACCTGTCGCGGCGGATCGCGCAGAGCCTGCTGTTCACGGAGCTGGAGAGCATCGAGGACATCACCGAGTTCGTCAATCGCACGCTGATCGACGGCTAGGCCGGTCGCGCCGGACGGACGCCGCCGGCGCCAGGGCGGCGCGAGGCCGGCACGTTGGCGCGGCAGCGTGCCCTGGGGGCGGCCACGGGTCGCCGCTCGTGGTGGGGCGCATGTCCATCGCCGACCCATACGAGATCATCGTCGTCGGCGCCGGCCATGCCGGCATCGAGGCCGCGCTGGCCGCGGCGCGCATGGGCGCGCGGACGCTGCTGCTCACCGCCAACCTAGATACCCTCGGCCAGATGTCCTGCAACCCCGCCATCGGCGGTGTCGGCAAGGGCCACCTGGTCAAGGAGATCGACGCGCTCGGCGGCTGCATGGCGACGGCCATCGACCGCACGGGGATCCATTTCCGCCGCCTGAACACCAGCAAGGGCCCGGCCGTGCGGGCATCGCGCGCCCAGGCGGACAAGCGCGCCTACCAGCTCGAGCTCAAGCGCGTCTGCGAGGGCCAGACCAACCTGGACCTCCGCCAGGGACTGGTCGAGGAGATCCTCGCCGACAGCGGCGCGGTGCGCGGCGTGGCCGTGCGCAGCGGCGCCCGCTACTGGGCGCCGATGGTCATCCTCACCACGGGCACCTTCCTGCGCGGCAAGATCCACATCGGCGACACCTCCTACGCGGCCGGGCGGGCGGGCGAGGACTCGGCGGAACGGGCGGCGGCGAGCCTGCGCCGTCTGGGCTTCAGCCTGGGCCGGTTGAAGACCGGCACGCCGCCGCGCGTCAACGGTCGGACCATCGACTTTGCCGGGCTGGAAGAGCAGCCCGGAGACCAGCCGCCGCGGCCGTTCTCGTTCGCGACGGCGCGCCTGACGCAGCCGCAGGTCTCCTGCTGGCTCACCTACACGAGCGGCCGCACTCACGAGCTGATCCGCGCCAACCTGGCCCGGTCGGCGCTGTACGGCGGGCGCATCGAGGGGATCGGCCCGCGCTACTGCCCCTCGGTCGAGGACAAGGTCGTGCGCTTTGCCGACAAGCCGCGCCATCAGCTCTTCCTCGAACCCGAGGGCCGGCAGACGCTCGAGTACTACGTCAACGGGCTGTCGATGAGCCTGCCGGAGGACCTGCAGGACGAGATCGTCCACTCGGTTCCCGGCCTGGAACGCGCCGAGGTGATGCGCCCCGCGTACGCGGTCGAGTACGATTTCGTGCCTCCGACGAGCGTGTATCCCCACCTGGAGACCAAGCTCGTCCGCGGCCTGTTCCTCGCCGGCCAGATCAACGGCACCACGGGCTACGAGGAGGCGGCGGCGCAGGGCCTGATGGCCGGCATCAACGCGGTGCTGGCGCGCCGCGGCGAGCCGCCGCTGGTGCTCGACCGCGCCAGCGCCTACATCGGCGTGCTGATCGACGACCTGGTCACGAAGGGCACGGACGAGCCCTATCGCATCTTCACCGCCCGGGCCGAGTACCGCCTCCTGCTGCGCGAGGACAATGCCGACATGCGCCTGACGGAGCATGGCCGGCGCCTGGGGCTGGTCGGCGACGCGGCGTACGCGCGCTTCGCGAGCAAGCGGCGCCGGGTGGCCGCCGAACTGGAGCGACTGCAGTCCGTGCGCGTGCGGCCGTCGGCAGCGCTGCAGGAGCTGCTGCGCGCCCGCGGCGGCGCGCCGGTGCGGGAACCCATCCTGCTGGCGGATCTGCTGCGCCGGCCCGAGCTCGCCTACGAGGACATCGCGCGGCTGTACCCGCCGCCGGCGGCCGCCGAGCCCCTGGGCTTCGATGCTGCCGAGCACGTCGAGGCCGAGATCAAGTACGCGGGGTACCTCGAGCGCCAGGAAGCCCAGGTCGCCAAGATGCGCCGGCTCGAGCAGACGCGCATCCCGCCGGACTTCGACTACGCCGATCCGCTGCTGAACGTCACCGTCGAGGCCCGCCAGAAACTCGAGCGCGTGCGGCCCGCCACGCTGGGCCAGGCCGGGCGGATCTCCGGCGTTTCGCCCGCCGATCTGGCCACGCTCATGGTCGTGCTGCACGCACGGGCCCGGCGTCCGGCCGTGGGCACCGGCCCGCGGCACCGCGGCACCGCCAGCCCCGATGCCTGAGGCGGGCGCTAGGCGCCGGCCGGCGCGCGGCGCCGGCCGCGCGGCGCTGCACGCCGACGGTGTGCTGCTGCTGGCGGCGGCGATCTGGGGCGGCGGCTTCGCCGCCCAACGGGCCGGCATGGCCCACCTCGGACCCTTCCTCTTCAACGGGATCCGCTTCGCCCTCGCCGCCCTGACCGTGGCGCCGTGGTGCCGCCTGGGCGGCCGCCAGCCCCAGCGCCGGACCCTGGCGCGCGGGCCGCTGCTGGCGGCCGCCGCAGTTGGGGTGGTGCTGTTCGCCGGCGCCTCGCTGCAACAGATAGGCATCGTCTCGACGACGGCCGGCAAGGCCGGCTTCATCACCGGGCTGTACGTGGTCCTGGTGCCCTTCGCCGGGCGGCTGCTCGGCCTGCGCATCGCAGCGACGACCTGGGCCGGAGCGCTGCTGGCCGTGGCCGGGCTGTACCGGTTGAGCATGGCCGAGACGCTGCGTCTGGCTCCCGGCGACGGCCTGGTGCTGCTGGGCGCTGGCTGCTGGGCGGCGCACGTACTCCTGCTGGGCCAGCTGTCGCCGCGGCTCCACTGGGCGAAGCTGGCTGGGGTGCAGTTCGCCTGCTGCGCCTCGCTGAGTCTGCTGGCCGCATGGATCACCGGCGAATCGGTGCGGCTGGCCGCCATCGCGGCGGCGGCGGTGCCGCTGCTGTACGGCGGCGTGGTATCGGTGGGGGTCGGCTACACGCTGCAGGTCGTGGGCCAGCGGCGGGCGCCGCCGGCCCACGCGGCCATCCTGCTGAGCACGGAGACCGTCTTCGCCGCGCTGGCCGGCTGGCTGGCGCTCGGCGAGTCCTTGACCCCCCGCGAGCTGACGGGCGCGATGCTCATGCTGGCCGGCATCGTGGCGTCCCAGCTCGGCGGGATGTCGCCTGGCGGCCAGCGCCGGCCCGCTGCTCCCGCGACCTGAGCGCCTGCCAGCCGGCTCGCGCCAGCGTCACTCCTTCCAGACCCGCGAGTCGTCGCGGATCACCCAGCAGCCGGCGTCGCCGTCGCCGTCCAGGTCGGCGGCTTCGGGCAGCGTCGCCACGAAGGACCGGGACGTCACCTCGATGGCGGGCGGCCACTGGTGATGGCGCAGCGCCGGCGCGGGCAGGTCGAGCGAGTCCAGCGACGCCGTGAAGTGCCCGTGCGCTTCGCGGAACCGGTGCTCGCGATAGTACACGGCGCGCAGGCAGGTGCGCGCCTCGTCGGCCGGTGAAGGTGCAAACGGCGGCGGCGCCTGACCCACCGGCGTCTCGGTGAACTGGACCAGCCCCCACTGCTCGGGATAGTGCATGTTGATCAGCCCCTGGGGCGACCAGACCCAGTTGTCCTCGGGCCGCCCGGGCACCTTCTCGTAGCCCTCGGGGGTGATCTCGATCTGCCACTCGACGCGCGAGAAGTTGACCCGCCACTGGTCGCCCTCGGCCGGCGGCGCGGCCATGCCGCCGGCGCACTCGCGGAGCACGCGCCACGGAAAGGCCAGCTCCACGCTCCAGCCCGTGTCGGTATCGGCCGGCGTGTCGATCGTTCCCGCCACGTGCACCGCGGTCTTCAGCCCATCGATGTTCCAGGCGTTCACGGCCGGCCCGCCGTTGCGGTAGGGCTTCACCAGGAACAGGTCCCACTCGGTCCCGTACGCATTCATCTCGAACTCGTAGTACTGGTGGGTGTCCCCGTCCGGGTCGATGAAGACCTCGAAGTCGTTGTCCTGGAAGATCACCGCGTCGCGCTCGGTCAGCGTGGCCCACACGTGCGGTTCCTCCAGCTCCGCGGCGACGTAGAAGAAGTGCTCGTCCCACAGCATCTTGGCCCGTGTCCGGAAGCGCGGCACACGGCGGTCCGCGCCCTCGATGTCGACGAAGTCCTCGGTCCACTGCGCCTGTCGCCAGCAAGCCTCGTTCAGGCGCCCGTCGATCGTCGGGGGCCGCTCGGTCCGCTGGCAGACGTAGTGCCGCGGCACGATCGCCTCGATGCGCTCCAGATCCGCTTCCGCCGCCTCGCCTGCCCTGGCCGCCAGCGCCGCCGCCGCGGCCGCCACGCAGGCGCTCGCCCACACTCGCGTCGACATCGCTCCAGCCTCCGCCTGAAGGTTCGCCGCGCGCCAATATACTCCAGGCGGGTCGGACGACCAACGTGGCCGCCGAGCTTGACAGCAGGCGCCGGCAGCCTACCTTGCGACCGCTCGCGCCAGTCCATCCGTCCGTCAGCCTCCTGCCCTGCCTTGGCCGATCTGCTCCTGGGACCGCATGTCCTCACCCCGATCCGCCCGGGGCTGCCCGTGATGACCCTGGCGCCCATGGCGGGCGTCGGCCACTGGGTGTTCCGGCTGTGCTGCGCCCGCTACGGCGCGCGGGTGGTCGGTGCGGAGTTCGTCAGCTCGCGCACGATCGACTCGCCTGCCGCGCCGGTGCGCCGCGCGCTCGACTACGCCGATCTGCCTGCCTACCAGCAGCACGGCCAGACGCTGCTGGCGCCGCAGATCTATGGCAGCGATCCGGCCCTGCTGGCCGCGGCAGCACAGCGCGTGGTGGCCCTGGGCGCGACGGTCGTCGACCTCAACTTCGGCTGCGCGGTGTCCCGCATCGTCGCCGCCGGTGCCGGCGGCGCCTTCCTGCGGGATCTGGAGCGACTGAGCGAGGCGGTGCGACGGGTGGTGCGGGCCGTGGACGTGCCGGTGACGATCAAGACCCGCCTCGGCTGGGACGCGGCGTCGATCAACGTGCTGGAGGTGGTCCGCCGCGCCGAGGCCGCCGGCGCCCGCGCCGTGGCCATTCACGCCCGCACCGTGCGGCAGCGTTTCGGCGGGACCGCCGACTGGAGCTGGATCGCCCGCGCTCGTGCCGTGGCGCAGGTGCCCATCATCGGCAACGGCGACGTGCGCACCCCGGACGAGGCCGCGCGCCGCCAGCGGGAGACCGGCTGCGACGCGGTGATGATCGGCCGGGCCGCCATGGCCTGTCCGTGGATCTTCGCGGGCCGGGACAGCGCCAGCCGCCGGGAGCGGATCGAGCTGATCCTCCAGCGGCTGGCCGACATGGTCCGCTTCAAGGGCGAGCGCACCGGCGTGCTGGAGACACGCCGGTATCTGGCCCTCTACTTCGCGGACCTGCCGCGCCATGGCCCCTTCATGCAGCGGCTGCTGACGACCACCTCGCACCGCGAGCTCGACGACCTGCTGCAGGCGTGGCATGCCTGCCCGGACACGGCCGGGCCGGAGCACACCGGCAGCGAGGCGCTTGTCGGCACCCGTCCTGCACCGTAGCATGTCCAGCCGTGCGTGGCCGCGCCGGTCCGCCGGCGCCGCGCCCCACGTCCGGGGCTGGCCACCGGATCCCGACGGAGACGGAGTCGCGATGAAGATCGAGTCGATCGAGGTCGTCACCGTGAAGCGGCCACCCGCCGCCGCTGGCACGGCCCAACCCACGCCGCCCCGCCGCCCGGCCTGGACCGCCTCGGCCGAGGTGGCCAACCCCATGTCGAAGTTCCCGCGCTTCAAGCCGCATCGCAGCCTCTACAGCCCCACGCAGTGGCCTGGATTCGTCGTCAAGGTCACCGCCGAGGACGGCACCTGGGGGTGGGCGCCCGGCGCCGGCCGACCCGCCGCGGCGGTGATCGCCGACGCCTTCGCCCACATCCTCGTCGGCGAGGAATGCCTGGCGATAGAAAAGCTGTGGGACATGATGTTCCGCGTCTCCAAGCCGTTCGGCACGGTCGGCATCGCCACCGTGGCCATCAGCGCCGTGGACCTGGCTCTGTGGGATCTGGCCGGCAAGCTGCAGCAGCGCCCGGTGTACGAGCTGCTCGGCGGCCCGGCGCGGGACCGCATCTTCACCTACGCCACCGGCAACGACGTGGACTGGTACCAGGAACTGGGCTTCCGCGGCTTCAAGCTGGCCTGCCCGTACGGGCCCGCCGACGGACTCGAGGGCCTGCGGCGCAACGAGGAGTTCGTGGCCCAGGCGCGCCAGACGATCGGCGACGAGGCCGAGCTGATGCTGGACTGCTACATGGCCTTCGACGTGGAGTACACGGTGCGGCTGGCCGAACGGCTGCGCCCCTACCGGCTCAAGTGGATCGAGGAGTACCTGATCCCCGAGGACATCGACGGGCACCGGGAGGTGCGGCGCCGCCTGCCCTGGCAGACGCTGGCCAGCGGCGAGCACCTGTACACGCGCTTTCCGTTCCAGCAGCTCCTGAAGGACGACTGCCTGGACATCCTGCAGCCGGACATGCACTGGGTCGGCGGCCTGAGCGAGTGCGTCCGCATCTGCCACCTGGCGGCCGCCGCGGGCAAGACGGTCTGCCTGCACGGCGGCGCCATGAGCCCGTACGGCCTCCATCTCACCTGGGCGATGCCGAACACGCCATGGGGCGAGTACTTCGTGGGCTCGGCGCCGGGCGTCCCCCTGGCCGAGGCCGCCGGCAGCGGCAGCCCGGTGCCGCAGGCCGGCTACATCGAGTTCGCCCCCGGGGCCCCGGGATTCGGCGTGGAGTTGCGCGAGGAGTGGCTGGAGCCGTTCTGGAAGTGACCGGAGCGCGCGCCAGGCCGTGCCGACAGCGGCTGCCGCGCCGCCATGGACGCTTGCGTCCGGCCAACCGGATCGTCCGCCTGCTCTGCCCGGCGGGCTGCGCGGCCGGGGGCACCAGCGGCCTGCTGGCCACCCTCGAGCTGCTGCTGTCCCGGCAGGGTCTGCCCGTCGGACCGCCGCGCGTGGTGGCGCCGCTGGAAGGCCTGCGACCAGAGGTCCTGCGCCGCAGCCTGGACCCGCTGGGCTTGGTCTTGGCCTGACTCTGCCGGCGCCTCACCCCTCCTCCAGGGGCTCCGCCGGCTGCGCCGCCCGGCGCTGCCGCACTGCAGCCGCAGCAGCGGCCCGCTGCGCCTCAACCTGGGCGGTGAGCAGATGGCGCGGCTCGAACCACGCCCCGGCGATCAGTGTGGGGACCACAGCCGAGGCGATGACCACGGCCACCAGGTGCGAGTATTGCTCCTGGCTGACGAGACCGTGCGACAGCCCGAACAGCGCCGAGATCGTCCCGAACGTCAGCCCGGTCGACATCATCAGCGTGTAGTACCAGCGCTCCCGCCGCTCCCGACGGAACAGACCGACGACCGGCACCAGGCCGAAGATCTTGGCCAGGGTCTTGCCTCCGAACAGGGCCAGAAAGGCCAGGGGCGCCACGGCCAGCGCCGCCAAAGACACGAAGGAGCCGGCGCGCACGAAGTAGAAAGGACTCGCGAAGCCGATGGTCAGCGTGCGCAGACGCCGGATGAACTGATGATCGTCCGCCAGATGCGTGGACAGCAGCATGCCCGCGATGTAGGCCGGCAGCACCGCTTCGCTGCCCGCCCACAGAGCCAGCGCCCCCAGACCGAACAGGATGAACAGCACCCACTTGGTGCGGAAGGCGGCCGTGCGGTTGGCGTAATGGTTGACCAGGCGCGGCGTCACGAGCGGCAGCATGACGAAGGAGAGCGCGCACCCGGCGACGAAGACGCCCGTCTTCCAGGTGAATGGCGAGAACATCAGGCCGAGAGTCAGGACGGTGCCCAGGTCGTTGACGAAGCAGGCGCCGAGAATGCCCTTGCCGAACTCGGTCTGGTTGAAGCCGGTCTCGAGCATCACCGCGTACACCACCGCCATCGACGTGGTCGACAACGCGATGCCCGCGAGCCAGCTCGCTGCGGGCGACCAGCCCAGCAGGAAGCGGGCGACGGCGGCACAGCCGAGAAACGGCGCGGCGAAGCCGACCAGCCCGACGCCCATGACCTCGCGCCAGCGGGCGCGCATGGTGGCCGGATCCAGCTCCGCTCCCGCCAGGAAGGTCAACAGCACCGCGCCCGTCCCCGCCACGAACGTCAGCGGAGGTGACTGGGCACCCAGCGCCTCCGCGCCCCAACGGTGGGCTGCGATGTTGCCGGCGACGACGCCGACGAGGATCTCCATCAGGGCGATCGAGACCCGCAGACGGGCTCCCAGGAAAGTGGCCACGAGTGCCAGGCCCACCCAGGTCGCCGCCATCGTGAACATGTACTGCATCCTGTCGCCTCCGTTCGTGGCGCGCCGGCCCGCCCGCGGCCAGGACTGCCGCGTCCGGGAACGCCTCTCGGCGGACCTGCAGCGCCCGTGCGCGGATCGGTGGTCGGGCGCGCTCCCATGGAATCGAATCGGGCGCTGGCGATGCCCGGCGTGCGGGCGCCACACCGGTCGCCCCCGCGCCGGCGGGCACCGTGCTCGCCGATCGGACTCGGAAGGAGTCCCGATGCCG
>CAZPXM010000097.1:0-14451 GCA_964591015.1 uncultured Gemmatimonadaceae bacterium
CCCGCCGTCGGCCTAGGGCATGCGGCTGAACGAGCTGACGGCTCACGAGCTGGGGCGGCTGCTGCGCGCAGGGCAGGTCTCGTCGGCAGAAGCCACGCAGGCGGTCCTCGCCCAGATCGAGGCTGCCGAGCCCACGATCCACGCCTACATCTCCGTCGACCCCGACGGCGCTCTGGCCCAGGCCCGGGCGATCGACCAGCGGCGCGCTGCCGGTGAGCCCCTGGGGCCTCTGGCGGGCATTCCGCTGGCAGCGAAGGACCTGATCTGCACCGCCGGCCTGCGCACGACCTGCGGGTCGCGCATCCTGGCCGACTATGTGCCGCCCTACGACGCGACGGTGATTCGCCGGCTGAGACAGGCCGGGGCGGTGCTGGTGGGCAAGACCAACCTGGACGAGTTCGCCATGGGGTCGTCGACGGAGACGTCGGCCTTCGGCCCCACGCGCAACCCGCGGCATCCCGCCTGCGTGCCCGGCGGCAGCAGTGGCGGATCCGCTGCGGCCGTGGCCGCTGACGAGACCGTGCTGGCGCTCGGATCCGACACCGGCGGCTCCGTGCGCCAACCCGCCGCCTACTGCGGGGTCGTCGGACTCAAGCCGACCTATGGGCGGGTGTCGCGCTACGGTCTGGTCGCCTATGCCTCGTCGCTGGACCAGATCGGGCCCATCACCAAGGATGTCGAGGACGCCGCCCTGCTGCTGGAGTGCATCGCCGGGCACGACGAGCAGGACTCGACGTCGATCGACGCGCCCGTGCCGCGCTACGCCGCGAACCTCGGGCGCGGGGCGGAGACCGTGCGGGTGGGGTTGGCGCGACAGCACCTGCCGCCCGGGCTGGACGCGCAGGTGGCGGCCGCCGTGCACCAGGCGGCCGCCGCGCTGGAGGCCAGCGGGGCTGCGATCGTGCCGGTCGATCTGCCCGTCGCCGGGCACGGCGACTACTGCCTGGGCGCCTATTATCTGATCGCCATGGCCGAGGCGTCGGCCAACCTGGCTCGGTACGACGGCGTGCGGTACGGGCACCGGACGGCCGCGGCTCCGGACCTGCCATCGATGTACCAGCGCACGCGCGCCGAAGGGTTCGGAACCGAGGTGAAGCGGCGGATCATGCTCGGCACCTATGCCCTGAGCGCCGGGTACTACGATGCGTACTACCTCAAGGCGCAGCGGGTCCGCACCCTGATCCGCCAGGACTTCGAGCGAGCCTTTGCCGAGTGCGATGCCCTTCTCGCACCGGTGGCGCCGGGGACAGCTTTTCGCCTGGGCGAGAAGGTGGATGACCCCCTGCAGATGTACCTGACGGACATCTACACCGTCGCCGTCAACCTGGCCGGGATTCCCGCCGTCGCGGTTCCCTACGGTCGGGCTGCCGACGGCCTGCCCATCGGGGTGCAGCTCCTGGGGGCGCCGTTGCAGGAGGAGCGGCTGCTCCAGCTCGCGCACGTGCTGGAACGCAGCGCGGGCCCATGCATCTAACGTCGAGACGTCGATACCCGCCCGGAGCCAGACCATGCGCTGTGTCTGCGTACTGAGCGCTGCCCTGCTGCTTGCAGGGGCAGTCCCCGCCACGGCGATCAACGACAACGCCGGCACCACGGGCTTCAGCTTCCTCAAGATCTGCGTCGGCGCACGCCCGGCGGCGATGGGGGGAGCCGGCACGGCCCTCGCCGCGGATGCGGATGCGCCCGCCTGGAACCCTGCCGGCCTGTTCGGGCTGGAACGCCGCACCGGGACGCTGGCCGTCGCCGACTACCTGCTGGATGCCCAGGCGGGCTACGCCAGCGTGGCACTGCCGGGGGCGCGGCGCGCCTGGGCGCTGAGCGTCGTCTACCTCGCCCACGGCGATCTGCAGAAGACCAGCGAGACCGGCGCGGACCTCGGCACGTTCAGCGCCGCGGACGTGGCGGCGTTCGTGACCTGCGCGCGGCCCGTGTGGCGGGACTGGCTGACCGCGGGCCTCAACCTGAAGATGGTCTACTCCACCATAGACACGTACTCGGCCGATGCCTACATGGTGGACGCGGGACTGCTGCTCCGGACCCCGGCCCAGGGCCTGACGGCCGGCGTCTCCCTGAGCAACGTCGGCACGGTGCGCAGCTCCTATGCGGGGTTCGACGATTCGCTGCCGGTCGGCATCCGCCTGGGCGCCGCCTACCGGCCGGCCCACATGCCGCTGCCCGTGCTCCTGGTCGCCGACCTGAACATCCCCAACGACGGCGATCCCTTCACGGCGTTCGGCGCCGAGGTGCGCTGCCCGGGCGGTCTGTACCTCCGGCCGGGGTACAGCACCCAGCGATCGGGGGTGGAGGGCGACCAGGCACTAGGGCTGGGAGGCGGTATGGGGCTCGCTGTCCGGGGCTACCGCGTGGACTATGCCTACAGCTCGTACCCCGATCTGGGCGACGTCCATCGCCTGGCAGTCTCGGGCGGCTTCTGAACCGGGCGCGCCGGCGCGCCGGCGAGAACCGCTCCGGGCGTCACTTGGCCGCCAGCGCGCGGATCCTGTCGCGCACCTTGGCGGCTTCTTCGTACGCTTCCTCGGCGATCAGGCGGGCGAGTTGCTGGTTGAGCCGCTCCAGCTCGGTGACCGGCGACTTGTCGTGGGGGACGGCCGGATTCGCCTCCCGTGCGCCAACCAGGTCCTGCGGGGCCGCCGCTGCGTCCCCGCTCGCCGGCTTCTCTGCGGTGGCGGTGTCCTGGGCGGCGGTGATCACCTCCAGATCCCTGCCGGCCTCCTCCATGACCTCCGGGGTCATGAACAGCGGGGTGCCGCTCAGCGTCGCCAGGATCATGCCGTCGCTGGGCCGGCAGTCCAGCTCGAAGGTGGCTTCGGAGGTCTCGATGAGCAGACAGGCGTGAAAGACGTCGTCGCGGAGCGTATGGATCACCAGCCGCCGGACAGCGGCGTTCATCTTCTCGAGCAGAGCGACCAACAGGTTGTGCGGCAGGGGACGCGGCAGCGGGATCTTCCGCAACGCCATGACCAGCGCCTGACCCTCGAACTGCCCGATGGCGATCGGCACGACTCGGCGCCCCTCTCCCTTGAGGAACACCAGGAAGCTCTGGACCGTCCCGGTGGCCTGCTGGGCGTCCACATACGGGCAGATGTTGAAGATCCTTACCGGAAGCAGCTCCTCGTCGCGGTCCATGGCCACTCTCCCCGGCGAACCGCCTCGCCCGCGCGCCGTTCCTGTCCCGCTGCCACTCGCTCACCAAGGGAATATACCGTCGCAGAGACGTCGTTCAAGGCCCGGAGCGAGAGCTCACAGGGTGCCGCGCTCCTTGAGGCTGACGTAGTCCATCGCGCTGATGATGAGGTGGTCGAGGACCTCGATGCCCATGAGTTCGCCGGCCTGCGCCAGCCGCCGCGTCAGCTCGAGATCGTCGGGGCTGGGAGTGGCGTCGCCGGATGGATGGTTGTGGGCGAGTATGATGCTGGCGGCGGCGCACGCGACCGCGCTGCGGAAGACCTCGCGCGGATGGACGATCGAGGCGGAGAGACTGCCGATCGAGATCACCTCCTTGTGGATGAGCTGATTGCGCGCATTCAGGTACAAACAGAGGAAGTGCTCGCGCTGCTGCTCGCGGATGTCGGCCAGCAACGGCAGCACGTCGGCCGGGGTGCACAGCAGCGGCCTGGTGCCCAGTTCCCGCTTCAGGGTCCGCCTGGCCAGCTCGAATGCCGCCAGCAGCAGGCAGGCCTTGGCGGGCCCCAGGCCCTTGATGTGGGCCAGGTCAGCCAGGGCCATACCCGCCAGGTCCTCGCGCGAGTGCTGTTCGAGGATTCGCCTGGCCACGACATGCACCGAGCTGCCCCGGTAGCCGGTGCCCAGAAGGATGGCGAGCAGCTCGTCGTCCCGGAGAGCCTCGCCACCGTACCGGGCCAGCCTCTCGCGAGGCAGCTCGGTGCCCCCAGCCTCAGCGGTCAGGGCCGGGCGGTCACGCATCGACGTTCCTTGTGGCGAGCCGTTGGCGCGCCAGACTGAAGCACGCATCGCATGGCCTCCTCCGTGGGCGGTGGTGCCTGTGGCGCTGGCCGGCAGCGCGTGCGGGAATCTCCCCGGCCCGGCAGGCCGGCGGGCGGCGGCGCCGTGGCTCGATGTCACGGTGCGGTGACGCGGCTGTGGCCCGCACGGCACGGCAGGCCCCGCCGGTCTGCCGCTGACGGGTACCCCTGCCTCGACCATCGATGGAGCTCCTTGTGCTCCGGGGTGCCAGCGCGCGCAGGGTCGCGGGTGCGCCGCCGCCGCCGTGGCAGCGCTCCTGTGGCCAGCACGATGCGTGCCAGTTTGCCGCCGCGCAGGCGCGCGCCTATATTGCGCGCCCGCCGTGCCGGGCCTGCACCCAGCATGGCACGCGCGGCTTTCCTGCCGGAGACCCGATGCTGGTCTGCTCACTGGTCCCCCGCCCGCAGGGCAAGGGCTGCCATCCGCCACGCCGACTGGAGCCTGGCTGGGTCTGCTCGCTGGCGTCGGGGCTGGCCTTGGGCATGGCATTCCCGGCGCACCCGGAGGCACCGGCCGCCGCCGCGCACCATCCGGTCTGGGCCTGGGTTGGACTCGTCCCCCTGTTGGCGGTACTGCCGTCGGCCAGCCCGAGCGACTCCTTCCGCCGCGGGTGGATCGCGGGGGCTTCCTGGGCGCTGGTGGCGCTGTACTGGGTGGCCTACACCCAGGGCGGCGGGCTGGCGGTGGTGGGAGCCACCGGGCTGCTGGCGGGCTACTTGGGGCTCTTCGTCGGGCTGTTCGCCCTGGCGCAGAACCTGCTGGTGCGGCGCTTCGGCACGCGGGCCATGCTGGCGGCACCGATCCTCTGGGTCGGCCAGGAGTACCTCGTCTCGCTGGGCGAGCTCGGCTTCCCGTGGCTGCTGCTCGGCCACAGCCAGGTAGCCATCCCTCGCCTCGTGCAATACGCGAGCGTCACGGGGACGTACGGCGTATCGGCGTGGGTGGTGCTCGTCAACGTGTCGGTGCTGACCGGGATCGCCCCGCAGTGCTCCGCCCGCCGGCGGAGCGGCGCGCTCGTCGTCCTGGCCGCCGCACTGATCGCGCCCTGGTGGCACGGCGGCCACGTGCTCTCCTCAGCCGCTGCCGCAGACCGCGGCCTCAGGATAGCCGTGGTCCAGCCCAACATCGGGACCACGGAGGGCTGGAGCGCTGACGGCCTGGAGCAGGCGCTGGCGCGGCTCGCAGCGCTGTCGCAGCAGGCGATCACCGCCGACTCGGTGGATCTGCTCGTGTGGCCAGAGAGCGCCGTCCCCTGCTATCTGGCCCAGCGGCCGCAGTGCCGCGCCCGCGTGCAGGCCCTGGTGGACAGCTGGGGCGTGCCGCTGCTGGCCGGCGCCTCGGACTACGATCAGGACCGGGGCGAACCGTACAACGCGGCCTTCCTGCTGTGGCCCGGCCGCGGCGACATGCAGCGGTATGCCAAGATGCACCTCGTGCCGTTCGGCGAGCGCACGCCCTTCCGGGACCGGGTGCCGCTGCTGGGCCGGATCAACTGGGCAGCGCTCACCGGTGACCTGGGGCCCGCCGAATTCGCCGCCGGCACCGAGCGCACGCTGTTCAGGCTGCCGGCTGCCCGCTTCGTGGTGCTCATCTGCTTCGAGGCGGTGTTCCCCGACCTGGCTCGGCGCGGCGTGGAGGCGGGGGCGGACCTGCTGGTCAACATCACCAACGACTCGTGGTTCGGCGCCTCGGCGGGCCCCTACCAGCACGCGCAACTGGCAGCCATGCGGGCCGTGGAGAACCGCACGCCCATGGCCCGCTGCGCGACGACAGGCCTGTCGCTGTTCATCGACGCCTATGGCCGCGTCCACCAGCAACTGGGGCTGGGAGCCGCCGGCGTGCGCACGCACACCCTCGCCGCCGGCTCGGGAGGCACGGCATACACACGGTACGGCGACTGGCTGGCCCAGGCAGCGCTGGCGCTCTCGCTGGCGCTGGTGCTGACGGCCTGGAGGCCATGGAGCCGGTGGAAGGGGCGATAGCAGTGGACTCGGATGCCAGCACGCAGGCGGCACAGTCCGCACCCGGCGCGCCCGCGCCCGGGGGCGGCGGCGACGGCGCCGCGACCCAGCCATCGACCGCCGGACGCGCGGCCAGCGCGCCCACCATGCCGCCCCTGGAGCCACCGGCGGAGGACGAGGGCCTCGACACCCGCGAGATGCCCTTCCTGGACCACCTCGAGGAGCTGCGCTGGCGCATCCTCAAGTCGCTCGGCGCAGTGCTGCTGGGCGCCATCGTCTGCTTCGTCTTCTCCGATCGGCTGATGCAGGTGCTCACTCGCCCGTACGAGCAGGCCGTGCTGAGCCTGGAGGACCGCTCCGTGCCGGGCGTGGCGGGGGCCCTGCAGCAGTGGCTGGAGGAACGGTGGCGGGCCGGCCCGGCCGCACCGACCGAGCAGCCCGGACAGGCGACGATCCGAGAGCTGCCGCCGAATCGCCGGCTGCAGTCCCTCAAGCCCACGACGTACTTCCTCGTCACCATGGAGATCGCCGCGGTCGGCGGCGCGCTGGTGGCCTTGCCGGTGGTGTTCTATCAGCTCTGGCTGTTCATCGCGCCCGGCCTGCTCCGCCGCGAGCGCCGCCTGCTGCTGCCAGCGGTCTGCCTCAGCGTCTTCTGCTTCGCTGTCGGCGCGCTGGTGGCCTACTGGCTCGTGCTGCCCGTCGGACTGCGCTTCTTCCTCGCGCTCGAGCCACCCGGCATGACCTCGCAGTGGGCGGTGGACCAGTACATCAGCTTCGTGCTGCGGCTGCTCCTCGGCTTCGGCCTGGTCTTCGAGCTGCCAGTGCTGTCGTTCTTCCTGGCGCGGATGGGCCTGATCACCCCGCGGCTGCTGCGGCGGGTCCGGCGCTACAGCATCGTGGCGATCTTCGTCGTGTCGGCGATCCTCACCCCCCCGGATCCCCTGTCTCAGCTGCTGATGGCGTTTCCCCTGCTGCTGCTCTACGAGATCAGCATCTGGGTGGCAGGCCTGGCGCGCCTGGGCCGCGACTGAGGCCAGCGGCCGCGACTGAGGCGGACGACCGGCGGCCGTCCGCCTCGGCCCCGGTTCGCGCGCCCCGGCAGCGATCATCGCCCACTGCCTGGGCGGGGTGGCCGCGCGGGCCTATATTTCGTCCTCCATCCGCCCGAGGCTGCGCTCTCGCCTCGCGCGCACGGAGTCAATCGCAGAGGAGCCTCGAGATGAGCCAGAAGAAGACGCGTATCGGCCTCGTCGGGTACGGCCAGATCGGCAAGGCCGTGCACCGGATGATCGACCGCGACCCGCGCAGCGGCATGGAGGTCGTCTTCATCCACGACCAGTCGCCGCCGGCGCTCGCCGGGGTGCGCGAGGAGCTGATCCTGCGCGACCTCGGGGATTTCATGCAGCGCACTCCCGACCTGGTCGTCGAGATGGCCCATCCCGACGTCACGCGCAAATGGGGCTGCGCCTTCGTCGAGAGCACGAACTACATGCTGGTCTCGGTGACGGCCATGGCCGACGCCGCCCTCGCCGACGCGCTGCAGGAAGCGGCGCTCCGGCACGGCACGCGGGTCTTCATCCCCCACGGGGGCGTGGTGGGCATGGACGCGCTCATGGAGAACCGCGATGTGTGGGAGTCGGTGGACGTGGTGATGAAGAAGCCCCCCAGGAACGTCGACTGCGCCGCCGTCGGCCTGGACCCGGCGGCGATCGTGGCGGAGACCGTGCTGTACGACGGCCCGACCAGGGGCATCTGCCCGAAGTTCCCCCGCAACGTCAACACGCACGCTGCCATCGCCCTGGCGGGCATCGGCTTCGACCGCACGCACTCGGTTCTCGTGGTGAACCCCGCATGGACGACGGCCGTCGTGGCCATCCACGCGCGCGGACCGGGCCTCGAGCTCAAGGTCGAGCGGATCGAGGGCATCACGGGAGTCACGGGGGCCAGCACGCCCGCGTCCATCTACAACAGCGTCCAGATGATCGGCTCGACCGGTCCTGGCATACATCTGCGCTAGGCCTCATGAAGCCATTCGCCGCCATCCCCGCCCACATCCCGCGCTCGGGCATCCGCGAGGTCATGGATCTGGCCTGGCAAGCGGAGAAAGAGGGCGAAGTCATCCACCTGGAGGTCGGGCAACCGGACTTCGACACGCCGGCTCATATCGTCGAGGCGACTTGCCGCTACGTGCGCCAGGGGTACACGCGCTACGTGCCCAACGCCGGCATGGACGCGCTGCGCGAGGCAGTGGCTCGTCACGTGCAGCGCCGGACGGGCGTCAGCACCGCGCCCGGCAACATCCTCATCACGCCGGGAGCGGTGATGAGCGTCGCCACGGCCTGCGTGGGGCTGCTCGAGGTCGGCGACGAGGTCCTCTTGCCCGATCCTGGCTGGCCGAACTACACCATGGCCGTGGCGCTCACCCACGGCAAGCCGATCTACTACAGCCTGCCGCCCGAGCGGGGCTACCTGCCCGACCTGGATGAGCTGGAGGGGCTGGTCAGCCCGAGAACGAAGATCCTGCTGCTGTGCTCGCCCTCCAACCCGACCGGCCAGGTCTACGACGAGGCGAGCATGCGCCAGCTCGTGGACTTCGCGCACCGGCACGATCTGTGGGTGCTGTCCGACGAGATCTACGGCGACATCGTCTTCGAGCGTCCCCACGTCAGCGCGCTGCCCTTCGACCAGGACGGCCGCGTGCTGCTCGTGTCGGGAATGTCGAAGAGCTATGCCATGACGGGCTACCGCGTGGGCTTCACGCGCGCCTGCCCGGAGTACATCGAGATGGCCGCCAAGCTGCAGGAGCCGTTCGTCTCGTGCGGCTCGGGGTTCTCCCAACTGGCCGCTGTCGAGGCGCTCACCGGCCCGCAGGACTGCGTCGCCCAGATGCGCGCCGCCTACCAGCGCCGCCGCGACGCGGCTCTGGATGTCCTCCGCGAGTACGGGATGTACCAGTACACGCCGGGGGGCGCCTTCTACCTGCTCATCGACGTGTCCGCCAGCGGCCTGGACGGCCGCGCCTTCACCCTGGAGCTGATCCGACAGAAGCGGGTCGCCGTGGCCCCGGGCACCACCTTCGGGCGGATCAGCAGCAGGCACGTCCGCATCTCCATCGCCTCCGCCGAGGACACGATCCGCGAGGGGGTGCATCGCATCTGCCAGCTGGTGCGCCAGCTGGAGGCCAGTCGGAGCGGGTAGCGGCCGGTGACCCGCTTCGCCCCGACGGTCTAGACGAGACTGCGCGGGAAGCTCGTCAGCCGGACCAGGCCGTCCTCGGCGAGCAGGTAGTCCTCCTCGAGGCGGATCCCGGCGCGCAGCTCGGGCCCGTACACGCCCGGCTCCATGGTGAACACGTCGCCCACGGCGAAGACGGCGTCGTACGCCGGATTGAGCTGTGGTGCCTCGTGCGGCGCCAGGCCGATGCCATGCCCCAGATGGTGCACCAGGCCCGCGTAGCCCCGCTCGCGCAGGTACTCGTCGGCGAGGCGGAAGACACTGGCCGCGGGCACTCCCGGGGCGACCGCGGCTTCCAGACGCGGGAACAACGCATCCAAGTCCTCCCAGGCGCGCGCCTGCGCATCGGTGGGCTGCCGTCCGACGGCGAAGGTCCGGCAGTTGTCCGCGAAGTAGCCGTGCAGGGACGGCCCGGCGTCCAGAATGTACAGCTCGCCCGCCTGCATCGGCCGCGGCCGCGCCGGCCCTCCTGGCGAGTTGGCCTGGAAGTCGTTGCCGAAATGCTCCAGGTCCTCGCCCGCCGCCCTGGTGCCCACGGCCCGCAGCTGGGCCAGCACCTCGATCTCGTCCACGCCAGGCTGCACGACGTCGCGCGCCGCCGCGTACAGCGCCTCGGTGACCCGCACGGCGGCCCGGATGGCGTCCACCTCGTCGGGGAGCTTGCGCTGGCGAAGGCGCACCAGGTCGCCGGTCACATCGCTGGCATCCGCGCCGGCCAGGGCGCAGGCGCAGCCGGAGCCGCCGCCTGCGTCGGTTCCCAGCGGCACGCCCCGCGGCACCACTGCCGCCAGGGCCGCGGCCACGGCCTCGGCCTGCTGGCTGTGCATCGTGGCGTGCCGAGCCGGCTCGTACGGGATCACCTCGTCCACCGCTGTATCGGCGGGAACGCCTGCGCCCGCCAGCCACACCCGCGCCGAAGCGTCGATGTACAGCGCCGCCGCATGATGGCGGCCGCACAGGAACCCGGTCAGGTACAGGACATGGTCGCGGCGCGACAGGACGGCACCGCGCAGCCCTCTGTGCGTCAGTGCCGCCGCCACCTGCTGCTGCCGTTGGCGGCAGCCGGCCTGGGTCAGTCTCATGGGCCCTCGGTCTCGAAGCGGGTGTCAGCGGGGCGCCCCGAACTGGCCAGCAGAAGTACGCAGCTGCCAGTCACCGGGCGCACAGCCGGGGCGCGGTACGCCGGGATCAACGCGGTGCAGCCGGCCGCCAGCCGATGGTCGCCGGAATCGGCGCCTCCGCCGGCCGCGAAGCGAGCCGCACCCTCCGCCACCGTCACCGCCAGGAACGAGTCCCCGGCCGCCAGCCTGACCTCATCGCTGGCCAGCTTGAGCAGCCTGAGCTGGAAGTGCGCGCAGTCGACCAGCGTGGCCCCATCGGGGCGAGCGCCCGGCAGCTCCCACCAGGGCCGGGGCCCGTCGAGCGCCCCGCCGAAGTCGATGACCTCGAGGGCCTGCTCGACGTGCAGGTCCCGCGGCTTTCCGTCCAGCCCGCGCCGGCCATAGTCGTAGATGCGGAAGGTCACGTCGCTGTTCTGCTGCACCTCGTACAGCACCACCCCGCGACACAGCGCGTGCACGGTGCCTGCCGGAATGAACAGCACATCGCCGGCCCGCACCGGGAAGAACCGGACAGCCTCCTCGAGCCGATCGCGACGGATGGCGCGCGCCACGGCTGCCCCGTCCAGGCCCGGCTGGAGCCCGTAGGCCACGCGGCCTTCCTGGGAATGGAGCACGAACCAGGCCTCGGTCTTGCCCGCCTCGCCCAGCCCGCGCCGGCGCGCATACGCGTCGTCCGGGTGGACCTGGATGGACAGGTCCAGCTCCGCATCGAGCAGCTTGATCAGCAGCGGGAAACGGTGACCCCAGCGCTCCCAGACCGTCGCGCCGACCAGCCGGGCGCCGTACGCCCGCACCAGGCTGCCCAGCGTCCAGCCGCGCAGCGCACCTGCGGCCACCTCGCTCTCGCGGCCCGGATAGGCCGACAGCTCGAAACTCTCGCCGACCGCGACGCCCGCGGGCAGAGGCTTGTCGAGCAGGGTCTGCAGCCTCCTGCCGCCCCACACCATCTCCCGGAAATGGGGCCGCATCGGCAGCAGATCGGGCAAGGGGGCCAACGCTTCCTCCCTGTCGGCCCACGCGGGTGCTCGCTCGGCGCGGGCGGAGGCAACCCTCACTCGCAGCCCAGCTCCTTGGCCTTGGCCTCCGCGGCGGTCGCCAGGCGCAGGCGGTCCTGGCGAGCATAGATGCGGCTCAGCGCCTGCCAGACCCGGCAGTTGTCCGGCGTCTCCACGGAGAGCTTCTCGAGGATGGGCTGGGCCCCGGCGTCGTCGCCGAGCTGCACGTGTGCCAGGGCGAGGTTGTAGCGGGCGTTGACATCGGCCGGATCGATCTCGATGGACTTCTCGTACGCCCTCTTCGCGTCCTCGTACCGCCCGCGCTGCCAGTACACGTTGCCGAGTCCGTAGTGCGCCTCCGGCCGTCCCGGAGCCAGCGAGAGAGCCTGCCGGAAGGCCGCCTCGGCGGCCTGGTCATCGTCCAGTTGGGCACTGGCGATGCCCAGGTTCACCCAGGCGCCGACATCGTCCGGACTCAGCTCCACGAGCTGCTGCAGCAGGCCCCTGGCTGCCTCGTACCGCCCCTGCTGCACCAGCAGTTTGGCCAGCCCGCCGAGCGCCAGTGTGTCCTGGGGCGCCGCCTCGACGGCGCGCTCGTAGGCCACGATGGCGCTGTCGGCAGACCCCAGCATGTAGTGCGCGAAAGCCAGGTTGCGCCAGGCAGGGACTTCCCGCGGGTCGATCGTCGTCGCCGCCGCGAAATGGTCGCGGGCGCGCGCGTAGTCGGGCTCGGCGGCCGTGGCTGCAGCGACGCCGGCGTTGTACTGCTGGGCCCAGAAATAGCGGCGGATCTGCTCGATCTCGCCGGCGAGCTTCGGGCCCCCGGCAGCCGCGCGGTCCAGGGCGGCGGCCATGGCGCGCCAGTCGCCCTCCATGGCGTAGACCCTGCCCAGAAGGAGGTGCACTTCCGGGTCATCGGGCGTGTTCTGCGCCGCCAGCAGCAACTGCTGCTTGGCGCGCTCAGGCTGATCCTGCTGCAGGTACAGCTTGGCGGACGTGAGCGCGGTGCTCTGGCAACCGACCGCCAGCAGCGCGCCCACCAGAAGCCCGGCTGCCAGCGAGACCCGGCAACGGCACATGGTCAGCTCCGCGTGATGATGAGGAGATCGCCGCGGCTGCGCCGCCCCGGCTAGGTCCCCTCGCGATGCGAGCCACCGCTGTCGACGCGCACCCGCATCTCCCGGGAAGGCTTGAACATCGGAGCGCTGCGCGGCGGGATTTCCACGTGCGTTCCCGCACGCGGATTCCGGCCGGTGCGCGCCGCTCGTTGCACCACCTTGAAGGTACCGAAACCGCGGATCTCGACGCGCTCTCCCTTTTCCAGCGCCGAACTCACGGCCTCGATGAAGCCGTCGATCACGGCAGCGGTGTCCGTCTGGGTGAGCCCGGTCGCCCGAGCGATGCTCTGAGCGATCTCGGCCTTCGTCATGCTGATTCCTCCTGGACCACAGGTACTCGCCCCTGAGCCTGGTGCATCGCGTCGAGCGGCTGCGGAGTCCCTCGGCCGCCACCGCACGCGACCGTCCGTTGACGGCCGAAACATAGAGGCGAGGTGTGACGCTGTCAAAGGCGAGGCGCCCGACGCTCGACCTGCAGCCTGGCTGCCCAGAAAAGCCTCGGCGCGCCGGTCATCGCCGTGCCCGTGCTCGCCGGCCGCCTCGATCTCGCCCCGGAGGCGCCCGCGCTTCCCCAGGTGGAACGCGCAGCGGGCGCGGGCGCCCTGGCCAGCGGACTCCTTGACGGCACGGTGCGCTACGCGTGCCTTATGGGAGCGGACGTTCGGAGCACCCGGCTCGCGACTGCCGGGGGGTCGCGCGGGGATGGCCGGCGCTCGTCCGGCAGTGCCGGCCGGCCATGCCTGGCAACGCCCGCGCTGATCGGCGGCGCTGGCCGCCGCATCGCTCGTTATCCGTCCGGGTGACCGATGGCCAAACCCCGCCGACCAAGA
Organism: uncultured Gemmatimonadaceae bacterium; assembly: GCA_964591015.1. Taxonomy (GTDB): domain Bacteria; phylum Latescibacterota; class UBA2968; order UBA8231; family UBA8231; genus SLHA01. Next base: position 13,265 of record CAZPXM010000097.1, read on the forward strand.
GCCGAGACGCTCGACCTCTTCGCCGCCGCGGCACGGACGGAACCTGGCGCGGCTGCCGAGCCTCCCGCCGGCAAGGCCAGCGACAGCGGCCAGCAGAGCCCCGCAGTGGCCGCGTACGGTCCGGGTCCCAGTGGCCGCCTCTGTGCTTCGTGCGCGAGGTTGACTCGGCTGCAGGCGCGGGGCCCCTGCTGGAGCTGCAGTCCGCAACTGCCGGCATCGATGCAGCCACGCGTCGACTGGCCCGCCTGCGGTCGCTATGTGCCATTGGTCAGAGTGCCCGCGCAGCGGTGAGCCGCGCAGTCTGGTGCCGAGGGCCGGATTCGGACCGGCACGGCCGCTCACGGCCAGGGGATTTTAAGTCCCCCGCGTCTACCCGTTTCGCCACCTCGGCACCGATCCTGCCGGCCGGGAGCAGGCCAGCGGCCGGGAGCAGGCCGGGCAAAAGAAATGGAGGCGACGCCCGGACTCGAACCGGGGAATGAGGGCTTTGCAGGCCCCTGCCTTACCACTTGGCTACGTCGCCTCGGCACTGCTCTGGGGCACGACGGTGCAGGAAAATAGCCAGGGCCTAGAGGCGTGTCAACCGGACGCGCCCGTTCGGAGAGACGTCCGGTGCAGGGGTGTGCGCGCCCCTGGCGCCGCCTCGTTCGTGGAGGTCTTCGGGTGGAAACTGCCGACGTCAGCGTGGCGGTACAGGGCGAGCCGGGCTGCAACAGCGCCCTGGCAGCCGAGACGTTCTTCGCGGGCACGAGGCTCGAGCTGCTGCCCTGCAGGACGTTCGCCGACCTGTTCAACGTCGTTGCCGCCCGGATGGCGGACTTCGCCCTGGTGCCCGTGGAGAACTCGCTGGGTGGCGCGGTGCACCAGGTCTGGGAGCTGCTCGAGCGCAGCCGGTACCTGGTCGTGGGCGAGCTGTACTATCGCGTGCGCCACTGCCTCATCGGCCACCCCAACGTCCCCCTCCAGGAGATCCGCCGCGTATACTCGCACGAACAGGCCCTGGCCCAGTGCCGCCGCTTCCTCGCGCGCCTGGTCTGGATCGATCCGCAGGACGTCATCGCCACCTACGACACCGCCGGCGCGGTGAAGATGGTCCGCGCGCGCGGCAGGCGGGAAGAGGCCGCGATCGCGTCGCCGCGCGCGGCGGAGATCTACGGGATGCAGGCGCTCGCCACCGACATCCAGAC
>CAZPXM010000098.1:0-14437 GCA_964591015.1 uncultured Gemmatimonadaceae bacterium
CGACACCGTGGAGAAGATCTGCGCCATGCCGCAGGTCCACAGATCGGCAGGGCGCGGCCGCGCCGCGTCGAAACCCGGAGCCGGCAGTTCGTCCGTGTGGGCGCCGCTGCAGTGGATGGTCCGGTGACCGTAGCCCAGGGCGCCCTGCTCCTCCAGCTGGTCGAGCATGGCGAGCATGGCAGCCGTGAGCCGCCCCATGATCCGGTGCAGGAACTGGGGGCGGTCCGCCAGATCGTACAGGATGGCCTCGGGACCGCGCCACATGGCCAGCAGGTCCCACGGGGCGAACGAGGGCTGGGCTCCCTGCATGCGGGTCTCGAGGATGCCTGCGAAGAGGGCGCGGGCTTCCTCGGCCCGGCGCGCGTCGGCGTCGCGATCCACGCTGATGCGGGGCGTCTGGATCCGGTCGATGTCCGCGTCCGTGCTGATCGTGTCGTGGTAGCGGTGGCCGACCACCCCGTTGGCCGGATCCAGCACGGCACGTTCCTCGTCGATGCGCATCCCGAAGCCGGTGTTGCGGATGGCGCGCGGGATCTCCAGCCATGGCTCGACCACCATGTCGACGCGCATGTGCTCCCACTGATACAGCAGGCGGCGCATGCCGATCTCCACGCCGCGCCAGAACGGCTCCGCGACGCGCGGCGCCAGCTCGTCGGCGATCGGCATCTCGTGCCAGCAGACCTGGTCGATCATGACCATGGGTCGCTCGGGGCGGCGCGCATTCAGGGCCTTCCAGCGCCGGATCGAGGCCTGCTGCGCCGGGAGCGCGGCGATCTCGGCAATGCGCTCGCCGAGCTGCCTGAGGACCGCGCGATCGGCTGCGGCGATGGGCATGTTCCCCTCTCTCGGCTGCTCCGCGAGGCGCCGCCGCAGTCCCGGCCGGGTGGCCGGGCCGGTGCAGCGGCACGTGGCCGACAGGATCGGAGCTGGCGGGGGCTCGGTCAAGTAGCGGATCGTCCTGCGGCCGCCCGCGCCCGCGCCCCGGACTCGGCTGCGGCGGCGCCAGCCGTCGGACAGCGTCGGCTCCGGGTTGACCACCGTTCGAGGTCGGCCCAGATTCGTGCGGCGACGGCGCTCGGCGCAGCTCCTGCGCGGCGGTCGCAGCGGCCGCGCCGGCCGGCGCACCGGGTGGTGGCGAGCGGCGGCGCTGCTGGACTCGCGCCGCCGCCGGTTGCCGGGTAGGGAGCCAGGCAGTGGACACAGGCCAGGGCCGAGCCATCGCTGACGTGTGGGGCGAAGGGGCGCTGTTCGCCTTTTCCGGCGTGGACGGGCCCACGGACGTGGCGTCGGGCTTCGTCGCGACGCTCGGGGCCAGGCCGCTGGACCTGCTCTTTCACACGCCATGCCAGTGGCGGCTGCGGGTCCGGCCATCCGACGGCGATATCGAGATCGTGCTCCTCACGAGCGACGTCGCGCTCGGCCGCGTCGGCGCGGAGGCCTGCAGGCTGGTCTGGACAGCATGGCACACGCTGGCCGGTGCCGGCCCTGTATCGCTCGAGGTCGCGCTGGAGGGCCTGAACGGCCGCCGCCTGCCAGCGGCTGCCGAGGCGGTCGTCGATGCGGACGGGGGGCGCGCTGCGCTGGCGCTGGTCCGCCCCGGCGAGCGCTGGGCGCTGTCCTACGGCCATTCGGTCGCCGAGGCTCGCGCGCGAGCCCAAGGGGGGCTGGGAGCCGACCTGCAGGCCGAGACGGACGCTCGCCTGGCGTGGCGCGAGCGCGTGGCCCACCTGGCCGATCCCCGCCGCGACCGGTTCCTGCGCAAGTGCCTCGGCGTCATGAAGGTGAACGCGCTGGCCCCGGAGGGCGCCAACCGGCGGCTCTGGTCGACGCCCGACCGAGTTCCGCACCGGCACATGTGGCTGTGGGACTCGGTATTCCACAGCCTCGCGATGAACCTGGTGGACCCGGCGGCCGCCTGGTCGTTCCTGGCGGCCGTGCTCGACCGGCAGCGTGCGGACGGCATGGTGCCCCACATGATGCCGGCCCACGAGCCCTGCAGCGCCATCACGCAGCCACCCCTGCTGGCCTGGGGCGTGTGGGAGAACTACCAGCGGACCGGCGACCGCGACGCGCTGCGGTGGGCGTTGCCCCGGCTCGAGGCGTACCTGGACTGGAACCTCGAGCATCGCGACCGCAACGGCAACGGCCTGCTCGAATGGCACGTGCAGGGCGATCCGCGCTGTCGTTCCGGCGAGTCCGGGATGGACAACTCGCCCCGCTTCGACCGCGGCGAGGCCCTGGATGCGGTGGACTTCTCCTCGTTTCAGGCCCAGGACATGGAATGCGTGGCCGCGATCGCCGCGGTGCTCGGCGCGGCGGCCACGGCAGCCCGCTGGCGCCAGCGCGCCGAGGCAAGCCGGCGGCGGCTGTTCGGCACGCTGTGGCGCGACGGGTTCTACTACGACTGCGACCTGGAGGGCAGGCCCACCGGGGTCAAGGCGGTCTCGGGTTTTCTGCCGCTGCTGCTGCCCGGCGTGCCCGCGGACCACGTCGCCGCTCTCGTGCGGCAACTCGATAACCCGGCGACCTTCGCCGCCCCGTTTCCGGTGCCCAGCGTCTCTCTCGACGACCCCGCGTTCTCGACGGACATGTGGCGGGGTCCGACCTGGGCCAACCTGAACTACGCGGTGATCCTGGGCCTGCGGCGCCAGGGACAGCGAACGGTCGCTGACCGCCTCGCGGCCCTGACTCTGGAGCACGTGGCCAGACACTTCGAGGCCAGCGGCGTGCTCTTCGAGTTCTTCGACGCGCGGGACGAGGTGCCCCCCCAGGCGTGCGCGCGGAAAGGGCCCTGCGCCGGGCAGTACGACCTGCGCCGCAAGGTGGACTCCATCCGCGACTACCACTGGACCGCCGCGGTCGCGGCGTGTCTGCTGCTGGAGAGCTGAGGACCCATGGCCTACGTCCGTCCCGACTACGATACCGCGCGCGCGGCGGCCGGCTACCGGTGGCAGGTTGCCGGCACCTACCAGTCGCCACAGGCGCTGCTCCGGGTGCCCATGCGCGCGTTCAACCTGATTCCGGCGGCCTGCATCCGGGTCTACCGCGAGGGCCGCCCGTTGATGTACGAGCTCTTCGGCGACTGGCTCCCGCCCCTGGCCCCCGCCACGCCGCCGGTCAGCTACGGGCACGCCAACTGCCTGGGCGCGCGGCTCCTCTTTCCCGAAGACGGCGAGGTCGGTCACACCCATCCCTTCGCCTCGCTGGACGAGGCCATCGAACGCCTCCAGGAGCCGGTGGACTGGGCCAGTGCCGGCATGGCGCCCTTCTACCTGGACTTCCTGCGGCAGATGCAGCGGGAATTCCCGGACGAGCGGGTGGGCTTCGGGTTCGGTGCGGAGGGGCCGCTCACCACCGCGTACGAGCTGCGCGGCGAGGGCTTCTTCACCGACCTGTTCGATTTCCCCGAGAAGACGCGGGAGTACCTGCGGCTGGTGACCGCCAGCATCATCGACTACCGGCGCTGGTGCGCCTCGGTGACGGGCGACCCCTTCCCCAACCCCGCCGGCGGCGGCATGGCGGACGACCTGGCCAGCTTCGTGCCTGCGGCCATGTTCCCGGACTTCGTCATGCCCTACTGGGAGATGCTGTACGAAGGGATCACGACCGGCACGCGGCATGCCCACGTGGAGGACCTGCGGGCACCGCAGCTGCGCTATCTGGAGGAGATCGGCCTGAGCTTCTTCGATCCCTCCATCTCGCACCGTCTCAGTCCGCCGCTGCTGCGCGACGCGATCCGGGTGCCCTTCGGCTGGCGCCTGGGCAGCTTCCACTACGCGACGATGGACGAGCAGGCCGTGCGGGACTTCGTCTTCCAGGCGGCGGCCGACGGCGCCAGCATGGTGTTCACGTATGTCGAGGCCACGCTCTCCAACGCGGCGGGCCGCAGCAAGATCCTGGCCTTCCGGCGCGCCGGCGAAGAGGTCGAGGAACTGCTGGCCGGCGGCTGCAGTCGCACGGACCTGGGGCAGCGCGTCAGCCCGGCGGGCCGCCGGCGATTCTGGGCGCACTTCCCGCAGTGATGCGGCGCGCGGGGCCGCTGCCTGCTGCTGGCGCCGCGGCCGGCAGCGCGCCGCGCGCGGCGGGGGGCGGCCTCAGGGGATCACGGCCACGCGCAGGGCGTCGCCCGACTGCGCGCAGGCGAGGGCAGCATCGATGGCCGCCAGCGGGAACCGATGGGTCACCAGCGCGGCGAACGGGAAGGTCGCGGCGGCCGCCTGCAGGAAGTCCACGGCCTGCTGCAGGTGACGCGGCGCGTAGTTGTGCACGCCGCGCAGCGTCAGCGCGTTCCAGAGCAGCAGCGACGCGTCCAGCGTGAAGTGAGCTGCCGGAAACGAGCAGCCGAGCTCGACGTAGCGCCCGCCCCGGCGCAGTGCTGCCAGGCCCTGCGGGATGGCTGCCGGCACCCCCGCGGCCTCCAGCGCGCCGTCGGCGCCGCGGCCGCCGGTCAAGCTCCCGGACCGCGGTCGCCAGGTGCCCTGGAGCCTCGGGACGCGCGAGGAGCGTGTCGGTGGCTCCGAAACGGCGCACGCGCGTCAGGCGGCCCGGGTCGGGATCGCTGACGATGACGCGCCGGCAGCCGGCCTGGGCGGCGATGGCCGCGGCATAGCAGCCCAGCCCTCCGGCGCCCTGCACGAGGACGTTCTCCAGCCGCTGGAGACCGGCTGCCTCCCAGCCGGCCATCGCCGTGGCCAGCGCGCAGTTGGCGGGCGCCGCCACCTCGTCGGGCACATCGTCGGGGAGGCGCACGATGCCGGTTCCGGGGGCAATCAGACAGAACTCGGCGAAGCCGGCGCGCAGGTGGGGCGGGCGGTCGCAGGCGTCGTGCCCGTACTTGCCCAGGCTGCGGCACTTCGCGGGCAGGCCGGCCGTGCAGTAGTAGCACCGGCCGCAACTGCTGGCGATGGTCCAGGTGATGCGGTCGCCCGCGTGGAGCGGACGGTCGCCCATGTCGTGGGTGACCCCCTCGCCGAGAGCGGCGATGCGGCCGACGATCTCGTGTCCGAGGATGATCGGCAGCGGCGCCGGCCGGCGCCCGCTCCAGGTGTGCAGATCGGACTTGCAGATGGTGCAGCAAGCGATCCGGACCAGCACCTCTCCCGGCCCGGGAGCGGGCACGGGATAGCGGCGCAGCTCCAGCGGGCGCCAAGTCCGTCATGACCGCGGCCAGTGCCGTGGCGGGCAGCGGGGCCGAAGGCGGGGTGGCTGACGGAACGGACATGCCTGGCCTCCAACGCAGCCAGAGCCGGCGCGGGCGGCAGCCGGCCGCTGCCCGCCGCTGCCGGCCGCCACTGCGCGCGGCCCATCGCCACGGTGCCAGGTCCCCGTGCCCAACGCGGTCCGCCAGCGGCTGGCAGGCAGGGGAGGCCGCGCCCACCGCCCCCAGACGCCCGGTCCGGGGCTCCACGGCCACCGCGCGCCGGCCGATCGCGCGCGGGGCGCTACACGCCCACGATCTGGTCGATCGCGCTCAGCTCCTCGCGCGCGAAGGCCGTGTTGCCGACTGCCTTGACGTTCTCTTCGAGCTGCTCCACCCGACTGGCCCCGATGAGAGCCGACGCGATCGTGTCGTTGCGGAGCACCCATGCCAGGGCCATCTGGGCCAGCGTCTGACCGCGCTGCTCGGCGAGCCCGTGCAGCCTGCGGACGATCTGAAGCTTCTCCTCGGTGATGGCCTCCGGACGCAGAAAGCCGTGCGCCTTGGCCGCCCGCGAATCCGCGGGTATGCCGTGCAGGTAGCGACTGGTCAGCAGGCCCTGCGCCAACGGACAGAAGGCGATGCCGCCGATGCCCTGCTCCTGCAGAACGCTGAGCAGGCCGCGCTCCACGGTGCGGTTGAGCAGGCTGTAGGATGGCTGGTGGATCAGGCACGGCGAGCCCAGGTCGCGCAGGAGGGCAGCCGCCCGCCGCGTCTGTTCGGGGTCGTAGTTCGATATGCCCACGTACAGCGCCTTGCCGGCCCGGACGGCCTGGTGCAGGGCGCCCATGGTCTCCTCCAGCGGCGTCTCGGCATCCGGGCGGTGGTGGTAGAAGATGTCCACGTACTCCAGGCCGGTCCGCCGGAGGCTCTGGTCCAGGCTCGCCAGCAGGTACTTGCGCGATCCGTGGTCGCCGTACGGACCGGGCCACATGTAGTAGCCGGCCTTGGTCGAGACGATCAGCTCGTCGCGATAGGGGCGCAGATCGGTGCGCAGGATCTGCCCCAACGTCCGCTCCGCAGCGCCCGGCGGCGGCCCGTAGTTGTTCGCCAGGTCGAAGTGCGTGATGCCCAGGTCGAAGGCGCGACAGAGCAGGGCGCGGCTGCGCTGCAGGGAGTCCACGTCACCGAAGTTGTGCCACAGCCCCAGCGAGAGGGCCGGCAGCCGCAGGCCGCTGCGGCCGCAGCGGCGGTAGACCATGCTGCCATAGCGAGAGTCGGCAGCGAGATGGGGCATCACGCACCTCCGTGGATGGGCTGGCCAGCGGCGTCAGCCGCCGGCGGCGCGGTGTCCGGCGTCCGCACTGCGCCCGGCCGCAACCGCCGCGGTGTCTTCGCGGGGCGGGCTGAGTGGGAACGAGATGTGGTACGAGCCATCCTCGATGCGGCTCTGGATGGGGCCGGGGGCACACAGATGGAAGACGTGCATCATGCGGGTGTTCTCCACGAGCACGTCCGCCGTGAATCCCACGATGCCGCGCCCCCGCGCCACCTCGATGAGGCGCTCGATCAGGTAGCGGCCCACGCCCTTGTCCTGCCAGTCGTCGCGCACGATGAAGGCGCAGTCGGCGTAGTTGGTGGCCGCGTCCCGGCTGTAGCGACCGACGGCGATGATCACGTCGCGCTCGCCCTCCTTGACGGTGGCGACCAGGGCGAGGGTGTTGTCGTAATCGACGGCCACCAGTTGCTGGGCGCGGCTGTGCGGCATGGCCTTGAGGTAGGCGAAGAAGCGCAGGTAGATGGTGCGTTCGGAGCAGTGGTAGAACAGCTCCTGGATGAGCGGTTCGTCGGTGGGCTCGATCGGCCGCAAGCGCACCTCCTCGCCGTTGGCGGCCACGAAGACCGACTCCAGCTGCTCGATCTCCTCGAGCCCGACCGCCGTCACCACCACCTGGTCCGGGTACACCAGATGCCGCTCGCGCGCGGCCTGCATGAGCGCATCGCGGAAGTCCGGGTGGGCGATGTGGATGAGGCCGAGGGCACGCTCCCGGATGCTCTTGCCGTGCAGATCGACGGCGCCGAACTCCGTGACGACATAGTGCACGTCCCCCCGCGAGGTGACCACGCCGGCTCCCAGCTTCAGCATGGAGACGATGCGCGACACGCGCTGGCCGTCCACCACGGCCGTCGACGGCAGCGCGATGATGGGCTTGCCCCCGACGGAGCGCGCCGCGCCGCGGATGAAGTCGACCTGCCCGCCGATGCCGCTGTAGAAATAGGCGCCCAGGGAGTCCGAACACACCTGCCCGGTCAGATCGATCTCCAGGGCGGCGTTGATGGCCACCATGCGGGCGTTGCGGCCGATGACGAACGGGTCGTTGACGTACTCCTCGGGGTAGAACTCGAACAGGGGGTTGTCGTCGATGAAGTCGTAGAGGCGCTGGCTGCCCAGCGCGAAGCTGGTGACGACCTTGCCGCGGTGGATGGTCTTGCGCAGGCCGTTGACCACGCCCCGCTCGATGAGGTCGATGATGCCGTCCGACAGCATCTCCGTGTGGACGCCCAGGTCCTTGTGGTCGCGCAGTTCGCCCAGGACGGAGTCGGGGATGGTGCCGATGCCCATCTGCAGCGTGGCGCCGTCCTCCACCAGCTCGGCGATGTGCCGCCCGATGCGCCGCGCCACGTCGTCGGCCGGCTGGTGCGAGAACTCGAAGATGGGGGCCTCGTTCTCCACCAGCTGGTGGATCTGGTCGATGTGGAGGAAGGAATCGCCGAGCGTGCGCGGCATGCGGGGGTTCACCTCGGCGATGAGCAGCTTGGCGCACTCGGCGGCTGCCTTGACGATGTCGACGGAGACGCCCAGCGAACAGAAGCCATGTTCGTCGGGGGGCGTCACCTGGATGAGGGCCACGTCGACGGGCGCCTTGCCGCTGCGGAAGAGCGCCGGCACCTCGGAGAGGAAGATCGGCGTGTAGTCGGCCCGGCCTTCGGCGACCGCGGCGCGCACGCTATCGCCGATGAAGAAGGTGCTGTAGCGCAGTCTGTCGGAGAGACGGGACTCGGTGTAGGGCGGCGTGACGCCGAGGGAGCGGATGTGGATGAGCTGGTTGTCCGCCAGGTGGTCGCTGCGCCCGACGAGGGCGGCGACCAGAGCCTGCGGCTCGGCGGCCCCCGAGCCGATGAAGACGCGCTGGCCGCGCCTGATCTGCGCCACGGCAGCCGTCACCGTGGTCATCTTCTCCCGGTACTGCCGGGGCCACTCCGGGTTGAACCGCATGGGCCATTCCCTCTTCAGCGCTGCAATATGATGCGGGCATCGGCCACCGACGCGCCCTGCGGGTAGGCGATCAGCGGGTTGATGTCCAGCTCCTCGATCACCGGGAACTCGATCACCAGTTGCGAGAGGCGCTCGAGGCACTCCTGCACCGCGGCCAGATCGACGGGTGCCTCGCCGCGGGTGCCCTCCAGGATCTTGCGGCCGCGGATCTGCTCCAGCATGTGCCGGGCGCTGAGCTGGCGCAAGGGGGCCAGACGGAACGTCACGTCCTTCAGCGCCTCGGTGTAGATGCCTCCCAGTCCGAACATGACGATCGGGCCGAACTTGGGATCCCGGGTACTGCCGAGGATGACCTCCCGGCCCTTGGCGGCCAGCTCCTGGATGGTCACCCCCCACAGGCGGGCTTCCGGATAGCGCTCCGTGGCCGTGGCCATCATGCGCGCGTAGACCTGCTCGGCGGCGGCCAAGTCCGGCACGCCTACCTCGACGCCGCCCATCTCGGTCTTATGCAGGATGTCCGGCGAGGCGATCTTCATCACCAGCGGGAAGCCGACCTCGGCGCACACGGCGGGCAGTTCCCTGGCGCTGGCGGCCAGGCCCGAGCGCAGCACCGGGAACCCGTATGCCCGGAGGACCTGCAGGGCCTCGTACTCGGGCAGGCTGACACGCCGCTCCGAGCGCGCCCGCGCGAAGATCTTCTGCACGCTGGCGCGGTCGACGGCGAAGATCCGCTCCTCGGTGCGCTCGCGGCCGACCCACTGGCGGTAGGTGTGCATGGCCTTGAGCACCCGCGCGGCTGCTTCCGGGAAGGGGTAGTGAGGCACGCCGTGGCGGCGCAGGATGGCCACTCCGGGCGCCACGTCGCTGCCGCCCATGAAGGAGGTCAGGATGGGCTTGGCGCTGTGCATGTTGAGCGTGGCGATCCCCTCGGCGATGGCCTCGACGTCGGTCATGTTCTGGGGCGTCAGGATGACGATCAGGCCGTCGGTCTGCGGGTCGTCCAGGACGGCCTCCAGGGCGGCCTTGTAGCGCTCGTGGCGCGCGTCTCCCAGCACGTCGACGGGGTTCTTCGTGCTGGCTTCTGCCGGCAGCGCCTGCTGGAGCGCCGCGCGCGTGGCGGCGGACAGCTCCGCCAGGCGGAGACCCTGCCGGACGCAGGCGTCGGTGGCCATGATGCCGGGGCCGCCGGCGTTGGTCACGATCGCGATGCGGTCGGCGGCGGGCATCGGCTGGTTGGCGAACGCCATGGCGTAGTCGAACAGCTCCTGCACGGTGTCCACGCGCAGCACGCCCGCCTGCGCCATGACGGCGTCGTACACCTCGTCGGTTCCCGCCATCGAGCCGGTGTGCGAGGCGGCGGCGCGGGCCCCCTCGGCCGTGCGCCCGCTCTTCAGTGCCAGGATCGGCTTGGCCTGCGCCTGTTCGCTGGTGATGTCGCGGGCGATGTGAATGAAATCCAGGCCATGGCTGAGGTCCTCGACATACATCAGGATGACCTGGGTCTGCGGATCGCTGCCCAGGTAGCGCAGCAGGTCGTTCTCGTCGATGTCGGCCTTGTTGCCGAAGCTGATGAACTTGGAGAAGCCGATGTTGTGCTGGGCGGCATAGTCGAGGATGGAGGTGCACAGGGCGCCCGACTGCGACATGAAGGCGATGTTGCCGGGCTGCGCCATGGCGCGCGCGAAACTGGCGTTCAGGCGCACGGCCGGGTCGGTGTTGATCAGCCCCAGGCAGTTCGGGCCCAGCAGCGCGATGCCGGCGGCGCGCACCTGATCGCGGACGCGCTGCTCCAGCTCCCGGCCCGCAGCCCCGGTCTCCTTGAACCCCGCCGAGATCACGATGGTGCTCTCCACGCCCTTGCGCGCGCACTGCTCCAGCGCCTCGGGCACGTGGGCGGCGGGGATGATGATGACCGCCATGTCCACCTCGCCGTCGATGTCCAGGACGGTGGGGTAGGCGCGGACGCCCATCACGCTGCGCCGGCTGGGGTTCACGGGGTAGACGGTGCCGGTGTAGCCGGTGAGCAGGAGGTTGCGGAAGACGGCGTGGCCGACGCTGTCCGGGCGGGCGCTGGCGCCGATGACGGCCACCGCCTGGGGCTGGAACAGCGCCTCCAGCTTGCGGGTGGCGCGGGCGCGGGCGCGGGTGGCCGCCAGGGTCTTCTCCTTGAAGACCGGCGTGAGGATCTGGATGTCTTCTCGATCGGTGCCCATGGGGAGGTGTTCCTGCGCAGAGAAGGAGGAAGAACGCGAGCACTAATCTAACGCATGGCGGCCGTTGCGCATGTCCGGCGGCTGGCGAGGCGGTCCGGCGCGCACGTGCCGGGGCGGGGCGCTGGCCCGCCTGCTGTTCTGCCGCGACTTGAGGCGCGCGGAGCGGGGGCTTACCTTACGGCCGCGGCTCGCGACGGGGGGCGGAGCCGCACCGCGACGGGAGGCCCTCGGCAGTCCGGGGCCGACGGCGCGCGACTGGCGCGGTCGCGCCCGGCGCGCGGGCCGGCCGCGCCGAGTCCGGGGGCCGCGGTGGGATCAGGTTGGCGACGAGACTGAGGACTCTTCTCCTGGCGTTCCTCATGCTCCTGCTGGCAGCCGGCGTCGCCGGCGTCTCGCTGCGCGTGCTCTACCAGCAGGCACTGGCCGACCGGCGCAACAGTCTGGCCGCTGTCGTCAGCAGCCAGGTGACGCTGCTGGAGGCGCTGGCCCGAATCGGCATGGACTGCGCCGCCGGCCAGCTCCCCAGCGGGGTCTTCGCGGCCACTCTCGGCCAGACCAGATTCGGCGCCACCGGCGAGTTCACCCTGGCGCGGCGGGACGGCGATCGCGCCGTGTTCCTGCTGCGCCACCGCGCGTACGAGCTGGAGCATCCCACCCCGGTGCCGCTGTCATGGGAGCGCGTCGAGCCCATGCGCCGGGCCCTGGCTGGCCAGTCCGGCACGCTGATCGGCCCCGACTACCGCGGCGAGACGGTGCTGGCGGCGTACGACTTCGTGCCGGCTCTGAGCCTGGGCATCGTCGCCCAGATCGATCTGGCAGAGATCCGCGCGCCTTTCGTGCGCGCCGGCAAGGTGGCCGCCGCGGTGGCCGTGATCCTCGTCGGGTTGGGGGCGGGGCTGTTCCTGCGCCTGACGAACCCGTTCATCCGCCGGCTGGAGCGCCGCGTGGCCGAGCGCACCGCCGATCTGGCGCAGGCGAATGCCGAGCTCCAGCGGGAGATCGACGAGCGGCGGCAGATCGAGGCGCGGCTGCGCCGCTACCAGGAGCAACTGCGCCGCCTGGCCGCGGAACTGGCCGTGACGGAGGAGCGCGAGCGGCGGCAGATCGCCGCGGATCTGCACGACCACATCAGCCAGACGCTGGCCGTCGCGCAGCTGAAGATCGACGCTCTGGCGGCGACGGCCGGGGCGCCGAACCGGCAGCGGCTGGACGAGATCTCCGCACTGGTGGACCGCATGGACGAGGACGTGCGCACCCTGATGTTCGCGCTGAGTCCTCCCGTGCTCGAGCTGGGCCTGGAGGCCGGTGTGAGGTGGCTGGCCGAGACCCTGGCAGCGCAGCACGACCTGCCCATCGCGGTGGCTGCCGGCGACGGCGAGCTGAGTCTGGACGAGGATGTCAAGACGCTGCTGTTCCGCAGCGTCCGCGAGCTGCTGCTCAACGTCGTCAAGCACGCGCGTGCCCGGCACGCGCGCGTGCGCATCTGGACGGAGCAGGACCGCGCGCACGTCCTGGTGGCCGATGACGGCGTCGGCTTCGACCCGGGCGCATCCCTGGCCGCCGGCCCGCACCAGGCGTTCGGCCTGTTCAGCGTCCGGGAGCGCCTGCAGTCCGTGGGCGGCGCCCTAGAGATCAGCTCGAGGCCGGGCCAGGGCGCGACGGTCCATCTGACGGCGCCCCTGCGCATGCCGGCGACGGGCCCGGGAGGGATGCCATGAGCGTGCGCATTCTCATCGCCGACGATCACCAGATGATGCGCGACGGCCTGCGTGTGCTCATCGAGCAGGAAGAGGGCATGGAGGTCGTGGCGGAGGCGGACAGCGGCCTGAGCGTGACCGAGCTGGCGCAGCAGCACCGGCCCGACGTCGTGGTCATGGATGTCGCCATGCCGGGACTGAACGGCATCGAGGCCACCCGCAGGGTTCGCGCGTCCCTTCCGGAGGTGAAGATCGTCGCCCTGTCCATGCACTCCGACAAGCGGTTCGTGGCCGGGATGTTCGGCGCCGGCGCCTCGGCCTACCTGCTGAAGAAGAGCGCGTTCGGCGAGCTGACCCAGGCCATTCGCGCCGTCGTCGCCGGGCAGACCTACATCAGCCCGAGGATCGCCCACCTGGTGCTGGAGGACTACGTGCGGCACGTGCCCGGCGAACTGCGGCCGGGGTCCGAGGCGCTGACAGCCCGCGAGCGGGAAGTGCTGCTGCTGCTGGTGGAAGGGCTCAGCCCGGAGCAGATCGCGGCACGGCTCCACGTCAGCGTGAGCACGGTGGGCACCCATCGCCACCACGTCATGGAGAAGCTGGGCATCCGCAGCCTTCCCGAGCTGACGAAGTACGCGCTGCGCGAGGGACTGACCTCGCTGGACGCGTGACGGTGCCCGCGCGCCTCAACGTTTCTTGAGGCACAAATCAACGATCCATCTATTGGTCGCGGGCACACCCCGTAAGTATCCTTGATCTCGATCCTCTTTGGGTGAGGACCACTGACCTCAGGCCGCGGTCCGACCGTGCCCGGGTATCCCTTCCGTGCGGGCCGCGGCCGACCAGTTTCTGGGTTGCCCTCGGCCGGGGCTCCCAGCGAGTTCGAACGCGCCAGATGAGGACCGCGTTCCGCCTGATCGTGCTGGCTGCCGTGCTGCTGCGCCCGGCGTGGGCAGACCAGGACCCGCCGCCGGCGGGCGTCGTCCGCCTGGTCGACGTCACCGGCGAGGCTGGCATCCATTTCGAGCACAGCTTCGGCGACGAGGAGATGAGCTCGATCCTCGAGGCCACGGGTTCGGGCTGCCTGTTCTTCGACTACGACGGCGACGGCTGGATGGACCTGTACGCCGTGAACGGTGCCTACCTCGAGGGCATCAACGACCCGCCCGCGGTTCCTGGCGCGCTGGACAGCCTGACGAACCAGCTCTTCCGCAACCAGGGCGACGGCACCTTCGCCGACGTGACGGCCAGCGCCAGGGCGGGCGACCGAGGCTACGGCATGGCGTGCGTGGCAGGCGACTACGACAACGACGGCCACGTGGACCTGTACGTGACCAACTACGGCCGCAACACGCTGCTGGACAACCAGGGCGACGGCACGTTCGTCGACCGCACGGCAGCCGCCGGGGTCGGCGATGACCGCTGGGGCATCGGCGCCGCGTTCTTCGACTACGACAACGACGGCGATCTGGACCTCTACGTCGGCAACTATCTCGAGTTCGATCCCGAATACCGCCTCTACTACGCCGCCGAGCTGTTCCCCGGGCCGCTGGCCTACCCGGGCCAGGCGGACGTGCTCTACCGCAACGAGGGGGACGGCACCTTCCGGGACGTGACGGCCGCCGCCGGCGTGCTGGCCGAGGGCCGAGCCATGGGCCTGATGGCCGCCGACGTGGACGAGGACGGCTGGGTGGATGTGTTCGTCGCCAACGACGCGATGGGGAACTACCTGTACATCAACCAGCGCGACGGCACGTTCGTCGACGTGGCACTGGAGCAGGGCGTGGCCTTCTCCGCCGGCGGCGATGCCAGCTCCTCCATGGGCGGCGATCTGGGCGACTACGACAACGACGGCGACTACGACCTGCTGGTGCCCGACATGTCGTACAACAACCTGTACGAGCGCGTCGCCGCCGATCTGTTCGAGGATCGCACGGCGGCGCTCGGGGTCGCCGAGGCGAGCGGTCAGTACGTGAGCTGGCATGGCGACTTCCTCGATCTCGACAACGACGGCGACCTGGACATCTTCATCGCCAACGGCGACGCGCACCATCTGACCCACACGATGGAGCCGCTGCTGCTGGCCAACGCCGCGGACTCCGCCGGCCGGCGG
>CAZPXM010000099.1:0-14272 GCA_964591015.1 uncultured Gemmatimonadaceae bacterium
CGCAGCTGGGCTGGGACACCGACCAGTTCCCCACCGACCTGTACGGCACCACGATGGCCATGCTGGTGATCCTCCGCCAGGGCGGTCTGGGCAAGGGCGGGGTGAACTTCGACGCCAAGCTGCGGCGCGGTTCGTTCGCCCTGGAGGACATGTTCCATGCTCACATCGGCGGCATGGACGCGTTCGCGCGCGGCCTGAAGATCGCGCACCGGATCATCGCCGACGGGGTGCTGGACGCGTTTCTGAAGGAGCGGTACAGCACCTACTCCCGCGGTCTCGGGCGGCGCATCATGGCCGGCAAGGCGACGCTGCGCGACATGGAGGCATACGTCCTCGAGCACGGGGAGCCGGAGCTGCGCTCGGGCCAGGAGGAGCGGCTGGAGAACCTGCTCAACGAGTACATCCGCTGAAGGCGAGATCGGGGGACGACTGGCCGGCGCGGTGCACGCGCACCGAGTTGGTGATGCCCGGCTGGCCGGCCGGCACGCCCGCGACGAACACGAGGACATCGCCTGGCCGGACGAGGCCGGCCTGGAGCAGGTCCTGCTCGGCCCAGGCCACCAGCCGGTCCGGGTCAGCCAGCACCGGCGCCAGGCGCGGCGTCACGCCCCAGTAGAGCGACAGCTGGCGCAGCACGGCTGGGGAGGGCGTGTAGGCGATCAGCCGCGTCGCCGTGCGGTGCCGGGAGACCTGGCGCGCGGTGAAACCCGAGCGCGTGAACGCGACCACGGCGGCTGCTCCCAGGTCCATGGCCGCCCGTCCGGCCGCGTCGGCGATCGCGTCGGCGATCCCCACGGGCCCGGCGCCCGGCTCCCGGCGGCGGCGCTCCGGCTGGAGCGTCACGTGGCGCTCGGCCTCGCGCACGATGCGATCCATCATGTCCAGCGCGGCCAGCGGATGGGCGCCGATGGAGGTCTCTGCCGACAGCATCAGAGCATCCGTGCCGTCGAACACGGCGTTGGCGACGTCGGAGGCCTCCGCCCTGGTGGGCCGCGGGCTGGCCACCATCGATTCGAGCATCTGCGTGGCCGTGATGACCGGCACGCCGGCTGCGGCGGCGCTGCGGATGATCGTCTTCTGCATGAACGGGACGCGCTCGGGCGAAACTTCGACCCCGAGGTCGCCGCGCGCGACCATGACGCCGTCCGCCGCCGCGAGGATGCTGTCGAGCGCCGCGATCGCCTGGGGCTTCTCCAGCTTGGCGATCAGCAGGGGACGCGCCGGGCCGGCCGCGGCCACCGCCTGCCGGAGCACGTGCATGTCGTCGGCCCGGCGGACGAACGACAGGGCCACCATGTCCACGCCTGCCGCCAGACCGAAGGCCAGGTCGTCGCGGTCCTTGTCGGTCAGGGAGGGGACGCGCAGCTCTGCCCCAGGGATGTTCATCCCGGCCCGCTCCCGCAGGGCGCCGCCGTCGCGCACCGTACAGACGACTTCCTGCGCCCGGACCTCCGTCACTTCCAGACGCAGCAGGCCGTCCTGCAGCAGGATGGTGTCGCCCACCTGGACGTCCTCGGCAAGGCCGGCGTAGCTCACTGCCACGCGCGACGCGTCGCCAGCCGCGCGGCCGGCAGCGGCCAGCACGAGCGTGCGCCCGGGCACCAGCTCGACCTGGCCGTCCCGCAGCGCGCCGATGCGGATCTTGGGGCCCTGGAGGTCCTGGAGGACAGCGACCGGCCGTCCGGCGGCGGCGGCCAGCTCGCGGATGGCCTGGAGGACGCGGGCGTGCTCGGCTGGCGTGCCGTGGGAGAAGTTCAGCCGTGCCACGTCCATGCCAGCCGCGATCAGCTCGTGCAGGCGCTCGGGTGCGGCGGTCGCTGGCCCGATGGTGCAGACGATCTTCGCCCGTCTGTCCATGGCGCACGACCTCACCGCGACAGACGTCCGATGCGCTCCAGCGCCGCCTCGATCTGCTCGCGCCGATTGAACGCCGACAGCCGCAGGTAGCCCTCACCGGCCGCGCCGAAGCCCGCCCCGGGCGTACCCACCACGTGCGCCTCGGCCAGCAGCCGGTCGAAGAAGCTCCAGCTGCCCTCGCCGGACGGCGTGCGCAGCCACAGGTACGGGGCATGGATGCCGCCGTACACCGCGAACCCCTGGGCGCCCAGGCCCTCGCGCAGCAGACGGGCATTCTCCAGGTAGAAGGCGATGATCTGGCGGATGGCCGCCGCTCCTGTGGGCGAGTAGACCGCCGCCGCAGCGCGCTGCACCGGGTAGGCCACGCCGTTGAACTTGGTCGCGTGGCGGCGCAGCCAGAGGCGATGCAGTTCGACGACTTCGCCCCGCGAACTGCAGCCAGTGACCTCGTGCGGCACCACCGTGTAGGCGCAGCGCAGACCGGTGAAACCGGCCGTCTTGGAGAAGCTGCGGAACTCGATGGCCACGGCGCGGGCGCCGTCGATTTCGTAGATCGAGTGCGGGATGGCGGGGTCGGTGATGTAGGCTTCGTACGCCGCGTCGAAGAGGATGACGGCGCGTTCGCGGTGCGCGTACTCGACCCATCGCTGCAGGTCCTCGCGGCGCAGCGCCACCCCGGTCGGGTTGTTCGGCGAGCACAGGTAGATCAGGTCGACATGGCGCTCCGGCAGGGGAGGGACGAAGCCGTTCTCGGCGGTGCACGGCAGGTACACCAGCCCCTCGTAGCGTCCCGTGGCGTCGCTGGGGCCGGTGCGTCCGGCCATGACGTTGCTGTCGCAGTACACCGGGTAGACCGGATCCGTCAGCGCGACGACGTTGTCGAGGCCGAAGATCTCCTGGATGTTGCCCGAGTCGCACTTGGCACCATCCGAGACGAACACCTCGTCCGGAGCGAGGCGCACGCCGCGCGGCGCGAAGTCGCCGGCGACGATCGCCTCTCTGAGGAAATCGTAGCCCTGCTCCGGAGGATAGCCGCGGAAGGTGTCGTCGTGCGCCATCTCCTCCGCTGCTGCCTTCATGGCCGCGACGATCGGGCGCGGCAGGGCGCGGACCACGTCGCCGATGCCGAGGCGGATCACCTGCGCCTGGGGATGGCTGCGGGTGAAGGCGGCTACCCGGCGCGCGATCTCGGGGAACAGATAGCCGGCGGTCAGTGTCAGGTAGTGCTCGTTGATGCGGACCATGGGACCTGTAAGGATGTCGACGGAGTGGGAGCACGCCCCGACGCGGCGCCCGGCGGTGGCCGGCGCAGCGTGGGTGCGCCGCGGCTGCCGGGGCGCAGCGAATGTAGGCCGCGTCCGTGGCGTTCACAAGGTGGCGCGCGGTCGGCCGGCGCCGGCAGCGGCCCCATGGAACCCAGGGCGGGCCGCGCATAGATTAGCACGGCGACCAGCGCTGCGCGCTGCGCGCTGCCCACTGCCCCTGCAAGCGAGGCGACGCATGAACGAAGACGCAGACGAACTCCAGCCCGCCGGCTCGCCGGACGGCGCGTCCGCCGGCGGGGCGGCGCCCCTCGACTTCATCCGCGCCGAGGTCGCGCGCGATCTGCAGAGCGGGCGCTGCCGGCAGGTGGTCACCCGCTTTCCGCCGGAGCCCAATGGCTACCTCCACATCGGGCACGCCAAGGCCATCTGTCTGGACTTCGGCATCGCGGCGGAGTTCGGCGGCCGCTGCAATCTGCGCTTCGACGATACCAACCCGGTCAAGGAGGAGCAGGAGTTCGTCGAGGCGCAGATGGCCGACATCCGCTGGCTGGGGTTCGACTGGGGCGAGCGCGAGCTGTACGCATCGGACTACTTCGAGCAGTTGTACGCGTGGGCCGAGGCGCTGATCCGCCGGGGACTGGCGTACGTGGACGACCAGTCGGCCGAACAGATCCGGCAGACGCGGGGGACGCTCACCGAGCCCGGCCAGGAGAGTCCCTGGCGGAACCGCTCGCCGGCAGAGAACCTGGACCTCTTCCGGCGCATGCGGGCCGGCGAGTTTCCCGATGGGGCGCGGGTGCTGCGGGCGCGGATAGACATGAACTCGCCCAATCTCAACCTGCGCGATCCGGTGATGTACCGCATCCGCCACGTGCCGCACCAGCGCACGGGCGACAAGTGGTGCATCTACCCCATGTACGACTGGGCGCACGGCCAGAGCGACTCGATCGAGGGGGTGACGCACTCGCTGTGCGATCTGGCCTACGAGATCCACCGGCCTCTGTACGAGTGGTTCATCGAGAAGCTGGGCATCTTTCCGTCGCGGCAGATCGAGTTCGCCCGGGGCAACATCACCTACACGGTGACCTCGAAGCGGCGGCTGCGACGGCTGGTGGAAGAGGGCCACGTCAACGGCTGGGACGACCCGCGGCTGCCGACGCTGTGCGGGCTGCGCCGGCGCGGCTATCCGCCCGCGGCCATTCGCCGCTTCTGGGCCGAGGTGGGCGTGGCCAAGCGCGAGACCAACATCGACGTGGCCAAGCTGGAGAGCTGCGTCCGCGATGAGCTCAACAAGACGGCGCTGCGGGTCATGGGCGTGCTCGACCCGCTGCTGGTCACCCTCGTGAACTACCCCGAGGGAGTCACCGAGGAGCTGGAGGCGATCAACAACCCCGAGGATCCGGCGGCGGGGACGCGGCGGGTGCCCTTCGGGCGCCTGCTGTTCATCGAGCGCGACGACTTCGCGGAGGTGCCGCCCAAGGGGTTCTTCCGGCTGGCGCCGGGCCGGGAGGTGCGGCTGCGCTACGCCTATTTCATCACCTGCCGGGAGGTCGTCCGGGATGGCGCCGGCCGCATCGTCGAACTCCGGTGCACGTACGATCCGACCACGCGCGGCGGCGACGCCCCGGACGGCCGCAAGGTCAAGAGCACCCTGCACTGGGTCTCGGCCGCGCATGCCGTCATGGCGGAGGTGCGCCTGTACGACCGCCTGTTCACGGTGGAGGAGCCGCTCTCCGCGGCCGACGACGATGGCTGGCTGCGCTACCTCAACCCCGAGTCCCTGCGCGTGCTCCCGGCCTGCCCCGTGGAGCCCGGTCTGCGCGACGCTCGTCCCGGCACGCAGTACCAGCTGGAGCGGCTGGGCTATTTCTGCGTGGATCCGGACACCACGCCCGCCCGGCTCGTGCTCAACCGGACGGTCACGCTGCGCGACGCCTGGGCCCGCATCCAGGCGCGGCAGCCGCACTGAGAGCGAGCGGCTGCGGCGCGCGCGGGCATCGCGGCGCGTCGGGCTGGCCGCGGTCGGGTCGCTCCCCGGGCGGCCGGTGGCCTACGGTGCGGCGAGCCAGCGGCCGCTCTCGGCGTCCACCCGGTCGGCGATCGCCACGTCCGCTTCCAGTTCGGCGATGCTGCGCATGCCGATGGTCACCGCGTGCGCATGCGGGCAGGCGAAGACGTAGCCGAGCGCCCGCTCCACCTCGGCGGCGGTGAGCGGGCTGGGCGAGCCGGCGGCGACGAGCTGTTCCTGGTCGGTGAAGACGCGGCCCCGCGCCAGCGACTTCATGACGTACACGCCGCGGCCCGCCGCGCACAGCGCCGCCATGGCCTGCTGCATCTCGGCCGGCGTGCCCGACCGTTTCATGACCTTGCCGGTGACGTTCAGGGTGACCAGCAGGACCTCCAGCTCCGGGTGCCGGACGGCCTCGCGCGCCAGCGTGACCGTGTGCGTGGACATGCCCACATGCCGCACGAGGCCCTGCTCCTTGGCGCGCAGGCAGCCTGCCAGCGCCGGCCGGGATCTTTCCCACTCCTCCAGGTCGTTCAGGCCGTGCAGCATGAACACGTCCAGATAGTCCGTGCCCAGGCCCTCCAGCGATTCCTCCGCCTGGGCAAAGGCCCCGTCCGCAGTGGCCTGGTAGGTCTTGGCCGCCAGGACGGTGCGCCGGCGCTCCACCCCGCTCAGCCACTCCCGCACCGCTTCCCACGAGCGTCCGGACTGCCCGTCCGCGCGCGGGTAGGAGTAGGAGCAGTCCGTGTCGACGAAGTTGATTCCCAGCTGCCCGGCCCGCTGCAGGATGGGGACGAACTCGGCGGGCGGCAGGTTGATGTCGGTCCCGACGCAGACGCGGCTGACGCGCAGGCCGGTATCGCCCAGAACGGCGTAGTGCACGGTCAGTTCTCCGCTTCCTGCGCGCGCGGCGCGCGCCGCGCGCCCCACTCCTGTTCCAGCCGGGCAACCTGCTTCTTCGGCAGTCCGCCCAGGAGGCGGATGGCCTCCTGGAGCCGCCAGCGCGTCCGGTCCGCTCCCAACAGGGCGATCGACTCGAACAGCGGCGGCCCCACGCGCGCGCCGGTGACCGCCACGGTGAGCGGGACGGTCACCTCGCGGATGGGCCACTGCCAGTGCTGGGCAACGGCGCGCACGGCGGCTTCCACGCCGTCGCGGTTCCAGGGCAGCACTCCCTCCACTGCCCAGAGGGCCGTCTGCAGCATGGCCATGGTCGCCTCGGCCGTGCGACCGCTGGGCACCAGCTCGGCGGCGTCCGGCTGCACCCGGCGCGCGAAGAGGAAGGCGACCTTCGGCACGAAGTCGCCGAGGGTTTCCAGGCGTGGCTGCATGAACGGGATCATCCGGGCCAGATAGCCGTCGTTGAGCAGCCAATCGTGCAGCAAGCCCAGCAGCTCCTCCGGCCGCAGGTCCTCGCGGATATAGCGGCCGTTGAGCCAGTCGAGCTTGGCCAGGTCGAAGATGGAGCCCCCCAGGTTCACCCGCTCCAGCGCGAACACCCGGCACAGCTCGGCGAACGCGAACTTCTCCTCTTCGCCCTGCAGGGGCGGGTAGGCCATCAGGGCCAGGTAGTTCAGCAGGGCGGGCCCCAGATACCCCGCCTGCCGGTAGTAGTCCACCGAAGTCGGGTTGCGCCGCTTGGACATCTTGGAGCCGTCCGGGTTGAGCAGGAGCGGCAGGTGGGCATGCTGGGGCGCCTGCCAGCCGAACCACTCGTAAAGCAGCAGGTGCTTGGGAGTCGAGTTCAGCCACTCCTCGCCGCGGATCACATGGGTGATGCCCATCAGATGGTCGTCGACGGCCACGGCCAGATGATAGGTCGGGAAGCCGTCGGACTTGAGCAGCACCTGGTCGTCGAGCTGGCCGTAGTCGAAACGCACCGGGCCGCGGAGCAGATCCTGGACCACGCAGATGCCGGCCGGCGGCGGACGCATGCGGATGACGTGCGGCTCGCCGGCAGCCAGCCGCCGGCGGACCTCGCCGGGAGCCAGGTCGCGGCAGCGGCCGTCGTACCCGAGCCGCTGCTTCTGGCGCAGCTGCTCGGCGCGCAAGGCCGCCAGGCGCTCCGGGGGGCAGAAGCAGTGGTAGGCATGGCCCGTCTCGACCAGCCGGCGGGCGTGGGCGGCGTACAGCGGCAGGCGCTCGCTCTGGCGGTAGGGTCCGCACGGCCCGCCGACGTCGGGCCCCTCGTCCCAGGTCAGCCCCAGCCAGCGCAGGGCGGCCATGAGGCCAGCCTCGTACTCGGGACGGGAACGCGCGCGGTCGGTGTCCTCGATGCGCAGGACGAATCGCCCGCCGTGCCGGCGCGCGAACGCCAGGTTGAACAGCGCGGTGTAGGCGGTGCCGACGTGCGGCGGCCCGGTCGGGGACGGGGCGATGCGAACGCGGACTTCGCTCATGGCGGCTCCTCTGACGCTCGCGGCGCAGCCACGGCAGCGCCGGCCGGCGGACGGCCCGGCGCCAGCCGCGCTGCCAGCGACGGCTGCGCCCGCCCGCGCACCAGTGCGCGCCAGAAGGAAACGCGCGGCCGCCGTCGGCGCAACGCCGGCGCGGCGGTGCTCGCGCCCCCGGCGCCAGGCCCCTGCGAGGCGTTTGACGGATGTACAGAAGTGCACTATAATGAGCCCAGCCCGCCGCGTCTCGGTGGGCGGCCGCTGTCGGTCGAGATGGCGGGCCCCCGAGGCCGGACGGCGGACGCGCGCTGCACGGGCCAGACGGCAAGCCCTCCTCCCGGGCGACACGCCGTCAGCCAGGCGGCAGGATCTCCCCTCCAGATGGCCACGCAGGGCTCCGCTCGGTCGCATTGCACCCGAATGGTGCGGGTGGGAAGGCTGCCACCGCCGGCGATCGGCGGGCGCGGGCGTCCAGGCGGGCGAACACCAGCCTGGGGTGGTGCGGGCTGCGCCGGGCCGCGCGGGGCACGCTGTCCATCGTGTCGGAGTAGGCGATGAACGAAGAGGATCGGTCGGGCGGGAACGGCAAAGCGAGCCGCTCGCCGCGGAACGGGCGCAGCAGCGTCTACGACGAGAGCTCGATCCGCACGCTGAGTTCGCTGGAGCACATCCGCCTGCGGACAGGCATGTACATCGGCAGGTTGGGCAACGGCGCCGACCCCAACGACGGCATCTACGTTCTGCTGAAAGAGGTGATCGACAACGCGGTCGACGAGTTCATCACCGGGCACGGCCGTCAGGTGGACATCGACATCGAGGGCTGTCGCGTCTCCGTCCGCGACTACGGCAGCGGCATCCCGCTCGGCAAGCTGGTCGAGTGCGTCTCGGTGATCAATACCGGGGCGAAGTACAACGACGACGTGTATCAGTTCAGCGTCGGCCTGAACGGCGTCGGCACCAAGGCGGTCAACGCCCTGTCGGCGAGCTTCCGCGCGGTCAGCTACCGCGACGGTCGCTACGCCGAGGCCGTGTTCGCCCGAGGGGTCCTGCAGTCGCAGGTGCAGAACGGCAGCGCCCCGAACGCCGTGAACGGGACTCTGGTCGAGTTCGTGCCGGATCCGGAGATCTTCGGCGAGTACGCCTACAACTTCGAGTTCGTCGAGAAGCGTCTGTGGGACTATGCCTGTCTGAACAGCGGCCTGCGGCTGGTGCTCAACGGGCGGCAGCGGTTCGAGTCGAGACAGGGCCTGCTGGATCTGCTGGCAGCCGAGGTGGGCGAGAACGCCGTGTACGAGCCGCTCTACTACCGTGCCCGGTACCTCGAGTTCGCCATGACCCACATTCCCTCGTACGGCGAATCCTACCGCTCCTTCGTCAACGGCCAGTACACCAGCGACGGCGGCACGCACCAGAGCGCCTTCCGCGAGGGCCTGCTCAAGGGGATCAACGAATACTTCCGCAAGAACTACGACAGCGTCGATGTGCGGGACGGCGTCTTCGGCGTGATCGCCGTCAAGGTCAAGGAGCCGGTGTTCGAGTCGCAGACCAAGAACAAGCTGGGGAACACCGACATCCGCGGGTGGATCGTCAACGAGGTGCGCGAGGCCGTGGCGGACCAGCTGCACCGGCATCCCGAGGAGGCCAAGAAGCTCGAGGCGCGCATCGTGCAGAACGAGAAGTTGCGCAAGGAACTGAACGCGGTGAAGCGGGAGGCCCGCGAGGCGGCGCGCCGCATCGAGATCAAGATCCCGAACCTGCGCGACTGCAAGTTCCACCGCGGCGACCGCAAGTACGGCGAGCTCACGACCCTGTTCATCGCCGAGGGGCAGTCGGCCGGCGGCTCCATCGTCGCCTCCCGCGATCCCAACACCCAGGCCATCTTCACGATCCGCGGCAAGCCGCAGAACACCTTCGGCCGGCCGCGGGCGGATCTCTACCGCAACGAAGAGCTGTACAACCTGATGATGGCGCTGGGCATCGAGGAGGATGCCGCGCAGCTGCGCTACAACCGCGTCGTGCTGGCCACCGACGCCGACGTGGACGGCTTTCACATCCGCAATCTGCTGCTGACGTTCTTCCTGACGTACTTCGAGGATCTGGTGGTGGCCGGCCACGTCTACATCCTGGAGACGCCGCTCTACCGGGTGCGCAACAAGCAGGAGACGGTGTACTGCTACAGCGATCGGGAGCGCGACGCGGCGGTCAGGCGCCTCAAGACTCCCGAGATCACCCGGTTCAAGGGGCTCGGCGAGATCTCGCCGAAGGAGTTCGGGCAGTTCATCGGGGCGGACATGCGCCTGGTGCGGGTCGATGTGCGCTCCGTGGCGACGGTACCCGAGACGCTCTCCTTCTACATGGGCAAGAATACCCCCAAGCGGCGCGAGTACATCATGGAGAACCTGGTCTGATGGCGTTCATCGACAGCCTCTACGAGACCAACTACATCCAGTACGCCTCGTACGTGATCAAGGAACGGGCCATCCCGCACATCGAGGACGGCCTCAAGCCAGTGCAGCGACGCATCCTGCATTCGCTGTGGGAGATGGACGACGGCAAGTTCCACAAGGTCGCCAACGTGGTCGGCAACACGATGAAGTACCATCCCCACGGCGACCAGTCGATCCCGGACTCGCTGGTGGTGCTGGCCAACAAGGAGCTCTTCATCGAGAAGCAGGGCAACTTCGGCAACATCTACACCGGCGACGAGGCGGCCGCGCCGCGCTACACCGAGTGCCGGCTGACCCCGCTGGCGCGCGAGACGCTGTTCAACCGCGAGCTGACGGAGTTCCAGGACTCCTACGACGGGCGCAACAAGGAGCCGGTGGTCCTGCCGGCCAAGCTGCCGGTGCTGCTGGCTCAGGGTGCCGACGGCATCGCGGTCGGCATGGCCACGCGCGTTCTGCCGCACAACCTGATCGAGCTGCTGGAGGCCGAGATCGCCTGCCTGCAGGACCGTCCCTTCGCGATCGTCCCCGACTTCCCCACCGGCGGGCTGGTCGATGTGTCCGAGTACGCCGACGGCAACGGCCGGGTGCTGGTGCGCGCCGTCCTCGACACCAGCGATCCCAAGCGGATCGTCATCCGCGAGATCCCCTTCACGACCACCACCGAAGGCCTCATCGCCTCGATCGAGGACGCGGCACGCAAGGGCAAGGTCAAGATCGGCGGCATCAGCGACTACACGGCGGACAGCGTCGAGATCGAGCTGAAGCTGCCGCGCGGGGTCTACGCCCAGGAGGTCGTCGACGGGCTGTATGCGTTCACGGACTGCGAACTGTCGATCGCGGCCGGGCTGGTGCTCATCGACGTGGATGGGAGACCGGCGATCAAGAGCGCCACCGAGGTGCTGCGGCACAACGCCGCGCGCCTCGTCGACATACTCACCGCGGAGCTGCGGCTGGAGGCCGGGCATCTGCGCGATCGCCTGCACGCCCTCACGCTGGAACAGCTGTTCATCGAGAAGCGCGTGTACAAGGCGATCGAGTCCCAGCCGACGCAGCCGCGGGTGGTGCAGGCAGTGATGGACGGCATGGCGCCGTACGCGGCTGCCTTCGAGCGCGACATGACCACGGACGATGCCGAGGCGCTGCTGAAGATCCCCATCCGCCGGATCTCGCTGTACGACATCAACAAGGCGAAGCAGGAGATCGGCGGCATCCATGCCCGGCTGCGCCAGATCGATTTCGATCTGAACAACATCGTCGCGTACGCGATCGGCTTCCTGGAGGGAGTCATCGAGCGGTACCGCGACCAGTTCCCACGGCGCACGCGCGTGACCTCGTTCCAGCGGGTCGGCGTGCGCGAGGCCGCGCGCCGCGACCTGAAGCTGCGCTACGATCGGGCCACCGGCTACCTCGGGTACGAAGTCAGCGCGGGCGCGGCGTGGCTGGACGTGTCGGCGTACGATCGCGTGCTCGTCATCCGCAAGGACGGCACGTACCAGGTGATCGACGTGCCCGGCAAGCTGTTCGTCGGCAAGGGGATGCAGCACTGCGGATTCGTGGACAAGGAACTGGTCTTCAGCGTGGTCTACCGAGACCGGAAGGGACACACCTACCTCAAGCGCTGTCGCATCGACAAGTTCGTGCTGAACCGCGACTATGCGCTCGTTCCGCCCGATGCCCAGCTGCTGCGGCTGACGACGGAGCCGGGGCGCACGGTGCATCTGTTCTACAAGCCGAAGCCGCGGCTCCGCATCCTGGACGAACGCTTCGCCATCGACGACTACCCCATACGCGGGCTGCGCGCGGGCGGCCTGAAGCTGAGCTCCCGGGAAGTGCAGGCCTGCGCGGTAGAGTGAGTCCCACGTTGCCGCCGGCCGGGATGGGTGCGGCCCCACCGCGCGGGTCGTTCGTCCATCGTCGTCGTGTCCGCTGGGCGGAAGGGCGGGCAGCCCTTGGCAGCGGCCACTGACCAGACGCGGCTCCGCGCCGCGGCGGGGCGCCGGCCTCTTCTGGTGGTGCTCTTCGCCAATTTCCTGGTATTCGGGGCTGGCGCCATCGTCATCGGCGCCACCGCTCCCAAGATCATCCGCGACTTCGGCTGGAGCTATCTGGCGATGGGCGCCGTGCTGAGCACGGGCTCCATCGGCTACTTCGTGTCGACGTTTCTGTGCGGCGTGCTGGTGCGGGCGCGCGGCCCCCGACCGGTGATCGTGGGCGGCCTGGTGTTGCAGGCCACGGGTCTACTGCTCTTCGGCACGGTGGCGACGGTCGCCGCCAACCTGCTGGCGGTCGGTCTGATCGGGCTGGGCGAAGGCGGCACCGAGGTCGTGACGAACTACACCGTGGTGCGCCTGGCGGGCCCAGGCCGGAGCCGTCTGATGAACCTGATGCACGCCGCGTTCCCCATCGGCGCCATCCTGGCCTCGCTGGCGATGGGACTGCTGCTCGACGCGCACCTGCCGTGGCAGCCGCTGTACCGCGTCCTGGGCGGGCTGTGCCTGGGCATCGCGGCGCTGCTCGCGCGCGTCGACTTCGGCGCCGCGGGCACGCCAGCGACCGGCTCCGGCGAGCCCACGGCCACCGTCGTGCTCGGCCTGCTGCGCCGGCCGCTGCTGCTGCTGCTGGCCCTGGTCGTGCTGGCCTACGTGGGCGCCGAGATCGGCGTCTCCAACTGGATCGCCGAATACTATGTCCAGGCACTGGGCGCGCCGATAGGCGCCGCGGCAGCGATGGTCTCCGTCCTGTGGATGGGGCTGCTCGGCGGCAGACTGCTGCTGGCGGCGGCGGTCCGCGGCGGTCACCAGGCGCTGCTGCTGATCGGGCTCACCGCCTTCTCGACCATCGCGCTGGCGGGCGCCCTGCTGCCGGCGTCGCCAGTGGTTGCCGGCGTGCTCTTCTGGGCCACGGGCGTGGGCTTCTCGGCGATCTACCCGGTGGTCATCGTGCTGGTCGGCGAGTGGTTTCCCGCCGAGCCCGAGCTGGCCATCGGCGTCGTCTCCACGGCGGGTGGACTGGGGTCGTTCGGCTTTCCGTTCGTCATGGCCGCGATCACGCAGGCGTGGGGCGTACGGATCGGTTTCTGGTCGTTCGTCGTCCTGGGCGCGGTCATGACGAGCGCGGCCACGGCCGCCCTCCGCGCCGGGCGCGGCGCCGGCACGGCGCACCGCTGACAGCCTCGTCGGCCCGGGTGCCGCTGGCGCTCGGAGGACGGAGGCGCTCAGTTGTTCGAGAACTCCATGAGCACCTCGCCGTGGTTGGCCTTGAGCTTGTTCAGCGCCCGGTTGCGCAACTGCCTGACGCGCTCGCGCGTGATGCCCATGGTCGCGCCGATCTCCTCCAGCGTCATGGGTCTGGTACCGTCCAGGCCGAAGTACGCCTTGAGAACCTGCGATTCGCGGGGAGCGAGTCCGTTGACGAAGCGGCGCACGGCGGTGCGCAGCTGACCCTCGGCGTGGTCCTGCTCCGGCGAGACCTGCTCGACGGGGAACAGGCTCATCAGCGGCATGTCGCTGTCCGCGTGCGCCGGCGAGTCCAGCGAGACATCGGCCTGGCTCACCGCCAGCGCGTTGCGCGTGCGCACCTTGCTCAGCGCGACGCCGGCGAGGAGCTCCTCGTGAGTCGGGGCTCGTCCCAGTTCGTGCGCGAGGGCGTTGGCCCTCTTCTCCACCTTCTGCAGGTCGCTGATCTGGCTCATCGGCGGCCGGATGATCTTGCCGTGCTCGGCCAGAGCGCGGAGAATGGCCTGGCGGATCCACCAGACCGCATAGGTGATGAACTTGAAGCCGCGCTCCTCGTCGAAGCGGTCGATGGCCTCCAGCAGGCCCAGGTTGCCTTCGGAGACCAGTTCGGCCAGAGGCAGACCGTAGTCGCGGTACTCGCGGGCCACGCTGACGACGAAGCGCAGGTTGGCCACCACCAGCTGCTGCCGGGCGGCTTCGTCGCCGGCGTGGGCGCGCCGGAACAGGTCGATCTCCCGCTGCCTGCTCAGCGGTTGGGCATCCTTGATCTCGCGCCAGTACAGATCGATCGGCGTGAGCTGACCTCCTGTCCCGAGTGCTTTCGTGGCTCGTGGCGCGCTGCGCTTGCTCTTCATGTTCCGTCCCTCGCCCGAGACGAACTGCGTTCCTGACCCGCCAGTCCAGTTTCACCGGCGCCGATTGGATGCAGGCGGCACGGCACTGGATTCACGGGCCCTCGCCGGGGTCGCCGGGGAGCGCGTGTCCACGGCCTGGCGAACACGCCGCAGGCGCGGGGGTACAAACCGGGTAGATTGGTAACGCTTCTGACCGGGATGATGGGTGACAC
>CAZPXM010000100.1:0-14247 GCA_964591015.1 uncultured Gemmatimonadaceae bacterium
ACGGGGGCCGGAGCCGGCTTCGGCAGCGGCGAGGGGGGATTGTCGGCGGCGGACCGCGGCGGCGCGGGTCCCCGGCCGTTCGTGGTGTTCAACCCGACGGGAGTGGCGCGGGACGAGGCGATCGGCGTGACCCTGTGGGGAACGCGGGTGCGCGGACGGTCGTTGCGCGAGCGGGAGTACGCGGTGTACGGGCCGCAGGGGGAGCGGCTGCGGGCGCAGGTGGTGGGCGGAGGCCAGTACTGGGGTCACGAGTACGTGGAGCTGGTGTTTCCGGGACGAGTGCCGGAGTGGGGGTATGCGACATACACGGTGGTGGAGGAGCGGGCAGAGCCTGGGGCAGGGACCGGGCCCTCGCAGCCGGCGGCAGCGCCTCCGGCCGCGTTTCTGCTGGCGGAACAGGGAACGCAGGGGCTGGAGAACGAGTGGCTGCGGGTGGAGGTGGACCCGGAGACGGGCGGCTTGCGGTCGCTGGTCGACAAGGGTTCCGGGGTGGAGTTCCTCGACGCAGGGCGAGGCAGCTGGCCGCTGGAGCTGGTGGTGGAACGGCCGCACGAGATGACGGCGTGGGTGATCGAGCAGGCGCAGGGGGCGCCGGCGCATGGCCAGGTGCGGGCGCTGCGGCGCCGGCAGCAGGGACCGTACGTGGCGGCGCTGGAGGTGGAGCTGGCGGTGCGCGAGTCGGTATTCACACTGGGCTATGCGCTGCATGCGGGGGATGGCCGGTTGCACGTGGAGTGGCAGGGGGCGTGGGTGGAGCGGGGGACGCCGCAGACAGGAGTGCCGACGTTGCGCTGGCGCCTGCCCTTGGCGCTGGGTGGGGCGCGGGGCCGCTACGAGATCCCGTTCGGGGCCCTGGAGCGTCCTCACTGCCAGGGCGAGGAGGTGCCGGCCCTGCGCTGGGCGCAGGTGCACGGACAGGTCGGGGGGCAGGCGGCCGGCTGTCTGCTGGCCAACGACTGCAAGTATGGGCATTCGCTGGAGGGCAGCGTGCTGCGGGTGACGCTGATACGCAGCGCCTACGATCCGGACCCCTGGCCGGAGGTGGGCCGCCACGCGGCCCGCTGGACGCTGCGGCCGTACGTGGGCGAACTGGCGGCGGCGCAGGCGATCGCTGACGGGCAGCGGCTGAACCATCCGTTGCGGGTGGTGGGGACGGACGTGCACGCCGGGCGGCTGCCGCCGGTGGGACAGGCGCTGCGGCTGACCTCGGGGTCGGTGGTGGTGGACGCGGTGAAGCAGGCCGAGGCGGGCGACGCGCTGATCGTGCGGCTGCACAATCCCGCGCCGGCCGCCGCCGTGGCGCACGTGGAGGTGGCGGCGGCGCTGTGGGGAGCGCTGCGGCAGGCCCAGGTCACCGACCTGCTCGAACGGCCGTTGGCCGACCCGACGCTGCGCCAGCACGGCAACCAGGTGGAGCTGACCGTGCCGGTCCACGGCCTGTGCACCCTTCGCCTCGAGCTGCAACGATGAGCCAGCAGCGCCACACGCGCCCGCCGGGAGTCGGCGGCCCCCGCCGGCGCCGTGGCGGCCACGCTGTCGCCGGCGCCCACTCCGAACCGGCAACGGCCACGCTGCGAACCGAGATCCGCGTCCTCCACGGAGCCGCGCACCAGGTGGCGGCAGCAGCGGATCAGGGGACGCCGGCGCCCGTGCACCTGATCGTCACCTCACCTCCCTATCCGATGATCGAGATGTGGGACGAGTCCTTCGCGCGCCAGGACGAACGCATCGCCGCCGAGCTGGCCGCCGGGCGCGGCCGCGCCGCGTTCGCCCGCATGCATGCCCTGCTGAACCGCGTCTGGGCGGCGTGCGACCGCCTGCTGGCGCCGGGCGGGATCGTCTGCATCAACATTGGCGACGCCACGCGCCGACTCGGCCGTGACTTCCAGCTCTACGCCAACCATGCCCGCGTGCTGCAGGCCTTCCTCGAGCTGGGCTATGCCGCCCTGCCTGACGTGCTGTGGCGCAAGCCGACGAACGCGCCCACCAAGTTCCTGGGCTCGGGCATGCTGCCGTGCGGCGCGTACGTCACCTACGAGCACGAGTACGTGCTCATCCTGCGCAAGGGGCCGCTGCGCGCCTTCGCCACCCCGGCCGAGCGGCAGCGCCGCCGCGAGAGCGCCTACTTCTGGGAGGAACGCAACAACTGGTTCTCCGATGTCTGGTCCGACGTGCGGGGCACCCCGCAGGCGCTGGCGGGCCGCACCGACCGCGACCGCAGCGGCGCCTTCCCGTTCGCCCTGGCCTACCGGCTGATCTGCATGTATTCGGTGCGGGGCGACCACGTGCTGGATCCCTTCGCCGGCACGGGCACGACGCTGGCAGCGGCGCTGGCGGCCGGACGCAGCGCCACCGGGATCGAGGTGGACGAGTCGCTGGCGCGGGTGTGCTGGCAGACGCTGCAGGCCGCCCCGGCGTACGCGAACCGCCTGGCGCGCGACCGGCTGGTGCGGCACATGGGCTTCGCCATCGCGCGCCTCGAGCAGGGCAAGACGATGCGGCACACCAACCGTCACTACGGCTTCCCGGTGATGACGGCGCAGGAGCGCGATCTGCTCATCCCCGACGTGGCGCGCGCGACCCGGGCGGACGCCAACGTCCTGCACGTCGAGCACGAGGACCGCCCGCAGGAGGACATGGTGGCCCTGTGGCAGCGCCGCGAGGCGGTGCGCGCCCTGGCAGCATCGCTGGCTGCGCCGCGCGCGCCGCGTCCGGCGGCGAACCCTGCCGGCCCGGGCCGCGAAGCCACGCAGACCGAGCTGGGATTCGGGCTGGAGTGACGCACGGAGGAATGGTCATGCGCAGAGGATCCGTCGTGGGCGCGTTCGTCGGCAGGGCACACACCGGCATGCGGGGCGGCGGCGGCGCTCGCGGCGCCGGTGGCCCCAGTGGCGGCGGCGTCGCGCTGGGTCTGGCGGCGCTGCGACTGGCGCTGGCGCTGGCGGCACCGGCCGCGGCGGCGCCGGTGGTGGACCCGCTCCAGGACCGGAGCGTGTACCCGATCGCCGTGTGGGCCATGCCCGCGCGCACCGCCCCGGAGTTCGCCGCCCTGGGCGTCAACGTCTTCGTCGCGGGCGAGGACAACCCGCTGACCTGGTGCGATTCCATCGCTGCCAGCGGCTGCGTGGGCTTCGTGCACTGGCGCGCGCGCCACTCGGCCGAGCGGCGCGCGGCCGTGGCAGCCAGCCCCGGTTTCCTGGGCTGGATGCATGGCGACGAGCCGGACAACCCCGCCGTGGTGGACGACGTGTTCCTGAGCTATCACGTCACGCCCGAGCGCCTGCAGGCCGATTACGAGGCGATGCAGGCGTCGAGCACGCCGGCGCCGATGTACATCAACCTGGGGCAGGGCCTGGCCAACGGCATCAATCAGAGCACCCCGGACCACATCTACCCCGCCTTCTGCCGCGCCGCCGATGTGGTCTGCTACGACGTGTACCCGACGTCCACGCAGGAGAACGGCACGAGCCGGCTGCATCTGGTGGCGCGCGGCGTGGAGCGCCTGCGGCGCTTCGCCGGTCCGGACAAGCCCGTGTGGGTGTGGCTCGAGTGCACGCGCATCAACGGCGGGCGGACGGAGGTGGGCAACCGCGCGCCGCTGCCTCACGAGCTGCGCGCCCAGGTGTGGATGGCGATCGTGCACGGCGCCGACGGCATCGGCTACTTCCCCCATCAGTTCAACCCCTATCGCGGCGGGCCGGCGGCGATCCCGGCGGACCTCAAGGCCGAGATGAAGCGGACCAACGCCCTGCTGCACGCCCTGGCGCCCATCCTGCGCGCCGGCACCCGCGAGCGCGTGCCCGCCGACGCCGGCGCAGGCGAGAGGGTCAGCGCCGCGCTCTGGCAGCGCGGCGAGGCGGCCTTGCTGGCGGTGGTCAACTTGCGGGCCGCGCCCGCTCGGGCCCGCGTGACCCTGCCGGCGACAGTGGCGGCGCTGGCGCCGCTGGGGCGCGGCGACTCGGCGACGGCGCCGACCGGGGGCGCCCTGGTGGCCGCCCTGGCTCCCTACGAGGTGGCCCTGTACGCGGCCGGACTGGACGCAGCCACGGCGGCGCGCGTGCCGCCCTACGCGTACCCCGACGCGGCGACCGCCGGCCCGGCGACGCCCGCGGCGCAGCCCCCTGCAGCAGCCCAGGCCGCCGTGCCCCTGCTCGACACGATCGCGGCCCTGCCGCGGCAGTCTGCAGCCGCGGACGCCGCCGGCACGCAATGGTGCCGGACCCACCGCACCCGCCTCGCCGTGCCGTGCCTGTCAGCCGCCCCGCGTCTGGACGGACGGCTGGACCCGGACGAGTGGTCCCTGGCGGCGCCGCTGGCGCCGTTCGCCGCGCCCGACGGCCGCGGCTGGCCGGCGCAGCAGACCAGCGGCTGGATCGGCTGGCGCGCGGACGAGCTGTACCTGGCCTTTCGCTGCGCGGAGCCCGTTCTCGACTCCCTGGTGACGCGCTACCCCGCCCAGTGGCGGAACGACTGCGTCGAGCTGTGGATCGATCCGGACAACCGCCGCACGAGCTTCGCCCACCTCATCGCGGCCGCCTCGGGAGCGCTGCAGGCCGAACGCACGGTGCAGGACGAGTGGGGCGAGGGCCGGCGCGACGAGGGCTGGCAGCCGCGCGTGGCCTGCCGCGCGGGCCGCGAGTCGGGGGCGTGGACCGTGGAGCTGGTCGTGGCCCTGGCGGACGTCGGGCTGGCTCCGCCGGGTCCCGGCGAACCCGGCCGCCCCGCGGCGACTCCCGACAGCCCGCCGACGGCTGGGACGCCGGCCGCGGGCGAGCGAGCTTTCGCCTTCGACGCGGCGCGCGAGCGCCAGCCCCAGGGCGGCGAGAACTCCGTGTGGACCGTGGGCAAGTTCAATGCGGCGAGCCAGTTCGGCGAGGCGGTGCTGGCCTCCGCGCCCGTCGTGCTGGCCGGCGGCGTGCTGCGCAACGCCACGGCCAGGCCGGTGAGTGCCCGGGTCGAGGTGCTCGTCTCGGCACCGCGGCCGGCCGCGGAGTACGCCGCCTGGGACGACCAGTGGACGGACGTGGCCCGGCAGACCATGGTGGTCGTGGTCCCGCCGCGGCGCGCCGGCACACCCGGCCAGGTCGCGTTGCTCGATGGCGACCTCCTCGCCCGGGTGCCCGCCGGCGGGCGCGTCCGGCTCGCGCTGCAGGCTCCCGGACCGGCGCAGTGGGAGGAGTTCATCGTGCGCCGCGCCGCGACCGAGTAGGACCCGCAGCCGGCGGTGGGCGAGCTCGGCCGGGCCGGCAGTGGGCGGTGACCGCGCCAACGCCCCCGAACGCTCACCACCAGCCGGCCCCAGCGGCCAGGTGCTCCACGACGGCCCGGGCGGTCTCGGTCGCCAACGCCAGCCTGTCCGGGTCCATGTACTCCAGAGTGTCGGCCGGGGTGTGGATCGGCACGGCGGGGCACAGGTCCATGAGCGCCACCGCGGGGACGCCGTTGAGGAAGAACGCCGCGTGGTCCGACGACAGGACCTCCTGCTCGTCCACGCGGTAGGGGGCGAAGCGGGCGAACACGTCCAGCAGCCCGCGCCTGGCCGCAGCGGACCAGCCCAGCAGGTGCGCGCGCGGCTCGGCGGCAACGGTGCCGACTCCGTCGAGCTGCACGGCAGCGACGGTGGCGCGCGCGTGCGCCGGGTGGCGGCGCACGTACTCCACGCTGCCGAGGGCGCGCAGGTGGCGGCCGTACTCCTCGGCACCGAAGGCGATCAGATCCAGCGCGGGACCGCGCCGCACGCGGCGCGCTGCCGCGAACGAGTGACACAGCTCGAGCAGGGCGGCCGTGCCCGAGGCATCGTCGGTGGCGCCCATGCAGCCGGCGGCCGTGTCGTAGTGCGCGCCGACGACGATGCGCCCCGGCCCGAAGCCCGGCAGCCGGCCGATGACGTTGTGCCCGGTGGAGGCGTAGCGCCGGGCGCGGATGCGCAGGCGGACGGCGCGCCGCGGCCCCACGTGCTGCAGGAGCGCCGACCCCGCCGCAGCCGGCACCGCCGCGGCCGGCACGCGCAGGAAGGGATCGCGCAGCAGCTTGGTGGGCACGGTCTCGCCGCTGCAGACCACCAGCACGGCGGCCGGACGGCGCTCCTCGAGCGCCAGCAGGCCGGGGTTGCGGTCCAGCGTCAGGCCGCCGGCGGCCGGCCCAACCAGCGCCAGGACGCGTCCCTCCAGATCGGGACGGAACTCCAGCTCGCGGCGCGTGCCGACCACGGCCAGCTCGGCCTGCACGTCGCACCCTTCGGTGAACGTCTGCGCCACGGCGGGCAGGGGCACCGGCGGCCCGTTGCCCAGCAGCTCGAGCACGGTAGATTCGTGTTCCCAGCCCGGACACGGGAAGTCCTGGATCTCGACCTCGGCGCCGCAGCCCCGGAAGTGGGCGGCGATGTACGCCACGGCGCGCTCGTCGGCGGGCGTGCCGCTGAGCCGGGGGCCGATGCTCTCGCAGAGGAACCGCAGATGCTGCCACAGCCGCTCTCTGTCGATCTGCATGCGCTGTTCTCCTGGCTGCAGGGAGGATGGCCAGGAGGCACGGTAACTCCCGCGCGCCGGCCCGGCAACCCGCCCGACGTGGCGCCGGGCGCCGCGCCGCAGCTGGCCGTCGTGATCGGTCCGCAGCCTCCCGAGCTGGAGCGTCTGGCCGCCGCGGAGCTGTGCGGCTACCTGGAGAAGCTGTTCGGCGTCCACCTGCAGCCGACGGACCGCGTCCCCGAGACGGCCGCGGCGCTGTTCCTCGTCGGCCAGCCTGCCACGAACCCGGCCGTGCGGGACGCGACGGCCGGTGCGCCGTGGCCCCGGCTCAGCGCCCAGGGCCTGGTCCTGCGCCGGGTTCGCTGCGGCGGCAGGCCCGCGCTGCTGCTGGGGGGCGGCAGTCCGGTGGCGACCCTGTGGGCGGTGTACGAGCTGGCGGAGCGCTGGGGGGTGCGGTACCTGCTGCACGGCGACGTGCTGCCTGCCGTCCCGGCCGGCCGCGCGCCTGCCTTCGCGGCGGGACCCGAGGCGGCAGGCCTGGACGTGGCGCGGGAGCCGCTGCTGCCGGTGCGCCAGTGGCGCGTCGTCAACGACTTCGCCTGCGGCCCCGAGTCGTGGGGGATCGCGGACTACCGGCCCGTGCTGGCCCAGCTGGCCAAGCTCAGGTTCAACCGCATCCTCGTCAGTCTGTATCCCTACCAGCCGTTCTTGCGCCTGGAGGTGAGAGGGATCCGGCGGCAGCAGGCACACCTGTGGTACGACTTCCACTACCCCATCACGGATGACATGGTGGGCCGGGAGTTGTTCGGCGACGAGGAGGAGTTCTGGAACCCGGACCTGCCCCGGCACGCCCCGTACGAGGAGCTCGCGGCGGCCGGCGAGCAGCACGTGCACCAGCTCATCGCCTGCGCCCGTCAGCATGGCATGCAGGCGGCCGTGACCGCCACCCTCATGGAGTTCCCGCCGGAGTTCGCGCCGCTGCTGCCCGGGGCGCAGCCGGTCCACCAGCTCGGCCAGATGAGCGTGGGGCCCGGGCCGGATACGGACGTGGACGATCCGGCCCTGGCCGAGTTGGCCGCGGCAGTGCTGCGCACCACCGTCGACACCTACCCCGAGGCGGACTTCCTCGTGCTGGGCATGCCGGAGTTCCGCCAGTGGTCGGCGGCCCATGCGCGCGCCTGGCAGGCGCTGGACAGCCGGTACGGAATCGAGCGAGTCTGTCCGCTGGCCGAAGTGCTGGCGGCGGCCCGGCAGCGCCGCGACTATCCCGGAGGCGCCGAACGCGCGCTCCAGGAGGTCCAGGGCGACATCGTGGCGCTGCACTTCTTCGATCGGCTGCTGGGCGATCCGCGTCTGCTGGGTGAGTCGCGCCGGCCGGACATGCGCCTCGTCTTCGCCGACGTCGCCGAAGAGCTGCTCCCCGTCCTGGCGCGCATCGCCCCCGCGGGCGCCGAGGCGCTGCACTTCATCGACTACACGCCCAGCCGCATCGTGCGGCGGCGAGCGGCGCTGGCAAGGGTCCCTGCCCGGAGCATGCCGAGCAGCCTGATCTACACGCTCCACGACGACAACGTGGGGTTGCTGCCGCAGCTCACCACCGGCTCGCTGCACGAGCTCACCGTGGAGCTGCGCCGGCACGGCTGGGCAGGCTTCTCCACCCGCTACTGGCTGGTCGGCGACCACGATCCATGCGTGGCCTATCTGGCCAGGGCAGCCTGGGACGCCAGCGCCACTCCCGGATCGGTCTACCGCGACCTGATCCGCGCTGCCGGCGGCGAGGCGGTCGTCGAGGAACTGCTGGCGGTGTTCCGCGAAGTGGAAGCGGTGACGGTCGGCCTGGAATGGCATGGTCTGGGTCTGACCTTCCCGGTGCCCGGCATGATGCTGAAGCACTGGACCGCCGAGCCCATGCCGGCGGCGCTGGACGAGGACCGCGCCGGTTATCAGCGGGCGCTGGCAGCCGCTCGCCAGGCGCTGGCCAGGCTCGAGCAGCAGTCCGGTGCTGCCCGCACGACGGCCTCGTCCTGGGCCGAGTACTGGATCGGGCGGCTGGAGTTCGGCATCGGCTACCTGGACACGATCGCGGCCGTGCGCCGCGCAGCCCGCGCCGAGGCCGACCGCAAGCTGGACGAGGCGCGGCAGCGCGCCCAGACCGCGCTGGCGACGGCGCGCCAGGCGGTGGCGGCCTATGCCCGCGTGGCGCGGGATCGCGCGGATCTGGGGGCCATCGCGGTGCTGAACGAGTACGTATGCCGTCCGCTCCAGGCGCGGGCCGCCGAGCTGCGGCACTAGACAACAGCGCGTCCGGACGAGCAGCGTCGCGGCAGACTGGCGCGGCAGCGACCACGAGTGAACTTCGTGGGGGGCGCGCGCCGAACAGAACGCTGAGGAGGAGGCAACGGACATGGAGTACACGCGCCTTGGCCGCACTGGCCTGAAGGTGAGCCGACTGTGCCTGGGGACGATGAACTTCGGGCCGCTGGCTCCGGAGCCCGAGAGCCACGCCATCATGGACGAGGCGCTGGAGCTGGGGATCAATTTCATCGACACCGCGGACGTGTACGGCCGGAAGCTGGGCGAGGGCGTCACCGAGCAGATCATCGGACGCTGGTTCGCTCAGGGAGGCGGCCGGCGCGACCAGGTGGTGCTGGCCACCAAGTGCTACGGCAAGATGGCGGAGCGGCCGAACGGCCGCGGTCTGTCCGCGCTGCACATCCGCCAGGCCTGCGACGGCAGCCTGAGGCGTCTGCAGACGGACCACATCGACCTGTACCAGATGCACCATGTCGACCGCGAGTGCCCGTGGGAGGAGATCTGGCAGGCCATGGAGCAGCTCGTGCGCCAGGGCAAGGTGCTGTACGTGGGCAGCAGCAACTTCGGCGGCTGGCACATCGCGCAGGCCTGCGAGCAGGCTGCCAGGCGTCACTTCATGGGTCTGGTCTCGGAGCAGAGCCTGTACAACCTCGACGCCCGCATGGTCGAGCTGGAGGTGATCCCGGCGTGCCAGGCCTATGGCCTGGGCCTGCTGCCGTGGAGCCCGCTGGCGGGCGGTCTGCTGGGTGGGGCGCTGCAGCAGGCGCAGGAGGGGCGCCGCGCCAGCGAAAACATGCAGGCGCGCATCGCGAAGAACCGAGCGAAGCTGGCCGCCTGGGAGGCGCTGTGCGCGGAGCTGGGACACCCGCCGGCGGCGGTGGCGCTGGCCTGGCTGCTGCACCAGCCGGCGGTCGCGGCGCCGATCATCGGTCCCCGCACCAGGGAGCAGCTGCGTGACGGCGCCGGCGCGCTGCAGGTGGAGTTGACTGCCGAGACGCTGGCGAGGCTCGACCAGATCTTTCCTGGTCCGGGCGGCCCGGCACCCGAGGCGTACGCCTGGTAGGTGCCCGGGGGTGGCGGCGGTCGCTCGTTGGCCGCTGGCGCCCACCCATGCTCACCGATCAACGCGGAGGAGGACCATGCTGCGCGGATGGACGAAGTGGCTGGCCTGCGCCGCCCTGCTGGGTGCGGCCCTGGCGGTGCAGGCACAGGAGCAGGTTGACATCCAGTTGCCCCCGCCCCGCCAGGAAGGAGGCATGCCCCTGCTGGCGGCGCTGAAGTTGCGGCAGTCAGCGCGGGCGTTCGCGCCGGATGCCCTGGCGCCGCAGATGCTGTCCGACCTGCTCTGGGCAGCCGCGGGAATCAACCGCCCGGAGTCGGGCAAGCGCACCGCGCCCACGGCGCGCAACTGGCAGGAAGTCGACGTGTACGTGGTGCTGGCCGAGGGCGCCTACCGGTACGACGCGCAGAACAACGTCCTGCGAGCCGTGGCCAGCGGCGACCTGAGGGCGCTGACCGGCACTCAGGACTTCGTCGCTGGCGCGCCGGTGAACCTGGTCTTCGTGGTCGACACCACTCGCATGGCGGGCGTGGGCCCGGGCGAGCAGCAGACGCTGTACGCCGGCACCGACACCGGGTTCATCAGCGAGAACGTGTACCTGTTCTGCGCCTCGGAGGGCCTGGCCACCGTGGTGCGCGGCTCGGTCGACCGGGAGAAGCTCGGGACGGCGCTGCGGCTGGCACCCGAGCAGCGCATCATCCTGGCGCAGACCGTGGGCTATCCCGCCGGACGGTGAGGCCGGCACGCCGGGCGCCGTACCGG
The DNA here is from genome assembly GCA_964591015.1 of uncultured Gemmatimonadaceae bacterium. Taxonomy (GTDB): domain Bacteria; phylum Latescibacterota; class UBA2968; order UBA8231; family UBA8231; genus SLHA01. Next base: position 10,603 of record CAZPXM010000100.1, read on the forward strand.
CGCTGAAGACGGCCCCCCTTACAGGCCCAGCCGCTCGCGGAGGTACTGCCGGGACATGCGCGCGCTCTCCAGTCGGGTCCGGTAACAGACGTCCAGCTCGACCGCCAGCCAGCCGTCGAAGTTGGCCTGCTGCAAGGCGGCCAGGACGCCGGCAAAGTCGACCAGGCCCCCGCACCCGACTTCGGCGAACTGGTACTCGGCGATGTCCCGGCAGCGCGCGCCCTGGATGCGGCCGCGGTGGCCGCGCAGGAACGCGTGCCCGAGCGCCCCGCCGCCCAGCACCAGGCGCTGGCCCTCCACGGTGCGGATGACCAGCCAGGTGTAGATGTCCGCAGCCTCGGCCAGGGCCACCAGCGCCGCGAAGTCCAGAATGCGATCGCTGAGGCCGGCCGGGCGGCTGACCTCGTACAGATCCTTCAGATGGACATACGCCGTGCGCGCGGCGTAGCGCCGGAAGCACTCGGCGGCGTCCACCCCGGCCAGGGCCAGATGGCCGGTATCGAAGCCGGTGCCGACGTAGCGCGGATCCGCGTGCTCGTACAGCAGGTCGATCTCCGCGGCCGTCTCCAGGAAGAGGATGCAGTGGTTGTGCACGCCGACGCGGACGCCCAGGTCGGCGCAGCGGCGGCCGACCTCGTTCAGACCGGCCGCGTAGGCGCGAAGCTGGGCCGGCGTCGGCCCGCCCACGGGACGCGCGCCGCACATCATCTCCAGCGCCGTCGCGCCGAGGGCGCGCGCCCGCCGCGCCTCGGCCACCGCCGCCTCGATCTCGGCCTCCCGCGTGGCCGGATCCTGGAACATGCCCCCCGCCGTCGTGGCCGCCAGGCGCAGCCCGTGCCGATCCAGGGCGGCGCGCAGCCTGTCCGCCGCCGCCGCCTCGGGGCCCACGTTGTACTGGATGCCCGCGTAGCCGGCCGCGGCAGCAGCCGCGCAGAACTCCTCCAGCGGGGCGTCCCACGGACAGCTCGCGATGCGCATGGCCGTCATAGCAGCCCCCAGTGCGCGTCGATGGGGCGCTGGTACGCGTCGACGCGCCCCTCCAGCACGTCGGCCACGCGCACCTCGCAGTGGCCGGCGGCCGCTTCGTACAGGGCGGCGCTCACCGCCAGCGCCCGCAGGCCCGCCTCCGCATCCACCTCCGGCTGCCGCCCGGAACGCAGGCAGTCGACGAACTCGTGGCACTCGGCGGCGATCCCGCGCTGCACGCCGTGCGGGAACAGGCGCTCCTTCTCGGCGGCACCCAGCCTCAGCAGGTACTCCACCTCCAGATCGCGGCTGCGCAGCTCCGCGCCGTCCGCCGTGACGATACGCGCCTGGCTGTCGATGAAACCGCCGCCGAAGGTGTGGGTCCAGCCGCCCGGCGTGTCGTCCAGCACGTAGCCGCGCTCGCAGTAGAACGCCACCCGGGTGTAGTCGGCGCCGGCCAGCACCTGCGACCAGGTCCAGTGACCGATGACGCCACTGGCGCAGCGGAAGGTCGCAATGCACGTGTCCTCGCCGTCGTGCGGCACGCGGCGACCGTCCTTCAGCACCGAGAAGCTCGGCTCCAGGGTCCGATGCTCGGCATGGACCGCCTCCACCGGACCGAAGTACACCTGCAGCGAATCCATGAGATGCACTCCGCCATCGTAGGTCCAGCCGCCGCCCGCCAGCAGCCGATCGCGGCGCCACGGCACGGCATCGACGGGCTCCGGCTCGGCCTTCGCAGCCGCTGGCAGCGACGGCCCGTGCAGGTACTCGATGGCGAACAGGCGCGGCGCCCCCAGACGCCGGTCCTCGTTGAGCAGCCAGGCGACCGCGCGCTGCCCCAGGCCGCGCCGCGAGTTCTCCGCGACGGAGAGGAGGCAGCCGCTGCGCCGCGCCGCTGCCTGGATGCGGCGCCCGGCCCGCACCGTCACGCCGAGCGGCTTCTCCACCAGCACGTGCACGCCGGCGTCCAGGCACTGCACGCAGGTGACATGGTGGTCCGCGTGCATGGTGCACACGTCCACGCCGTCCACGATGCCGGCCGCCAGCAGCTCCTTCACGCTGTGAAAGCGGCGGGGTGCCTGCTCCTGGAAGCCAGCGATCCGGCGGGCGAAGGCCGCCGTGCGCTCTTCCGCCAGGTCGCAGACGGCCGTGATCTGGAAGCAGTCGCACCCGTGCTGGCGGAGCAGCTGGTACCCGTCCAGGTGAACGCCGGCGATCCCGCCGCAGCCGACGATGCCGAGGCGCGTCTTGGGCAGTGCCATGGTGATGCTCCTCCTCCCTGTTTCGGCCGGCGGACACCGATCCGCGGGGGTGGGCCCCGCCGGGAATTCACAAGGACGGGCACGCTCCGTGTCGCTGTCAACCTGCCGGCGCCGAGCACGCGGCGCGCGGCGCGCGGCGCTGGATGCCGGCGGCGCCGTTGGCTATCGTTGGGCCGCGCGCCGGCGCTCGCGGGCAGCGCCAGCTCGCCGCTGCGCGCCGCGCGCCGGCCCAGGTGCACCGACGGAGGCAGCCGAGGGGGGAACCATGGTTCGCTGGGGGGTTCTGGGAGCGGGCAGCGTCGCCCGCCGCCGAGTGATGCCGGCCCTGGCCGCGCACGCCGGCAGCGAGCTGGCCGCCTTGATGGTCAGAGACGCGCAGCGCGCCGAGGCCCTGGCGCGCGAGCACGGCGCGCCGCGCTGGTACGACAGCGTGGACGGCCTGCTGGATGACGGCGGGCTGGACGCCGTGTACGTCTCCACACCGGTCAACCTCCATCTGGAGCACGTCACCGCCGCGGCTCGCCGCGGTCTGCACGTGCTCTGCGAGAAGCCGATGGCGCTGACCGCGGCCGACTGCCGCCGGATGATCGACGCCTGCGCCCGGGCCGGCGTGCACCTGGAGATCTGCTTCGTGCTGCGCGGCTGGCCGATCTATCAGCGAATCCGGCAGCGACTGGCGGCGGGCGACCTGGGCCGCCTCGTCGAGATCCGCGCGCACCTGGCCAAGTGGACGCCGCGCCAGCCGGGCGAGTGGCGGCTGGATCCGCGCCAGTCGGGCGGCGGCGCCCTCATCGACTTCGGTTCGCACTACCTCGACCTGTTCCGCTATCTGGCGGGCGACTTCCGGCGCATCGCCGCCATGCACAGCGCGGCCGTCTTCGGTTATCCGGTGGAGGAGAGCGCCTTCGTGCTGGTGGAGTTCGCCGGCGGCGGCCACGGCGTGCTGGGCTGCTCAGGTGCCGTCCCGCACAACGGCAACGTGCTGGAGATCTACGGCACCGAAGCCACGCTGCTGCTGGGCAAGGAGCTGCAGGTCATCACCGCCGCCGGCACGCAGCGCCAGCCGGCCGAGTACCCCGACTACTTCAGCGGCCTGATCGCCCACTTCTGTGCCTGCGTGGAGCACGGCGGCGAACCGCTGGCTTCGGGGCTGGACGGACTGCGCAACATGGAAGCCATCGAGGCGGCGTATCGTTCCGCGCGCGAGCACCGCATCGTCGAGCTGGCGAGCTGAGCCGCCATCGAGCCGGGGCGCGGCCGAGCGGGAACAGGCGCGAGCGGCCGCACCCGGTCCCGCCTCACGGGCCGCGTCTTGCCGTCGGGCCGGCGACGCCAGAGCGGACGGGTTCGCTCCAGGGGGGCAGAAACAGAGAGAACGTCGTTCCCGCCCCCACGGCGCTCTCCACCTCTATCC
>CAZPXM010000101.1:0-14124 GCA_964591015.1 uncultured Gemmatimonadaceae bacterium
CCTTCATGGCGGCCTTGATCGCGTCGTACGACGCGATCAAGGCCGCCATGAAGGCCGCCGCGGAGGGCGAGCTGAAGGGCATCCTGGGCTACACCGAGGATGACGTGGTCTCGCAGGACTTCATCGGCGAGAGCTGCACGAGCGTGTTCGACGCCGGCGCGGGCATCGCGCTGAACGAGCACTTCGTCAAGGTGGTCGCCTGGTACGACAACGAGTGGGGCTACTCCTGCAAGCTGCTCGACCTGATCGCCTACATGGACACGGTGAAGTGAACGGCGGCGGCCGCCGCCGCCGCTGAGGCGAGGCGGACCCGGGCCGGGTGCCAGCGAGCCCGACGCAGCCCCGGCCCGGCGCAGCGCGGGGCCCCACTCGCCACCAGAAGCCTGGCGCCAGGAGCCTGCCCATGGACACCGCCAGGGTCTCCGCCTGCACCTACCCCCTGCGGGACAAGGAGCCGGAGTACGCCTTCGAGGTGATCGCCGGCGCGGGGTTCACCCAGATCGACCTGCTGGGACGGCTGCCCCATTTCTCGGCCACCGACCCCCGCTACCGGCTGGACGAGCTGGAGCGCCTGCTGGCGCGCCACGGCCTGCGCGTGGCCAATATCGGCTCCTACTGCGGACAGGGCTTCTCGGCCGGCACGCCCGGCGAGATCGAGGCGGCCCGACACGACCTGCAGCAGACGCTGGCGGCGGCGCACCGGCTCGGCGCGCGCTCGATCCGCGTCATGCCCGGCGACGGCAGGCGCGCCTCGCTGGACCGGCTGGTCCCGCACTTCCAGTGGGCGGCCGAGCACGCCGCGCGGCTCGGCGTGTACATGGGCTTCGAGAACCACGGCGGCGAGATCTCCGGCGACCCCGCCGCCTGCGCCGAACTGAGCGCCAGGGTCGGCTCGCCGTTCTTCGGCGTGCTGTACGAGCCGGCCAACCTGATGGCCGCGGGCGTGGACTACCAGGCGGCCTTCGCGGTCTTCGCCGAGCACATCGTGCACATCCACGTCAAGGACGGGGTCCGCGACGCGGGCGGCCGCTGGCGCCTGACCATGCTCGGGCAGGGCGCGATCGACCTGCACTGGCTGTGGGCGCAGCTGGAGGGCCGCGGCTACGCCGGCGCCTATGCCCTGGAGTACGAGGTGGGCGACATCGAGCCGGTGGAGACCGGGTACCGCAAGTGGCTCGCCGCCTGGCGCGCGGCGTGAACGGGCCGCGGCCCGGCGCCGGCGGGCCGCCCGACCGCCGCGCCGCTCACTCGTCCGTGTAGAACCAGCGCAACGGGTACCGGCGCAGCACCGTCTCGAACACGATCTGCGCCTCGCGCTCCTCGTACTCGGGCCACATGCGCGGCGCCCCCCTTGGCGCGCGCCGGTCACCGCTCTCGGCCACCGGCTCCGGCCAGCCGCGCAGGTAGCGGACGAAGACGTGGTCGCCGACGAGGTCCACGTTGGGGTAGGTGAACATCGCGAAGCCGTCCGGCAGCCTGCCGAAGGGCGATCGTCCCACCAGGCTGCGCGGAATGGGGAACTCCGGCTCGATGCGGGCGCGGTCTTCCATGCCCGCCTGCAGCTCCAGGGTGCGGAAGTGCTGCCACGTCAGGCCGCTGTCCGTCGATATCGCGGCGGACAGCCGGCCGCGCAGGAAGCCGCGCCGGATCTCCTCGCCGGAGACCTGGTTCCACACGCACAGCAGGTCCCCGGTCGACGGAATCCGCACCAGCAGCGGCGGCGACTGCGAGCTGGCCAGCTCGGTGGGCTCGGCCGGATACCACGTCAGGCCGCCGTCGTTGCTGTAGCTTTGCACCAGCCGACCCGTCTTGGAGCGGGCCAGCAGCAGCACGCGACCGTCGGCGGTCTCGGCGGCCGTGGGCTCGTACAGGTCCACGATGCCGCCCGCACCGTTGAGCTCACCGTGCGCGTCGAACCAGCCGAAGATGCCGCGGATCAGCTCGTCGGGGCTCTGTTTCCAGGTCCTGCCCTTGTCGTCGGAGACGTAGGTAAAGCAGAAGCCCACGCTCGCTGCTCGGTGCCCTTCCATGTACAGGACCTTCCCGCGCCACCACCCCCACCCCGTGCTGCCCAGCCGCTCTAGGCCCAGCACCGGCTCCTGCGTCTGCCAGTACCCGCACACCAGCAGGCGGCCGCTGGCCAGCTCGATCAACGAGTGGTACATGGGGAAGTAGTACGGAAACGTCGTGATCGTCCCGGCCAGCGCCCACGAATCGCCGTCGTCCGCCGACAGGGACAGCCGCCACCCGGCCTTCGGCGTGCCGTGATACAGCGCCAGTTCGCCGGACTGCAGGCGGACCAGCCCGCATGCCTGGGCGCCGTCGAAGTGGGTGTCCCGCAGCGGCTCCGCTGCCGACCAGCTGCGCCCGCCGTCGGCGGAGACCCGGCGCGCCAGCCCGGAGGGCGCGTCGGCCAGATGGACCATCAGCAGCGAGCCGTCCTGGCGGGCCACGATGCCGCCATCGACGGGCAGACCGCAAAGCTCGACCACGGATTCGGGTACGGGCCGCCAGCACGGGCGGTGAGACGCGAGGTCAGCCATGGACCGCTGCTCCGGTGAACGAGAGATTGCGCGGACTCCGCCGGCGGCACCGTCCGGGCGAGTCCGGCCGCGCGCCAGCGGCCATCCGCTGGCACCGTCGGCTGGCGGCCTGGTGCCGCCGGGGCGGGCGGAACGTACACAGGCTTGCCGCTGCGGGCCAACCCCGGGTGCGGGCCAGTCCCGGATCTGGCGTCTGCGGCGCCCAGGAGCATTGCCAGGCAGGCGGGCCCGCCGGCGGGACCCGACCGTTCGCGGAGACACGAGATGAACAGGCGCTCCCGCAGCTGCCCGCTCTTCCACCCGCTGCTGGTGGCTGCCCTGTTCGCGGCCGCGGCCAGCGCCGCCGCCGAACCGCCGGCGTACATCATGCCCACGCCTGCGGAGACGGCCGCCCGCCTGCGCAGCCGGGACTGGTGGACGCTGCTGGCCGAGGAGGTGCCGCCCCTGCGCCACGAGCTGGGCACCCGCTGGCCGCTGGTGCTCTGGCACGGGCCTGGCACGCAGCCTTTGTCGCCGGCCCAGCTGCGGCTCCTGCAGGAACGCGGCCTGGCCCAGCCCATCCCCATGGACACCAGCATGATCCGCACGGCGCAGGTCCTGCAGGCGGCGGGCGCGAAGGTGATCATGCTGGATGGGCGCAGCGGCAACTGGCCCTACTCGCTGGCGGGCGACTCCACGCGGTGGGCGTTGCAGTTCGAGGCGGGCTACACCTACGAGATGGCCGGCCGCGGCGCCCTGGGTAGCTGGCACAGTGCCATGCCGTTGCTCACCGAGGGCTGGGCCGTGCTGGCCGACCAGATCCGCGCCACGCTGCGCGCCTTCCGCGCCGCCGGGGTCACCGTCGACGGGATCTGGATGGACTGGGAGACCGACCCCTATCCATTCCCGCCGCTGTTCGAACAACTGCGGCACTGCCGGCTGTGCCGCGGCATGCTGCCGGCCGAGGTGCTGGCGGATCGCGCTGCCTGGTTCGCCTACTGCTGGCGCGCCTACACCCGCCTGTACGACGCGTACCTGGCGGCGCCGGCGCTGGAGATCTTCCCCCGCTGCGCGGTGACCAACTGGCACGTGGTCTTCTCCAGTCCGCAGCATCCGGCCTACTACTTCGTGGACGACCGGGTCATCCCGCCGGTGGCGCCGGGCAGCATCACGGCGTCCAATCCGGTGGCGTACGGCAGCGACCTGTGGTTCCAGCGCGCCTGGCGGGACGAGTACCCACGCGACCGGCGCCACGTGGACCAGTTCTACGTGCACAACCTGCTCCGGCTGGTCTCCGCCGACGCGGCCAACCGCCGGGCCTTCGCCCCGCAGGTCCGCAGCTTTCCGTGGGTGGCGCGCTGGTGCAACATCGAGGCCGCTGCCGGCGACTCGATCCCCGACATCAGCCGGACCGCCTGGCGGGAGGTCTTGCGGCACCTGTGGCTGCGCGACATCGACGGCATGCAGGTGTTCAACCCGCGCCACCCCGACTACGAGCAGCTCTGGCTGGAGGAACTGCAGGACGCCGTGGCCGTGTACGACGAGATGCTGGCGTACGGGGAGTTCCTCGACGACGGCGAGGCGATGAACCTGGACTACCCGCCCCCCCAGGACGACGGGGTGTTCTGGTCCGGACTGCGGCTGCACGAGCGCGCCGTGGTGCGCGTGACGAACCAGGGCGACCAGCCCGCCTGGGCGATCGTGCCGGCCTGGCCGCAGGCCTCGATCCGCCTGGAGGTGCCGCCGGAGGCGGGCCGGACGTGGCGGCTGGAACGCCGGCCCGACGGCGTGCACGCCGAGCTGCAGGCGGCCGGCGCGCCCATGCCGGACTGAGTCGCCGGCTCGGCCGAGCCCGTGCGCCCGCCCTGGCGCCGGGCGTGCCGCGCCCCCCGGGAGCGCGGCGTCCTCTCACCCGTACTGCCGGGCCGCGGCGAAATAGGCGCGCACGTTCTCCAGAGGCGTGCCGTCGCGGATGCTGTCCGAGGTGCCGAGGATGAAGCCGGTGGGGCCGGCGGTCTGGATGGCCTTGCGCACCGTGGCCGTGATCAGCGCGGGCGTGCCGCGTTGGATGACGTAGAGCAGATCCACGTACCCCATCAGGCAGACGCGGTCGCCGACGCGCCGCTTGAGCAACTCTAGATCCGCGTCGCCGACCGGCGGCGGCGTGAGCGTCTGCAGCACATCCACTCCTGCTGCCGCGATGAGCTCGGCCACGGCCATGAGCTTGCCGTCGTCGTAGAAATCGACCGTGCCGCCGGCGGCATGCACCGCGGTGCACAGCTCGGCAAGCCGCGGCGCGAACGCCTCTTCCCAGATCCGTGGACTCCAGCCCGCCGACAGCGAGTTGTAGTACCAGTTGGCGAAGAAGTGCCGCACACCGCCGGCCAGCGCCTGATGGACCTCGGCCATCATCTGCCGCTGGAAGATGTCGAGGAACTCGTGGAAGAAGGCGCGGTCGTCGTGCCAGGCGACCATCAGGTCCTCCATGGCCATGGCGTCGCCGGCACGATGGCACATCTGGGACATGATGTTGAGCTCGACCAGACCGCGCTCGCCGAACAGGCGTTCGGCCGCGAAATAGGCGTCCAGCGAGGCCGGCTGCGGCGGCTCCACCAGATGGCGGAGCGCGGCCAGGTCGCCCCGCCCCTTCACCAGATACTCCGTGCGCACCGGGTTCGGGGCGATGCCGTACGTGCGGTCCCCCGCCGGCGGCACCTTGGTCAGGTCGGTGAGGGTCCCCGCGGGCGTGCGGAAGAAGCGGCGCACGGCCCGCAGCTCGCCGTCGCGGCTCTCTTCGCGGGAGACATCCACGCCGGGCAGCTCGAAGTCGATCGCCGGCTCCAGGCCGGTCACGTGCCGGTGGACCCCCACGGCCGCGTGCGGATCGAAACCGAACTCGGCGGCCATGCGCAGCAGCGTCTCCAGGCTGCCGTCGCCGTAGTGGTCGCGCATCCACGCCCACACGCGCGGGCTGCAGGGCACGCGGTCCACCGGCTGCCGGCGGTAGGCCGCCAGCAGGCGCTCGCGCGGCGTCATCGTCCGCTCTCCCGGGCCGCCCGGGAGACCGCCCAGAGGGGGGCCCGGCGCGCCGCCCGGCGCGCCACCACGGGGCCGTGCGCCCCGGCCGCGGCCGCCAGCGCCGCCACCGCCCCTCATTCGACGTGCCGGCGCTCGATCGAGGCGCCGAGCTGCCGGAAGCTGGCATCGATCTGCTCGTAGCCCCGGTCGATGTGCTCGACGCCCGCCAGCACGGACTGCCCCTCGGCGGCCACGGCCGCGATCAGCTCGGTGAAGCCGGCGCGCAGGTCGGGCGTCTCCAGGAGGGCTCCGTGCAGCCGCGTCGGCCCTCGGATCACCGCGCTGTGCTTGCAGCCGCGCGCCGCGAACCGGCACGGGCTGCCGCCCAGGCAGGCATCGTAGATCTCGATATCCGCCCCCATCTTGCGCAACTGCTCCACGTAGCCGAAGCGGTCCTCGAAGACGGTCTCGTGGACCACGGACATGCCCTCGGCCTGGGTCAGCAGGACGACGAACGCCGGTTGCCAGTCCGTCATGAAGCCGGGATGGACGCTGGTCTCCAGCGCGATCGGCCGCAGCTTCCCGCGCCGGTAGAAGCGGATCCCGTCCGCCTCCACGTCGAAGCAGCCGCCCACGCGGCGCACCGTGTTGAGGAAGGTCAGCATGTCGCGCTGGCGCGCGTGCCGGACGAACACGTCGCCGTCGGTCAGCAGCGCCGCGGCGCCGATCGAGGCGCTCACCAGGCGATCCGGCATCACCCGATGCGTGGCCCCGAACAACTGGCGCACGCCCTCGACGACGAGCGTGCGATCGACCTGGTGCTCGATGATGGCGCCCATCTTCTGCAGGAACAGCGCCAGGTCGATGACCTCCGGCTCGATGGCGGCGTTGCGGATGTAGGTCCGGCCGCGCGCCAGCGCCCCGGCCAGCAGGACGTTCTCCGTCGCCGAGACGGACGGAAAGGGCAGGGCGATCTCGGCACCGGCCAGCCCATCCGCCTGCACCACGTACGCGTCGGCCTCGACCCGCACGTCGGCGCCCATCTGGCGGTAGGCCTCCAGATGGAAATCGACCGGCCGCGAGCCGATGCGGTCGCCGCCCGCCGAGGGGATGATGGCGCGCCCGGTCCGATGCAGCAGCGGCGCCAGCATCATCACCGACAGCCGGTTGCGCCGGGCCAGATCCGCCGGCACCGCGGACGAGACCAGCGTCGCCGTGTGGGCCGTCAGCCGCCGGGGCGGCTTGCGCTCGAAGCGGGTGCCCAGCGACTCGCAGATGTCCATGGTCACCGAGGTGTCGTCGATCTCCGGCACGTTGCTGAACTCGGACGGGTCGGCTGACAGCATGGACGCGGCGAGCAGCTTGCTCACCGAGTTCTTGGCCCCCGGGACCGCTAGCTGTCCCTGCAGACGCGTGGGGCCGGTAATGACGAATTGCTCCACAGGAAGCGACCTCCCGCAAGCAGACACGGCTGTCTGGGGCACCGCTGGGCACCGCCGGCCGCGGCGCGAGCCCGACGGGCCTCGCGTTGGCCGACCCACCCGGCGCGGCGCGGCCGGCACCCGAATATGCTTCCCGGCACCCGGCGGAGCCAGCGGCGCCCGCGCCTCCGCATGCCGCCAGTCGGCCCCTGGCTACATGCCGTTGCACTCTGAAACGATCCGCCAACGCAACCGCAACCGAACCGCTACAGACTCCGCCTGCGGGCCAGGTTAGCTTGGCAGCCAGTGACGCGCGCCTCGCCGTCGAGGGTTCCATGGAGCGGCGGTTCCGCCCACTCCCGGAGGACCGCGATGCCCGGACCGTTGGTCGCTCTCCGCAGGCTCGTGCGGCGAGCCCATGCGGCCGCGGCTCGGCAAGCCACACCCGACTGCCGGGCCGTGCGCCGCGCCCTGCGGCGGCTGCCGGCGCCCGCCCGCGCCGCGGTCACCCTGGTGCACCTCGACGGTCTGCCCCCGGCCGAGGCCGCCGCGCGGCTCGGCTGCTCCGAACAGGCGCTGAAAGCCTGCATCAACCGCGCCCTGATCGAGCTGCAACGCCAGATCGCTTGACACTCCTCCCGTGCTGTCGTTCGTTACCCGGCCGTCTGCGTCAGCCGCTTTTGTCCGCAACGACGGGGCAGCGGCCGGCAGGGGCAGCGCACAGGAAAGGGTGAGGCATGCGCGCAGGGACTCAGCAGGCTGTCGGCTTCGGGGTGATCGGCTGCGGCGTGGTCGCCGACTACCACATCCACGCGATCCAGCACGCCGCCGGGGCCCGGCTGGCGGCGGTCAGCGACGTGGTCGAGGAACGGGCGCGCCAGACCGGCACGCGCTGCGGCGTGCCCTGGTTCACCGACTACCACGCCATGCTCGCCCTGCCCGACGTGCACGTCGTCTGCATCTGCACGCCCAGCGGCCTGCGGATCCCCGCCGCCACGGACGCGGCGGCCGCCGGCAAGCACCTGGTGATCGAGAAGCCGATCGACATCAGCCTGGAGAACGCCGACCGCATCCTGGCCGCCGCGGCCGCGGCGGGCGTGCAGGTCATGTGCATCTTCCAGCTCCGCTACGGCCAGGCCGTGCGCCACGCCCGCCGGGCAGTGCAGGCGGGCAAGCTCGGCCGCATGGTCCTCGGCGACGCCTACATCAAGTGGCATCGGCCTCAGGAGTACTACGACAGCGCGTCCTGGCGCGGCACGTGGCGGACCGAGGGCGGCGGCGCCCTGATGACGCAGGGCATCCACACGGTGGATCTGCTGCACTGGATCATGGGTCCGGTGCAGCGCGTGTCCGCGCGCATGGCCACCCTCGTGCACCGCATCGAGGTCGAGGACAGCATCGTGGCGACGGTGGAGTACGCCAGCGGCGCGCTCGGGGTCATCGAGGCCACCACCGCCGTGCGCCCGGGAACACCGGCCCGGCTGGAATTCCTCGGCAGCCAGGGCACGATCGTGATCGAGGCCGACCGGATCGTCACCTGGGAAGTCCCGGGCGAGCCGGCGCCGGCCATCGCGCCGCAGGCCAGCGAGGTGGCCAAGGCGGCGGCGGACCCCCGGACCTTCGGCACCGAGGGCCACCAGCTCCAGATCCAGGAGATGGTGCGCGTGGTGACGGGCGGCGAGCAGCCGGCCGTCGACGGCCAGGAGGGCCGCCGCACCCTGGAGCTGGTGCTGGCCATCTACCAGGCGGCCCGCACCGGCGCGACGGTCGAGCTCCCCCTGCGGGCCTGAACGAGGCGGCCAGCGATGAAGCCGATCAAGATCGTCGTCACGGACTACATCGAACCGGATCTGGAGTGGGAACGGCAGCAACTGGCCCGCTACGAGCACGTCCGCCTGGAGGCCCATCAGCTCAAGTTCGCGCCGCAGGAGGACCTCGTCGCCGCCGTGCGCGATGCCGACGTCATCCTGGTCAACATGGTGCCGCTGACCGCCGAGGTCATCGGGCGCCTGGACAGATGCCGGCTGATCATCCGCCACGGCGTGGGCTACGACAACGTGGACGTGGCCGCCGCCACCGCCCGCCGCATCCGCGTGGCGTACGAGCCGGACTACTGCACCGACGAGGTGGCCGAGCACGCCATCGCCTTGATGCTGGCGGCCTGGCGCAAGCTGTTCGTCGGCCGCCAGGTCCTGGAGGAATCCAGCCGCAACGGCATCTGGAACTTCGACGCCATCTACCCGATCGCGGGCCTGCGCGGCAAGACCCTGGGCATCGTCGGCTGCGGCCGCATCGGCAGCACCGTGCTGGCGCGGCTGCGCAGCTTCGGCTTTCAGTTCCTGGTCTGCGACCCGTACCTGACCGCCACGCGCCGCGCCGAGCTGGGGGTGCCCGTGGTGCCCCTGGCGGAGCTGCTGCCGGCCGCCGACATCGTCACCCTCCATGCCGTGCTCAATGCCGAGACCCGCCACCTGATCGCCGCGCCGCAGTTGCGCGCGATGAAGAGCACCGCGTACCTGGTGAACACGGCCCGCGGCGGCCTGGTGGACACCGACGCGCTCGTCCGCGCCCTGCGGGAGCGCTGGATCGCCGGAGCCGCGATCGACGTGTACACCAAGGAGCCTCCCGATCCCGACTTCCCGCTGTTCGGCCTGCCCAACGTGGTGCTGGCGCCGCATCTGGGCTGGTATTCGGAAGAGGCCAACTGGAGCATCCGGGAGAAGATCGTCGAGGACTTCGTCCGCTTCATCGAGGGGCGGCCCCCGCGCTTCCTGATCAACCAGGAACTCGCCTAGGAGCTGAGCGATGGCCAGACTGCCGCGCCGCGAGGTGCCCGGGCCCAAGTCGCGCGCTCTGCTGGAGATCTCGCGCCAGTACGAGCCGCCCTGCATGGCCGACCAGGTGCCGCTGGTGTGGGACCACGGCGAGGGCGCCCGCGTGTGGGACGTGGACGGCAACGAGTACATCGACTTCACGTCGGGGGTGCTGGTGACCAACCTCGGGCACTCGCACCCGCGTCACGTGGCCGCCATCCAGCGACAGGCGGCGCGGCTGATGAACTGCTACTCGTTCCCCACGCCCGAACGGGTGACCCTGTCCAGGCGGCTGACCGAGCTGCTGCCGGACAACCTGGACCGGGTCTTCCTGCTGACGACGGGCGCCGAGGCCACCGAGGCGGCCATCCGCATCGCCAAGCGCTACACCGGCAAGCACGAGATCCTCTCGTTCTACGGGGGCTTCCACGGCCGCACGTACGGGCCGATGAGCGTGGCCGGCAGCATGGGCACCAAGCGGCAGTTCGGGCCGCAGTTGCCCGGCGCCATCCTCGCCCCGTTCCCCTACTTCTACCGGGACTTCTACCACAGCCGGAGCGAGGAGGAGTGCGGGCGCCGCTGCCTGGAGAACCTGGATCGCATCGTCGAGTCGACCTCCACCGGCGATCTGGGCGCGGTCATCACCGAGCCCTACCAGGGCGGCGCCGGCTTCATCTTCCCGCCGGCCGGCTGGCTGAAGCAACTGGAGCGCTGGGCCCACGATCGCGGCCTGCTGTTCATCCTCGACGAGGTCCAGTCGTCGTTCGGCCGCACCGGCAAGATGTTCGCGCTGGAGTGGGAGGACCTGCGGCCGAACATGCTGTGCCTCGGCAAGGGCATCGGCAGCGGCATGCCTGCCTCGGCGCTGGCGGGCGAGGCGCGGATCTTCGCCTGCATGCGGCCCGGCGAGATGTCCAGCACCTGCGGCGGCAACCCGCTGGCCAGCGCCGCCTCGCTGGCGGTGCTGGACGTCATGGCCGAGGAGCGGCTGGCCGAGCGCGCGTTGCAGACGGGCACCCACATGATGGCACGCTTCCGGCACCTGCAGCAACGGCACGCGGTGCTCGGGGACGTGCGCGGCCGCGGCCTGGTCATGGGCCTGGAGTTCGTGGAGGACAAGGAGAGCCGCCGGCCGGCGCCCGACCTGACGGTGAAGATCCTGCTGGAGGCGGCCCGGCGCGGCCTGCTGCTGGGGCGCGTGGGCCTGCATGGCAACGTCGTGCGCATCGCGCCGCCCCTGGTGATCGCCGAGGAGGATGCGGACGCCGGCATCGATGTCATCGACGAGGTGCTGACCGAACTGGCCGCCTGAACGCGGCGCGGCCCTGACCTGCCACCCGGGAGTGCGCCCGTGTCCGTGCGCCTGGACGCCAGTGAGCTGACGCAGTGCATCGAAGCCCGGCGCGAGCGCGCCGTGGCCCTGCTCGGCGATCTCATCGCCTTCCCGTCGGTCCGCGGCCAGGAGGGACCGGCGGTGCGCTACCTGCAGGAACGCCTGGGCGAAGTGGTGGACGAAGCCACGCTGGTGCCGGTGCCGGACGCCATCCAGGACGACCCCGACTACTCCTTCCGCCTGGAGGGGCACAGCTACGGCGACCAGCCCAATCTGCGGCTGTTCCGCGCGGGCCGCGGCGGCGGCCGATCGCTCATCGTCAACACCCACATCGACGTGGTGCCGCCCTCGCCGGGGCAGCCCGAGCCGTTCCGCGCGCGGGTCGAGGACGGCACGGTGTTCGGCCGCGGCGCCTGCGACTGCAAGGGCCAGATCGCCATGCTGTACCTGGCCCTGGGGGCGCTGCGCGATCTGGCCGTGCCGGTGGCCGGCGACCTCATCGGCCACATCGTCATCGAGGAGGAGTGCGGCGGCAACGGCACCCTGGCCTTCGTGCGCGGGACCGACCGGGCCGCGGCCGCGCTGGTCCTGGAGCCGTCCGAGTTGCGGATCCTGCCCTCGATCCGCGGGGCCGTGTGGTTCTCCGTGCGGGTGTTCGGCCGGGCCGGCCACAGCGGCCAGGCCGGCCGCACGGTCAGCGCCCTGAAAGAAGCGATCCGCGCCATGGAGGTCCTGGAGCGGTACCACGACCAGTTGCTGGCCGCGTCGAAGGGACATCCTCTCTACGATCGCTTCGCCAACCCCATGCCGATCACGTTCGGCACGATGACGGCCGGCGACTGGCCGGCCATGGCGCCGAACCGGGCCGAGTTCAAGGGCGTGCTGGGCTTCCTGCCGACGCGCACGCGGGAGCAGGTGATGGCCGAGATGCAGCAGGCCCTGCGCACCGAGGGCGGCGACTGGCTGGCCGAGCACTTCGAGATGGAGTTCATGTACCGCCACGACTGCAACGAGGTGCCCGTCGACCATGCGCTCGTGCGCGCCCTGGAGACGGCCTGCCGGGACAGCCAGCACGCGCCGGAAGTGGCGGCCATGCCGGCCTCGTGCGATGCCTGCTTCTACACCCATCTCGTCGGGGTCCCGGCGGTGGTCTTCGGTGCCGGTAGCCTGGGCGTGGCCCACTCGGCGCAGGAGCAGATCCCGATCGAGCAGATCACCCTGGGCGCGCAGATCCTGGCCCGCGCCATCGCCGCCTGGTGCGGCTGAGGGCGCGGCCGGCAGGCGCGCGCAGCGAGGACAGGCCGGCGCGGCTGGCGGCGCGCGCCCAGCGCCGGCCAGGTAGTGCGCCCTGCGGCAGAGGCCAAGCGCCGCGGCGGTCGCTCGTTCATGCGGCGGCCGCGCCGGCGCCCTGGCCGGCAATGACGCGCAGCAGCGAGGAACGGACATGTCCGGACGCTTCGCCGACAAGGTAGCCCTGGTCACGGGCGCCAGCTCGGGCATCGGCCGGGCCACGGCACTGGCCTTCGCCCGGGAGGGTGCTCGGGTGGTGCTGGCCAGCCGCACGCCAGGGCCCGGCGAGCAACTGGCAGCCCAGATCGCCGCGGACGGCGGCGAGGCGCTGTTCGTGCCCACCGACGTGACGCAGCGCGACCAGGTGGAGGCGCTGGTGGCCGCTGCCGTGGCGCGCTGGGGGCGGCTCGACTGCGCCTTCAACAACGCGGGCGGCGGCGTGCGCCGGGGCACGGTCACCGAGTGCACCGAGGCAGACTGGGACTACACCATGGACAGCTACGCCAAGAGCGTGTGGCTGTGCATGAAGTACGAGATCCTCCAGATGCTGGCGCAGGGTGGTGGCGCCATCGTCAACAACGCCTCGGTCGACGGCCTGCGCGCGTTCGCGGCCAGCGCCTCCTACAGCGCCGCCAAGCACGCGGTGGTGGGCCTCACGCGGACCGCCGCCGTCCAGTACGCCCGGCACGGCATCCGCATCAACGCCGTGTGCCCGGGCTGGATCCGCACGCCGCCGGTGGAACGGTACGTGGCCCGCGATCCGGAGGCCCTGCCCGCGATTCTCACCGACGAACCCATCGGCCGCCTCGGCCAGCCGGAGGAGGTGGCCCAGGCCGTGCTCTGGCTGTGCTCGCCCGAGGCCAGCTTCGTGCTCGGGCATCCGCTGGCCGTGGATGGCGGGTACATGGCCTGACGACTCACTGGTGGTACCGGTCTGGGCGCTCCGGTTCCCGCCGGCCCGGGTGAGCGGCCCGTGGCGGACCGCAGTCGCTACGCTCCCGCCCCTCCTACAGCTCGTCCAGCGGGCTGCGCAGCGCGGGAGCCATGCTGCGCGCGACGTGGGTGTACACCATGGTCGTCTCCAGGCTGCGATGCCCCAGCAGCTCCTGCACGCGGCGGACGTCCACGCCCCGGAGAAGCAGATGCGTGGCATACGCGTGGCGCAGCGCATGGACGCTGGCCGGCTTGGCGAGGCGCGCCCGCAGCACCGCCTGTCGCATCGCCTTCTGCACGGTAGACCCAGCCACATGCCAGCGCCGGATGACACCATCGGCGCCAACGCCCAGCTTCTGGGACGGAAAGACGAACTGCCAGGGCCACTCGCGTGCCGCGTGCGGGTACTTGCGCGCCAGCGCGTCCGGCAGTTCCACCGCGCCCGCACCGGCTGCCAGGTCCGCCGCGTGCAACCGCCTCACCTTTTCCAAGTGGTCCCGCAGCCGGGTCACCACGCGTCTGGGGAGGATCGTCACGCGGTCCTTGTCGCCTTTGGCAGCCCGCACGGTGATCGTCTCTGCCGCGAAGTCAATGTCCTTGACGCGCAAGGTGATCAGCTCGCCCAGACGCAGCCCCGAGCCGTAGAGCAGTTCGAGCATCAGCGCGCCGATCCCCCGGAGCTGGCTGAGCACGGCGCGGGTCTCGTCCGGGGTCAGAACCACCGGCAGCCTGACGCCGCGGCGCGCACGGACGGTATCCGTGATGTCGGTCAGCTCGAGCGCGAGAACGAACCG
>CAZPXM010000102.1:0-14056 GCA_964591015.1 uncultured Gemmatimonadaceae bacterium
CACAAGGAGGCATGCCTTGACGACCAAGCGGTATCGCGTTGCCGTGGTCGGCGGCGCGGGCATGTGGGGACGGCACTATCTGCGCGTGTTCGCCGAGCACCCGGCGTGCGCGCTGGTGGGCCTGGTCGACCGGGCGCGCGAGCGGCGGCAGGAGTTCGCGCAGCGCTACGGCGTGACGGCCCAGTACGACGACATCGAGGAGCTGCTGGCAGACACGGTCCCGGACATCGTCGCCGCGGTGGTGCCGGTCAGCCAGAACTACCCGGTCGTGAAGGCATGCGCCGAGGCCGGGGTGCGCGTGGTCGGCTGCGAGAAGCCGATCAGTGCCGTGCTGGCCGAAGCCGATGCCATGGTGGAGCTGTGCCGGCAGCGCGGCACCCTGTTCGCCTGCGGGCAAGCCGCGTGGGCCGCGCCCTACATGCCGCAGGTGATCCGGTGGATCCATGCCGGCAACATCGGCAGGCTGACCGGCGTCGCCATCCCCGGCGGGCTGCCGGTGGAGGTCTCGGGAGCCGGCTGCGTGCAGCTGGCGGCGCTGCGTCTGGTCACGCAGATGGACGCGGCCTGGGTGGAGGGCTGGGAGCTGCCGCCCGTGCCGGGGTACGTCGCGCCAGGCACCGAGCCGCTGGAAGCGGACGTCCCCGCCTATGGCCGTGTCGGCCTGGATGGCGGCATCGCCTGCGACATTCCGGCGCCCGCGGCCGAGGGGCACCCGCCCGTCTTCATGTCGGTCCGCGGCGAGAGCGGTCAGGTGTGGTTGGGGCATCCCCGGCCCGTGCTGATCCAGGGCAGCGGACCGGCTGCCGTGCCCGTGTACCCGGAGTTTCTCGACGACGAGCCGGACGACTTCTTCCGCGGCTCCATCCTGCGTCTGCTCGACGCGTTCGACACGGGACAGGAGCCCCTCAGCAGCGGCGCCGACTATCGCCACGCGCTGGAGATCGCCATCGCCATCAAGCTGTCCGCCGCCAACGACCACCAGCGCGTGTCGCTGCCGCTCGCCGACCGCTCGCGCCGGCTGCTGCCCCATCCCTACCGCCTGTACGGCGGCGACGTGGCCGGCTGGCAGAGCATCGGTTACACCGGCCCACCGCGCCTGCCTCTGGAGCTGCGCGCCGTCAGCAACTTCGACGAGTTGAGCGCGGTCTCGTTCCAGGACATCCGGCGTCTGCTGCAGGCAGTGGCGCCGGCTGACCTGGCGCTGGCGCTGCAGGGGACCGAGCCCATCATGCGGCGGCGAGCCATGATGGGGCTGCCCGAGCCGCTGCGGCGCAAGGTCAGACAGGCCCTGGAGGAAGTGGGCGAGGTCACCGCCAAGCAGATCGAGGCCGCGCAGCAGCGCATCGTCGCCACCGCGCGCACGCTGTGAGCCGGCGCGCCGCCGGGGCGGCGCGCCAACGCGCGGCTCATCGCGCCTGCTCCGCCAGCTCGAATCGGAACGGCACGCTCACCCACACCCGCACGGGCCGTTCGTTCTGGATCGCGGGCGCGAACTCCCACTGCCGCGCCGCCGCCGCGGCCGCGGCGTGGAAGACCGCGGGTCCGACGATGCTGCTGATCCGCTCGACACGCCCCTCCGTGTCCAGCAGCAGGCGCACGAACACCCGCCCCTCGAGCATGGCAGCGCGCGCGCTGTCGGGATAGACGGGCAGCACGCGCCGCAGGACTCTGGGCGGCCATTCGAGCATCCAGAACTCCACGGCATCGTCCTCGTCCTCGGGGGCGAAGCGGGCGATCACCGGCACGAGCGGCTCGCGCGGACGAAGCGCCGGTCGCACGGGCGCAGCAGGGCCCGGCGGCGGCGGCGGCGGCGCCTGCCGGGCCGAGAGCGGCGGCTGGGTCTGCGGCACGGGCTCCAGCGTGACGACGACCGGCGGCAGCGGCCGCGGCGGCGGCGCCTGGCAGCCCAGGCGCGGGTTCAGCGCGAACAGCACCAGGTGGAGCAGCGCCGACAGGCCGCAGCTCCGGGCGAGCCGCCGGCGGTAGGTCCGCCTGAGGTCTGCCTCTGGCCGCTTGGTGCGCCGCACGCTGTCGCCTCCGCGATCGCAGCGGGCCAGCCGTCGGTGTGCTGCCGGCCAGCCGCCGCCCCGCTGCTCGCTGCCCCGCTCCGGTGGCCAATATAGCCATGGCTGGCCGCCCACCGCCCGCAGCGCCGCCGCGGTTTGCTGGCGGACCGCAGGGATGGTATCATAGGGCCGCGCAACCCGGGATGCGGTCGCGCGGCTGCTGGCCGCGGTCCCGAGCGCTCACGACGAGGAGGCTGCCATGTCTGCGGTCGTGCTCCTGCTCCTCCTGATCGGCGTCGTCGCCTTCCTCCTGCTGTTCACCTACTTCATCCCGGTGGGCCTGTGGGTGACGGCCTACTTCGCGGGCGTGCGGGTCGCCATGTTCCGCGATCTGGTCGGCATGCGGCTGCGGCAGGTGCCGCCGCGCGCCATCGTGCAGCCGCTCATCAGCGCCACCAAGGCGGGCCTCCGCCTGAGCCTGGACCTGCTCGAGGCCCACTACCTGGCGGGCGGCAACGTGAACGCGGTCGTCGTCGCGCTCATCTCCGCCGACAAGGCGGGCATCCCGCTGACGTTCGAGCGGGCGGCCAGCATCGACCTGGCCGGCCGCGACGTGCTGGAAGCGGTGCAGATGAGCGTGAACCCGAAGGTCATCACCACGCCCATGGTCGCCGCCGTCGCCAAGGACGGCATCCAGGTCACCGCCACCTCCCGCGTCACCGTGCGCGCCAACATCGAGCGGCTGGTCGGCGGCGCCGGGGAAGAGACCATCGTGGCCCGGGTCGGCGAGGGGATCGTCACCACGATCGGCTCGGCCGAGACGCACAAGCAGGTGCTCGAGAACCCGCACCAGATCTCGCAGCGGGTGCTGGCCAAGGGCCTGGATGCCGGCACGGCCTTCGAGATCCTGTCCATCGATATCGCGGATGTCGAGGTGGGCGAGAACATCGGCGCCAAGCTGCAGGAGCATCAGGCCGAGGCCGACCTCAAGATCGCCCGCGCCAAGGCCGAGGAGCGCCGCGCCATGGCCGTGGCCCAGGAGCAGGAGATGAGGGCGCGCGTGCAGGAGATGAGCGCCAAGGTGCGCGAGGCCGAGGCCGAGGTTCCCCTGGCGCTGGCGGCCGCCTTCAGGACCGGCAGCCTGGGCCGGCTGGACTAGCGGCGCCGCCCGACACCCGCCCGGCGGCAGGGCGCGCGCACGGGCGCGCGCCGCCACGGGTGCCCCCGGCAGTTCCCGATCATCCCTCCAGACCAAGGGCCGGCCAGCACGAGCGATAGTGCTCCGTGCCGTAGTGCCGCACGTGCTCGGTGAGCATGAACATGCCGCCGCAGCGCCAGGGCTTGCCCTGCTCCAGATGGCCGAGAATGGCGCGCTGGACGCTGGTGCGCCGCGGCGCCGTGGCCGGATCGAACGCATCCTGCAGGAAGATGAACCACAGGCCGTCCGTGCCGCCGGACGGGATGGGATACAGGTAGACCTCGCGCAGGTGGCGGACCAGGTTGGCGTCCGGCGGCAGGATCTCCTCCAGATCGGGATTGTAGATCCACGAACCGCAGACGATCGCCGCAGCGGGCCGGTCGGGGAAGTGCCGGGCGAAGAAGGCCACGGCGCGCTGGAAGGACTCGGCGCAGGCCTGTGGGGTCAGGCCGCCGCCGGCCGGGATATGGAGCTGCAGGCAGGTGTCGCCGGCCGTCAGGGCCAGCTCCCAGTCGGCGCGCTCCAGGGCGACGCTGCGGGGAAGAGCGCGGCCCCACGGGGCGATGGGCACGCCGGTGACCGCGGTCTCGGTGACCTCGTAGGCGGCGGTTCGCAGCCGCGCCGTCGGCGCGATGTCCGCAGCCCGCGGCAGGTACCCGGCGGCGTCGAACCGGGCTCCGTGCTCCGCCAGGGCCAGCGTCCTGCCGAGGCGCCGATGGCGGTACACGTGCACGCCGCCGGGGTAGGGGCGCAGCCAGAACTCCAGGCGGCCCAGCCGGAAGTAGGGCTCGCGCGTGTAGTGCCGCAGCCAGCCGAGCTGCAGGCGCGGCAGCCCGAGTCGGCCGCCGTGGGCCGCGCGGTAGTTCAGGCTGAAGCAGTAGGGCTGGCGGCACGTCTCGCGCGTCACGCCGGCAGGCACGCCCAGCGCCCGGTGGTACGCCTCGACGCGCGGCACGCAGGCCAGCCCGACCAGCAGGTAGAACAGGCCGCAGTCGTCGCCCAGAGCCTGCTGGAGCGTCGGCCAGTCGCCGAAGCCCGCCGGCTCCGGGGCGTCCAGCAGGCGCCAGGCGCAATGCCAGGCCAGCCGGCGCAGGGGCGCCTCCGCCTGGATCCGCGCGGCGGCCCGCAGCAGCGCGACCTCGTCGGCGGACGTGAACCCTGCCAGCTCGCGGCTGTGCCCGATGGCCAGGGGGTCGAGAAAGGGCAGCGCACCCGCCGGCATGGCAGCCGCCGACGCGGTCCACAGCGGTGCCACCGCCGCCAGCGCCTGCGGTTCGCCGAGTGCCTGCAGCACGCTTTCCGGACTCACGCGGCATCCTCCTCTCGTGCCTTCCCCCGGCCGGCGCGCACGCCTGGCCCGCGCTTCGCGGCGCCGGAGACGCAGCGCCGGCCTCGGGGCGCCGCCGCACGCCCGGCCCCTGCCGGCTGGTCCGGCAGCCAGCGAGCGGACGCAGCCCTGGACGCGGCAGAATCACCGGGTGCGCGGCTGCCCTGTCCAGACAGAGATCCCTCTTGCCGGGCCCGGTGCAGCGTGGCGTGGGCGCGCGGCGCGCGGCGCAGACGCCGCCCTTGGCCGGCCCCCCCGCGAGCGGTTGCCGGCCGGCTCGCGCGCCCTAGCTTACCGACTGGCCGCGGGGCCGGGGTACCGCGGGCATCCGCCAGGGCAACGACCAGCACGGAGGTCACGGATGGCGCAGTGGGGCGCAGTGGAAGCTGGCGGCACCAAGTTCGTCTGCGCGGTGGGCTCGGGGCCGGAGGACTGGCGCGAGCAGGTCCGCTTCCCGACCACCACGCCGGCGGAGACCTTGGGGCGCGCGGTGGAGTTCTTCCGCGCGCACCATGGCCGCGCGCCGCTGGCGGGCATCGGCGTGGCCTCGTTCGGCCCGGTGGATCCCGAGCCGCGGTCGCCGACCTACGGGCACATCACCACCACGCCCAAGCCGGGCTGGGCGCACACGGACGTCGTGGGCTGCTTCCGCACCGCCCTCGGCGTGCCGGTGGGCTTCGACACGGACGTGAATGCCGCAGCCCTGGGCGAGCACCGCTGGGGCGCGGCGCGCGGCCTGAACACCTTCATCTATCTGACGGTGGGCACCGGCATCGGCGGCGGCGGCATGGCGGACGGCCGCCTGCTGCACGGGCTGATCCACCCGGAGATGGGCCACATCCGCATCCCGCACGACCGGGCCACGGACCCCTACCCGGGCTGCTGCCCCTACCACGGGGACTGCCTGGAGGGGCTGGCGGCCGGCCCCGCCCTGCAGGGCCGCTGGGGCGTGCCCGCCGAGAATCTGCCCGCCGCCCACCCTGCCTGGGCTCTGGAGGCTCACTATCTGGCCCTCGGTCTGGCGAACTTCGTCTGCACCCTGTCGCCCGAGCGGCTCATCCTGGGCGGCGGCGTCATGGCGCAACCGCAGTTGTGGCGCCCCATGCGCCGCGAGCTCCAGCAGTTGCTGAACGGCTACCTCCAGGCGCCGCAACTCGGCGCGCGCATCGACGAGTACGTGGTGCCGCCGGCGCTGGGCGACCGCGCGGGCATCGCCGGGGCGCTGGCGCTCGCCATGGGTGCCACGCAGCGTTGAGGGAGGCAATCCGGCCCAGGCCGGGCCGGCGCGCTGGAACGCGCCGCTGGAGCCCTCTATACTTCCAGCCCGGCGTCTGCCGCTACCCACTTTCCCGCACGAGGACCTGATGAGAATCCTGATGCTGCGCCACTCGGCCGGTTTCGAGCACAGCTACCTGCCCGACGCAGAAGTGACCATCAAGCGCCTGTCGCTGAAGAACGGCTGGCAGGCCACCACGACGCACCGCTGCGAGAACATCACCGCGGCCAGCCTGGCCAAGGTGGACGTGCTCGTCTTCGCCACGACCGGCGCGCTGCCCTTCGACGAGGACCAGAAGGCCGCCATCCTCGCCTTCGTGCGCGACGGCAAGGGGTTCTTCGGCATCCACAACGCCACCGACACCTGCTACGAGTGGGCTGCGTACGGCCAGATGATCGGGGGCTACTTCAACGGCCACCCGTGGACCCAGGAAGTGGGCGTGATCGTCGAGGACCGCCACCATCCGGCCACCCGCATGCTGCCCGAGAGGTTCCGCGTCTTCGACGAGATCTACACCATGAAGAACTGGGCGCGCGACCAGACGCATGTCCTGCTGCGGCTGGACAACGACACGGTCGATGTGAGCAAGGGCACCCGCGCCGACCACGACTACGCGCTGGCCTGGTGCCACGCGTACGGCCGCGGCCGCGTCATCTACACGGCCCTCGGCCACCCGGACGAGCTGTGGCATCAGCCGTGGTTCCAGGGGCACATCGAGGGCTGCCTGCAGTGGGCCGGAGGGCGGGGCTAGAGAGGGCGGCTCAGGCGGACGCCGCCAGCAGCGCCTGCACGCGCTCGGCGAGCTGGCGCTCGACCGCCTGGTTGACGTACAGGGTGGCCAGGGCGCAGCCGTCGCACTCGTCCGGCGCCGGGAAGCGGTCCAGGGCAGCCAGGCCGGCGTCGATGTTGGCGTACACGCCCGCCGCGATCTCGCCGATGGCATGGCGGCGGCGGATGGCATGCGACCCGCAGCGAAACTGCAGGCCGTCCGGCGTGAACGAGGCCTGGGTGGGCGCCACGTAGCAGTGGCGAGCCAGCGCCAGCGCGCCGTAGCGCCCCCGCGCCGACGTCTCGACGTACGCGTCCAGGCCGCCGGCGTGCTCGACCCGCAGGAACGGATTGCTGAAGTAGCCGAAGAGCACGCCGCGCTGGCCGGCCGGCACGCCGCGCTGCGCCTGGTACTCGTCCCAGATCGCGCCCACTTCGGCCCAGGTCTCCGTGTAGAACCGGCGGAACTGCGGCGCCGACAGCCGCAGCGTGGCATTGCTCTGCCCGCCCACCGGGATGACGTGCGGGAACAGGTCGTTGTAGAGCGGGTCCTGCCGATCGACGGTCTGCCGGCGCTTGCCGAGCAGGAAGCGGAAGAGCTGCGGGAAGCGCTGCCAGTTGTGGCGGGTCAGCACGCAGTTGGTGTGGATCTCCGGATAGGTCACGCCCACCAGCTCGCGGGCGAGCTGCACGTTGTAGATCCCCGTCAGGACCTCCTGCAGGTGGTCGCCGTTCATCAGCAGGTTCTGGACGCGCGCGTCGTCCGAGTCGAGCGAGATGTGCAGGCGCGCCAGGCCGCTGCCGATGAGGCGCAGGGCCACGGCCGGGGTCAGACCCAGCGCGTTCGTGTTCAGATTCACCGCGGCGCCGCGCCGGGTCGCATGCTGCACGAGGCCGTCGGGGCCCCAGATCTGCTCGCCCAGCAGCAGCGGTTCGCCTCCCGTCAAGTAGATATAGGGGCCGTCGCCTTGACTGACGGCCGTCACCTCGTCGATGATCGCCTTCCAGCCGGCCAGCCCCACCCGGGCGGCCACCTGCGGCTGGTTGCAGTACTCGCACCGCGGGTTGCAGTTGCACTCGGCCGTGACATTCAGCCCGAGAAAGGACAGCCGCGGCCGGTCGCCCTCCAGGGTCGCGGGCCAGCGGCCGAGCGCGTCCGCCAGCTCGACCGGGTCGCGGTGGCCCGCGGCGATCATGGCGCGCACGGCGCCCTCGTTGCGCGCCAGTAGCTGCCTCACCACCGTCTGGATGAAGTCCGGCCGCTTGCCCGGACTCAGGCGCTGCTGCCGGACCTGCGCCAGCAGCCCGCCGGCGATCGCCTCCTGCCACGGCGGCGCTGCCAGCAGCTCCTCCAGCTCGCGCCGGTGCGGTGCCTCGTACCCGGAGAGATCCGCCAGGGATGCGGCCGTCCGTACCTCGTCGCCAGCGGTACGCACGCGACTCTACCTCCCCCCGGGCGCGATGCGCAGCTTCCATTCGCCCGCCAGCGGCGGCGCCGTCCAGATCAGCCAGATCCGGAACAGCCGCTGGCCCCACACCCGGGCCAGGCCCGCGTCGGTCAGCTCGATCGTCTCGACCCGGGGCACCAGCCCGGGCGGCAGCTCCATCGTGGCGCGCGCGCTCAGGCGCCCGTCGCCCAGGGGCCGCGGCAGCAGCCGCACCCGGTTCGGCTCCACCTCCACCTCGGACGGGGTCAGCAGCGCCAGCGCCAGCTCGGGTGGCGCCTGCCGCAGGACGAAGCGGTCCGTGATCTCCACCGCTGCCCCGCGGCGCAGCGTCACTCGTCGCACCCACGCGTCCAGGTGAGCCGCCTCGGGATAGGCTCCGCCCAGGTCGAGCTGCAGGCTGGCCTCGCCGTCGTCGCTGCGGTACTCCACCGCCCGCGCGGCGTACTGCTCTCCGGGCGCCTGCTGCACGCCGCCGATGGCCGGAAGGTTGTGGTAGGCCGACTGCATGGTCCAGATCTCGTAGCGCCGGCCGCTGAAGGTCTTGGCGGTGTAGCGCTCCACCCCGGCGTCGACGAGCGCGGGCGCGCCGTCCACGTACACGACGAAGTTCCCCACGTCGTTGTGGTTGTGGCTCTCCCCGTTGTGCCCGCCCTTGGCGGCCACGCACAGGCCCGCGCTGCTGCCCGCTCGGTCCCGCGCCACCATCACCTGGATCTGGCCGAACCAGGCGTCGCGCGGCAGCGGCTCCGCCGGCGTCACCGCCGCCAGCTCGTCCAGGGCGAACAGCAGCGGCAACCGCCGCTGGATGCTGTCGCCGACGCCCCGCGACCAGATGTCCAGCTCCCGCGCCGCCCAGGCACCCAGCGCCACCAGATCCGGATCGCCGCTGCGCTGCCCGTACCGGAAGGCGACGCCCGGCGCCGGCACGGTCATGGCGGGCGCGTCGGCGAAGTTGACGAAGTACCGCCCCGCGATCTGCACCCGGCAGATGTAGCTGCCCATGGCCTGGATCAGCGGCTCCCCATACACGTCGATGGCGCCGTTGCTGGCGCTGTGCAGCAATTCCAGGCACTCGAACAGCGAGGCGCCGGCCCGTCCCCAGTATCCGGGCCCCTCGTCGCAGCCGCCGTCGCGCGGGTAGGGCTCGATGAAGCAGTCGAGGCTGCGCATGCTCTTGGCCACGGCTGCCGCGCGGCGCGCCGGATCGGTCTCCAGCAGCAGCGCGGCGGCCAGCCAGTTGGAGTTGCACCACGGATTCCAGTTGTTCACCCGGCGGCCCGCGAATCCCATCCACCAGAAATCGTCGCGGGCCAGACAGGGCTCCAGCACGCGGCGCTGGGCCTCCAGGACGATGCGCGCCGGCACCAGCGGCGACACGGCCGCCAACTGCGGCTCGAGCAGGTACAGCGTCCAGGCGAGCAACGACACGGTCTCGCCCGCGAACAGATCCACCGTGGGCTCCGTGACGTCGGGCAGGCCCGCTCCCGCCCGCTGCACCCCCACGTGCGCCGGCAGGCCCCAGTAGGTCTCCTCGCAGGTAAGCCACACTCCGTCGACGATCGCGTCCACGAACCGGCCACGTCCCTCCACGCACTCGGCGATGACCAGATCGGCCAGCTTGCCGCGCCGGACGTCCCGCAGCCGCTCGTAGCGCGCGCGGTCGCCGGTCCGCACGAAGTCCAGGAAGACGGTGGCCGGCAGGACCTCCCACGGCTCGGCCAGCGCCCGTTCGCCGCGCTGAACGTGGGCCTGGCGCACGCTGTCCGGCAGCGCTTCCCAGGCAGCGCGCTCCGCGGCGCGGGGGAAGGGGTGCCAGTCCGTGCGGTCGAGAAGCAGCGCGGGCAAGCTCGCGGACGGGTAGCGGTCGGCCAGCATGGTCATCGTCCTGGATTGTGGCTGCAACTGCGGCGGCCGGGTCAGGGCAGCGGCACCAGCGGCGTCTCGGGCCGCGCCGATCGGGCGGGCCGTCGGCGCCATGGGTCCTCGCTGCGGCTGCCGCGCGGCCTTAGTATACCAAGGGGGCGCCGTGGCGTCACTCTGGCTGCCTCGATCAACCCACTCTTCTGGCGGAGGGATCCCGACATGAACTGGCGCAGCCGCGCCGTGCTGCAGCGGCCCGAGTGGACGATGCACCGGGCGCTGTACAAGTCGATGGGGTATAGCGACGACGATCTGGACCGCCCGCTGATCGCGGTGGCCAACTCCGGCAACCGCATCGTGCCCGGGCACTACAACCTGGACCTCGTCTCCGACTACGTCCAGCAGGGCATCCGCCAGGCCGGGGGCACGCCCATCGAGTTCGGCGTGATCGCCGCCTGCGACGGCATCGCCCAGGGCCACGAAGGCATGCGCTACATCCTGCCCACCCGCGACCTGATCGCGCACGATGTCGAGCTGATGGTGCAGGCCCACCGGCTGGACGGCGTGGCGCTGCTGGCCTCGTGCGACAAGATCGTGCCGGGCATGCTCATGGCCGCCGCGCGCCTGGATCTGCCCGCGATCATGGTAGTGGGCGGCCCCATGGAGGGCGGCTGCCAGTTCGACGACCGGGCCGCCGATACCACCTCGCTCACCGAAGGCCTGGGCATGCTGCAGGAAGGCAGGATCACCCTCTACGAGTACCTGCAGCTCGAGGAGCGGGCGACGCCCACCTGCGGTTCGTGCTCGTTCCTCGGGACGGCCAACACGCTGTGCTGCGTGGCCGAGGCGCTGGGCATGTGCCTGCCCCACAGCGCCACCATCCCGGCCACCTGGGCCGACCGGCTGCGCTCGGCGCAGGCAGCCGGCCGGCGCATCGTCGAGCTGGTCCGCGAGGGGCTGACCGCCCGCCGCATCATCCGGCGCGAGGGTCTGGAGAACGCCGTCCGCCTGGGGGCCGCCATCGGCGGCTCCACCAATCTGGCGCTCCACATTCCCGCCATCGCGTACGAGGCGGAGTGCGACCTGAACATGGACGACTTCGAAGCGCTGTGCCGTTCCACCCCGCACCTGGCCCGGATCTACCCGGCGGCTCCCGCGAACGTCCCGGACTTCCACGCCGCCGGCGGCGTGCCCGCGGTCATGCGCGAACTGCTGCCGCTGCTGCACGGGGACGCCCTCACCGTCACCAGCCGCACCGTCGCCGACAACGTCGCTGGCGCGGCGCGGCATGACGACGAGCGCATCATCCGGCCCCTGGCCCGTCCCTGGTCTGCGGGCGGCGGGCTGGCGGTGCTGCGGGGCAACCTGGCGCCGGCCAGCGCCATCACCAAGCCGGCGGCCATCCATCCCGACATGCAGACGTTCACGGGCGCCGCCCGCTGCTTCGACAGCGAGGAAGAAGCCAATCAGGCGATCCTGGCCGGCCAGGTGCGCGCGGGCGAGGTGGTGGTGATTCGCTACGAGGGCCCCAAGGGCGGCCCCGGCATGCGCGAGATGTACATCTCGATGAAGCTGCTGTACGGGCGCGGCCTGGCCCTGGAGACGGCGGTGGTGACCGACGGTCGGTTCTCCGGCACGAACAACGGCTGCTTCGTGGGGCACGTCTCGCCGGAGGCCGCGGAGGGCGGCCCGCTGGCCGTCGTCCAGGACGGAGACCGGATCACCATCGACATCCCGCGCCGGAGCCTCGAGCTGCACGTGGACGCGGAATGCATGGCGGCGCGGCGGCGCGCCTGGCAGCGCCCGCGCCCGCGCGTCGCCAACGGCTACCTGGCCCTGTACAGCCGCCTGGCGGAGTCCGCCGACAAGGGCGCGGTCATCCGGCACCGGATCGAGTGAGGGCGCGAACGAGGCCGTCGCGCGTCACATCTTCAGCTCGCTCCGAATCGTCTCCGACTGGCCGATGGTGTCGTTGTGCCATGCCTCGAGCAGCTTCTCGAACATCTCGCGCTCGAACTGGCCCGGGAACCATGCCTCGAAGATCAGGTCATTCTCGTCGCGATGTAGATCCGCGTGGCCGTGGCGCCGTAGTTCAGCTTGTTCGCCAGCGTCTCCAGATCGTCGGTCTTGTACTCCGTCGTCTCCAGCCAGGCGCGCAGCAACAGGCCGCCCTTGTAGGAGCGGATGGTCATGTTCAGCCACTGGGCGTGCGTGGCGCTCAGCCGCTCGCTGCTCAGCTCCACCTTGTAGTCGTTCTTCTCCAGAAGCTTCTTCAGCTCGACGGCCTTGTCGAACTGCGCCAGGGCGGCCTCGGCGCCACCGCCGACGATCACCGCCACCAGCAAGCCGCACAACGGACGCACAGACATGGCCATACTCCTCGAGTCGCGCAGCGTGCACTGCCCCTCCGGGTCAGCCCCAGGACGCGGACTCTGGCCGCCGGCCCGCCTGTTCGGGGCACAACTCTAGCACACCGAGCCGAGCAGGGCAACTGCGGAGGTCGAACCGATGAGCGAGCCCTCCATCCCCGTCCTGATTCCCGAGCCCCAGCACTGCGCCTGGGAGCCCGGCGCTTTGCGGCTGCGAGCGCTGCAGCGACTGTGCGTGGGCCCTGCCGCCGACGGCGCGGACTGGTTCGCGGCCGAGGACCTGGCCGAGCGACTGGCCACCGAACACGGCGTTCGCCTGCCCATCGAGGCAGCTTCGGCCGGGGCCGGCGGACCGCCCGCCGGCGAGGGCGCGGCCGCCGCCGCCGCCCGCCCCGCTGAGCCGGGAGAGGCCCCGGTACTGCCCGGCGCCATCCTGCTGGCGCGGCAGGCTGGCCCGGCGCCGCGGCCCGAAGCCTACCGGCTCACCGTGCGCCAGGACGGAGCGGTGCTGGCCGGCGCGGACGCGGCCGGCCTGTTCTGGGCCACGCGAACGCTGCTGCAGGCCGTTCGCCCCGGGTCCGACGGCCCCGAAATCCCCCGCGTGCGCATCGAGGACTGGCCCGACTTCACGCACCGGGCGGTCCACTACGACACCAAGCACCACCAGGATACGTTCGCGTACGTGGGCGAGCTGATCCGCCTGCTGGCTGGCTACAAGGTCAACATGCTGGTGTGGGAATGGGAGGACAAGCTGGCGTACGAGCGCCACCCGGAGATCGGCGCGCCAGGCGCCTTCCGCAAGACGCAGATGCAGGAGTTGACCGCACTGGCCGCCCGCCACCACATGCAGCTGGTCCCGCTCGTCCAGGGGCTCGGCCACGTCAGCTACATCCTCAAGCACCCGCAGCACCGGCACCTGCGCGAGATCCCCAGCTCGGCGTGGGAGTTCTGCCCGCTCCGGGCCGGGACGTACCAGCTCCTCTTCGATCTGTGGGACGAGGCCATGGAGGCCACGCCAGGCGTCGGTTTCCTGCACATCGGCTCGGACGAGACCTACGAACTCGGCCTGGGCGAGGCGTGCGGCTGCCGCCAGCGGGCGGCAACGGCAGGGAAGGACAGTCTGATGCGGCTGTTCCTGGAGCGCGCCGCCGCCCACGTGGTCAGCCGCGGCCGCACGCCGCTGTGCTGGGCACACCCGCCGGCAGCGGCCGGGGCCAGCCCGCCCGGGATGATCTACGCCGACGCCAGCGACGTCGGCGAGCTGGAGGCGGCCCGCCAGCGGGGCCACCAGGTCTTCGTGTACGCGCCCAACCCGGGCATCGAGCCGCTCTTCCTCGGCTACTTCCCGTGGGTCCAGGCTTCCATGTGGCGCGACGACGTGCGCCGCGTGCACCGGGGCGCTTTCGCGGACACCAGCACGACGATCGCCGCTGCCGCGCGGGCCGGGCTGCGCCTGGGCTCCATCACGACTTCGTGGGACGACTCCGGCCTGCACATCCTGGCGTGGATACCCCGCTTCGTGTGCGCGGCTGCCTACTCCTGGAATGCCGCCGCCCCCGATCCCGAGCACTGGCCGGAGCGGTTCTTCTCCCAGTATTTCGGACCGGCGGCCACCGACATCCGCGAGCTCTTCGGCCTGCTGCAGGAAGGGGCGCTGTTCTACTACGACACGTTCCAGCGGCGCGTCTGGCACTGGGGCGACATCGGCAAGATCCACCTGCCCGATCTGCCGCGCGCCGACCTCGAGTACAGCGAGTTCTGGCGCCGCCGGTACGCCCAGTTGCTGCACGCGGCCGCGGCCGCG
>CAZPXM010000103.1:0-13959 GCA_964591015.1 uncultured Gemmatimonadaceae bacterium
GTGGCGCTGAGTCTGTACCGGCTGCTGCGCGCCTGAACCGGCCGGCGCGGGGCGGCAGTCCGGTTGCCTGCTGGTCGGCAGCGGCGGGGCGCAGCCGGCGGCATGGGCGCGCCCGCGATGCTGGCTTGCGGGCGCCATCGTTGTGGCCTCGATGGCCCAGAGGGAGCCGAGATGACCGGGACGCTGGATGACGAACTGGAGTCGCTAGGCTCGGGGGCGCTGCTGGAGCGCATCAAGGAGAGTCTGATCGGCGAACGCTTCAGCGCCGTGGTGCTGCTCCAGCTGAACCAGTACCGGCAGCTCGTGCTGGCCGAGGGCGTGGCGCGGGGGCAGCAGGTCCTCGAGCTGGTGGAGGAGAAGACGCGGCGCTCGGGCTGGTGGTGCTTCCGGCTGAACGGCGGCGGGCTGGGCCTGGTCATCGAAGCGTCGTCAGAGCCCTTCGATGACGCGGAGTTCTGCCGCGACGTGGGCGCCCTCCTGCAGGCTGCCACCGGCAGGCCGCTGACGCCGTGGGGTGGGGGAGTATGGCACCCCGGCCAGGACTTCGGCCAGGATCCGCGCTCGGCCGATCTCTTCGTCGCCACGGCGCAGCAGGTGCAGCGACTGGCGGGCGAAGGGCCTCGGGATCGGATCGTCTGGCTGCCTCGGGGCAGCCTGGATTCAGTGCCGATCGCGACCATCGCCCTGCACTTCTATCAGGAGCTGGCGCGGCTCACCGCCCGCTGGGTGCGGGAGCTGAGCATCGAAGCGCGGGTCGATTACCTGACGGGCCTGGCCAACCGGCGCGGTTTCGAAGATGTGTTCCAGCGGATGAGCGAGAGCGCCCGGCGCCGCAACACCCCGCTGGCGCTGCTGTACCTGGACTCCGACTCGCTGAAGCACATCAACGATGCGCGTGGCCACGACGCAGGTGACCGGTTCATCCAGAGCATCGCTCGCGTGCTGCAGCAAGCGGTCCGCAGTTCGGATTTCATCTCTCGCTGGGGCGCGGACGAGTTCGCGGTGGTGATCGACAACGCCACGCGCGAGCGGGCTGCGGTGCTGGCCAGCCGGATCCTGCACGCCATCGCCGCGCGCACCGAGGGCACGGTCTCGGTGGGAGTGTACTGCGGCGTGCCGCCCACCAACGAGGAGGCGATCCACCAGGCTGACCAGGCGCTGTACCAGGCGAAGCAGACGGGCCGCAACCGCGTGGTGTTCGCCGAGTGAGGCCGGGCGGCCGGCCTGGTGCCCGCCGGCAGTGCCGGCAGCGGCCCGGCCCGCGCCCGGTGGTGCTGCCGGCCAATGGCTTGACCGGCGATACGGGCCGTGTACATTCACGGCCCCCGGTGCGTGGAGCAGGCGCGTGTCGGCAGGGCGCGCCGTGCCAGCGCCCGGTGCTGCCAGGAGGCTGCGGATGCTGCAGATCACGACCAATGCGGCCGCCAAGATCGTCGAGTTGATGGCCGAGAGCGACCAGCCGGTGGCTGGTCTGCGCGTGGGGGCCCGGGCCCGGTCGCCGTTCAAGGTCGATTACCGCCTGGCGTTCCTGTCGGCCGGGCAGATCGGCACGGACGACACCAAGGTGTCCTTCGCGGGCTTCGACGTGTACATGGATCCGGAGAGCCTGCCGCTGCTGGAAGAGGCCTCGGTGGACTACGTGGACGGGGTGATGGGCAGCGGCTTCACGATCGACAGCCCGCCCCGACTGCCGGCCGAACTCAAGGGCTCGGTGGCGGAGAAGGTGATGACCGTCATCGAACAGCAGGTCAACCCGGCGCTGGCCAGTCACGGCGGGTACGTCACGCTGATGGATGTGAAGGACAACAAGGTGTTCGTCGAACTCGGCGGCGGGTGCCAGGGGTGCGGGATGGCGCGCGTCACCCTCAAGGAGGGCGTCGAGCGAATGCTCAAGAAGGCCGTCCCGGAGATCGAGGAAGTCGTGGATGTCACCGATCACGCCCGCGGCCGGCAGCCCTACTACGCTTCGGGCGACGATGAGGAGGAGGCGTAGGGGGCCGGCACCAGTGCAAGTCGAACGCAGCAGGGGCGCCGGGCCAGGATGGTTCGGCGCCCCTGTTCGTCGTGGCGTCGAGCGCGGCTGCCGGGCCGGCGCGGGCCGCGGGCGAGCCCGCACCGGCGTGGGGTCGGCGCGCAGCGGGCGCGGAGGGGCAAGGTGAAGCGGCAAGCGGCGGCGGCGATCTTCGACATGGATGGGCTGCTGGTGGACTCGGAGCCGTTGTGGCGGCGGGCCGAGCAGGCGGTCTTCCCCAAGGTGGGACTGCGCCTGACCGATCGCATGTGCATGCAGACCATGGGCACCCGCGTGGACGAGGTGGTGCGGCACTGGTACTGCGTGCAGCCGTGGGCGGGGCCCTCGCCGGCAGAGGTGGCCGACGAGATCGTGCAGACGGTGATCTCGCTGGTGCGCGCCGAAGGCGCGCTCATGCCGGGGGCAGTCCAGGCCCTGGAGTTTTTCGCGGCGCGCGCCGTGCCGGCCGCGCTGGCCTCGTCCTCATCCCCGCGGCTCATCGATGCGGTGGTCGACACGCTGGAAATCCGCCGGTATTTCCGCCTGCTGGTATCGGCCGAGGACGAACCGCTCGGCAAGCCGCACCCGGGCGTGTTCCTGCGCACGGCCGCGGCGCTGCACGCCGATCCCGGCGGGTGCATCGTGTTCGAGGACTCCTTTGCCGGCATGATCGCTGGACTGGCCGCGCGCATGCGCGTCGTCGTCGTGCCCGATCGGCTGCACTTCGACGACCCGCGGTTCGGGGCGGCGCACCTGAAGCTGCGCTCGCTGGCCGAATTCGATGCCCAGCGGCTGGAGCAGTTGCTGCGCAGCTGAGCGGGCAGCGGGGCGCGCCGAGCTGGCCGCGCGGCCCGCTCGCCTGGTGGCCCAGGAGGAACGATGCTCGAGTCGTTGCTGGCGTTGCAGGCGCGGCTGAACGCCTGGGTGTGGGGCGTTCCCATGCTGACGGCGCTGATCGGCGTGGGGTGCTACCTGGCGGTGCGCCTGCGGTTCGTGCAGTTCGCGCACTTCGGCACGGCATGGCGCCAGACCTTTGGCACCGCCTTCCGCAAGGGCCCTGGGGGCGATGGCGATGTGTCGCCGCTGCAGGCGCTGGCCGTGGCGATGGGCGGAACGGTGGGCGTCGGCAACATCGCCGGGGTGGCCACCGCCGTGGCCCTCGGCGGCCCCGGGGCCGTGTTCTGGATGCTGGTCTCCGGGCTCATCGGCATGGGCACGAAGTTCGCCGAGGTGGTGCTGGGTGTGCACTACCGGCGCCGGGAACCCGGCCAGCCGATGCTCGGTGGCCCGATGGTCTACATCGAACACGGCCTGGGCCGCCGGTGGCGGTGGCTGGCGCTGCTGTTTGCCGCCTTCGGGGCGCTGGCTGCCTTCGGCATCGGCAACATGGTGCAGGCCAATGCGGTGGCGGAGGGAATGAGCCACTTCGGCGTGTCCCGCTGGGCAACGGGGGGCACGCTGGTCCTGGTCGTGGGGCTGGTCACGGTGGGCGGGATCCGTCGGATCGCCCGCGTCGCCACCTTCTGCGTGCCATTCATGTGCGGGCTGTACATGCTGGCGGCGGTGGGACTCATCCTGCTGCACGCGGCGCGGCTGCCTGCCGCGGCCGCGCTGGTGCTGCGGCACGCGTTCACCCCCGTGGCCGCCACCGGCGGCTTCGCCGGGGCGGCGGTGATGGCGGCGATGCGCTACGGCTTCGCCCGCGGCGTCTTCAGCAACGAGGCGGGCCTGGGCAGCGCCCCGATGGCCCATGCCACGGCCATCGTCGAGCACCCGGTGCGCCAGGGGCTGTGGGGCATCATGGAGGTCTTCGTCGACACGGTGGTCATGTGCACGGCCACGGCGCTGGTGATCCTGCTGACCGGCGCCTGGGAGAGCGGCGAGTCCGGCGCCACGCTGACCATGCGGGCGTTCGCCCACGGCTATGGCCGGCCTGTGGGCTACGCGCTGGTGGTCGTGTCGATGGTCCTGACCGCCTACGACACCCTTCTGGCCTGGTGCTTCTACGGCGAGACCTGCGCGGCCTATCTGCTGGGGCACGGCACCTGGGTGCGTCCCGCCTACCGCCTGCTCTGGCTGCCCTTCAGCCTGGTGGGGGCCCTGGGCGGCCTGGAGGCGGTCTGGGGGGTCGCGGACACGCTCAACGGACTGATGGCAGTGCCCAATGTCATCGCCCTGTTCGGCCTGGCGGGCGTCGTCGCGCAGTTGACGCGGGGCTTCTTCGGGCAGCAGCCCTACGCCCCGCCCGCGCCCGGACCGGCGTCCCGCCCCTGACCAGCGGCCGCCGGCCCTGCCGCCGGTCACGCCGCGCGGGCGGCGCGCGGGCTGCTGGCGAAGCGCAGGGCGTACACGTCGGCGTCGCGCAGGACCAGGCGCAGACGGATGGGCAGGCCGCTGAGCCGACTCACGTCGGCGCCGTCGGTCCAGCTGACGAGGCGGTCGAGCGCGTCGCCGTACTGCTCGTGGCACTCGTCCAGCGCGAAGCCCGGGATGGGGCGACCGGCCGCGTCCTGGATCTCCACGCGCACGCCGCCGGCGGCCGACGTGGAGAGATTGAGCTCGAGGCAGTTGCCGGCGAAGGTCAGCGGCGGCGTCACCAGCTCGCCGCCGGCCAGCGGTGCCCACACCGACACGAAGCCGTCCAGCCGCAGGGTGTAGCGACGCAGCACCGCCGGCACGTCCTGGAGCGTGCGCTCGGTGACGAACAGGGACAGCTCGGGCGGGCCATCGTCCAGCGCGGAGGCTGTCTCGATGAGCCCCCAGCACTGGTAGGTGTCGCCGTAGAACCAGCTGTCGCGCAGGCGCAGCCCCGGTCGCAGGAAGGACTCCGGCCAGATGCGGAAGAGCCGGCCGTCGCGGCTGGCCATGAGCATGCCGTCGGTCAGGGCGGTACCCTCTCGTTGCGAGCGGGCCGCGCGCAGCCGTCGGTACTCGGGCCGTGGCAGCGCCTGCGCCGAGGCGGTCCAGCCGCGGTCCAGGTAGCGCGTGGGGAAGCCCAGCAGCAGGTGCGGCGCCCGGTGATAGGGCGCGACCTGGTTGGTGTAGAGCTCGCTCACCCGTCCCGGCGGGTGCGGGGCGCCGGGCACGTCCTGCACGTCGCCGGCCCGAACTCCGGCCGGCCCCGCGTCGACCAGGGCGGCATACTCGAGATACTCCGGCGCCGACCAGTGCAGGAAGTCCGCGGACACCGCGGTGCGGATGTCGCGGCCGGCCCGCCCGTGGCGATGGTACTCCCGGTACTGGCCGAGCTCGGCGTCGAAGAAGGCCACGTTGTGCGAGTCGAAGTCGCCGCAGGTGATCACCGGCGCCGGCGCCAGCAGGGACCAGCGGATGCCGTCCGGCGAGCCGGCCGCATACAGACCGGGAACCTGCGCGCCCACGCCCAGCGCCTTGTAGCGCGCCGCAGGCGAGCAGTCCGGGTTGGTGTCGAGGAACGGGGCGAAGTTCTCCGCGTTGGTGCCCTCGCCTCCCAGCCAGACGATGTTGTTGTGCCTGGTCCCCTCCCACTCGTACAGACCCAGGTCCGGGCGAGTCCAGTGGAGACCGTCGGTGCTTTCGGCATAGCAGTACACGTCGCGGTGGTTGGGTCGGTCGCGACCGTCCAGGTACGAGCACTGGCAGCCCCGGTAGTACATGCGGTACCGGCCGCCGTCGGCGAAGACCGTCACGTAGTTGGTGCCGTTGCCCTCCCAGGGGCGGTCAGTGACCAGGGCCACCTCGCGCGGTACGGGATGGTGCAGCCGCAGGGCCGCCTGGCCAGCCAGCCGCTCCGCCAGCACCCCGTCGACGAACAGTTCGCGGCGTGCGCCGATCGCCAGTGCTGTCGCCATGGACGCTATTCTCCTCGATGCCAATGGAGCGCGGGGCCGGGGCGCTTCTCCGGGCCTGGGGTCGGCAAGTGTAGCCACACGGACACCGGCACGCCAGGGGCGGGGCGCGCGCGCCCCGGCCGCGCGCGGCGTGCCGCCGTGCCGGTGCCGCCGGCTGGCTGCCCGCCGGGCAGCGCCTGCCCAGATCGCGCCGCTGGCGTATCTTCTATGCCCCGAGACAGCCGGTCTCGGCGAGCGGTGGCGATAGGCGCCGCTCGCGAGGAGGCGGGGGCGGCGGGCAGTCGCCGCCGGCGATGCGGGCAGACAGGCACATGGCTGGCCAGGCGCAGGCGCTCACTGCGATGATCGATTGCCCCAACGTGCTGCTCATCGGTGCGGCCGACCGCAACGTCGGCAAGACCGAGTTCGCCTGCCGCATCATCGCCCGGGTGGCGCGCTGCCGACCGGTGGTGGGCGTCAAGGTCACCCCGGTCCGGGAGCGCGGCAGCGGGTGTCCGCGCGGCGGGGCGGGCTGCGGCGCCTGCGCCACGCTGCGCGAGCCCTACTGCATCGCCGTGGAGGCCGATCCGGGCGGCGACAAGGACACGTGCCGGATGCTGCGGGCCGGAGCCAGCCGCGTGCTGTGGCTGCGCGCGATGGCCGAGCACCTGGAGAGCGGCTTGCGCGAGCTGCTGGCCCGCATCCCCCGCGACGCCGTCGTGGTGTGCGAGTCGAACACCGCGCGCCAGTTCCTCCGGCCGGGCCTGTTCCTGCTGCTGCGGGCGGCGGGCGACGGCGCCGTGCCGAAGCCCTCGGCGGCCGCCGTCCTGCCGCTGGCGGATCGCGTCATCGCCGGCGGCCCGGAAGGCTGGGAGCTGGCGCCGGATGCCATCGTGCTGGCGGGTGAGCGCTGGGTGGTGCAGCCGCAGGCGACCGCCGTAATTCTGGCCGGCGGCGGCAGCCGTCGGATGGGCATGGACAAGGGCCTGCTGGACGCCGGCGGGCAGCCGTTGATCGAGCGCATCGCCGCGCAGCTGGCGTTCTTCCCCGAGGTGCTGATCAGCGCCAACGAGACGGACAAGTATGCGTTTCTGGGCCTGCCGGTGGTGCCGGATCGCCAGGCCGGGCAGGGCCCGCTGATGGGCATCCTGTCGGCCCTGGACCGCGCCGCGTACGAGCTGTGCTTCGTCACCGGCTGCGACATCCCGCACCTGGACCCGGGCTTCGTCCTGGACGTGCTGGCCCAGGCGGAAGGGTGCGACATCGCCATGCCGCGGCATGCGGATGGGCGGCTCGAGCCCCTGCTGGCCGCCTATCGGCGCAGCATCCGGCCCACCGTCGCCTCGTTGTTGGCGGGAGGCGTCCGCCGGATCGCGGCGCTGCTGGACCGGGTTCGCGTGCGGTACGTTCCGTTCGCGGCTCCGGCGTGGTATCATGATCTGAACACCCGGGAGGAGTACGAGCAGTGGCTGGCGGGGACGCGCTCGCGTGGGTGACGGGCGACAACAAGGAGGATGAGCCGTGCAGTTGACCATCGACGGACGTGCCGTGGCGGCCGCGCCCGGCCAGACCGTGCTGGATGCGGCCCGGGCTGCGGGGATCTGGATTCCTGCTCTGTGCTACCACCCCCGGACGGGCAAGGCCGGCCGCTGCCGTGCCTGCGTCGTGGAGGTCGAGGGCATGCGCGGCCTGAAGGAATCCTGCGCCCTGCCCGCCAGGGAGGGCATGGTGGTGCACACGAACACGCCCAAGGTGCTGGAGACACGGCGCATGGTCGTGGAGCTGCTGCTGTCCGACGGGCACCACCACTGCATCTCCTGCCAGGCCAACGGCGGCTGTGAACTGCAGGACATGGCCTACCGCGTCGGCGTCGAGCGGCCGGCCTACCTGATCGAGTCGGAGCCGACGCCCCGGGATGTCTCCGCGCCTGGCATCGTGCGCGACCCGGACAAGTGCATCCAGTGCGGCCGTTGCGTGCTGGCCTGCCAGAACACCGTGGTCAACGAGGTGCTGGCGTTCGCCTATCGCGGCAGCCGCTCGCGAGTGGTGTGCGACGACGACCGGCCCATGGGGGAGTCGTCATGCGTGCAGTGCGGGGAGTGCGTCCAGATCTGCCCGGTCGGCGCCTTGGTGCTGAAGCAGCCCATGGAGCGCAGGATCCGGCCGAGCCAGACCACCGCGACCAGGGTCGTCTGTCCCTACTGCGGCGTGGGGTGCCTGATCGATCTGCATACCGCCGACAACCGGTATGTCTTCGCCGCGGCGCACCAGGGCCACTGGGAGCGGCAGCCCAACAAGGGCATGCTGTGCATCAAGGGGCGTTTCGGGCTGGATTTCATCGATGCCCCCGACCGTCTGCGCCAGCCGTTGATCCGCCGGGACGGCGAGCTGGTCGAGGCTGGCTGGGATGAAGCCCTGGATCTGGTGGCCGCGCGCCTGCAGGCCATCGGGAAGACCCACGGCCCCGATGCCTTGGGGTTTCTCAGCTCCGCCAAGGCGACCAACGAAGAGAACTACGCCATGATGCGCCTGGCGCGGGCCGTGTTCGGGACCAACAATGTCGACCACTGCGCGCGCCTGTGCCATGCTTCCACCGTGGCCGGTCTGGCGACCACGCTGGGCTCCGGGGCCATGACGAACAGCCTGGACGACGTGCTGAACTCCCGAGTCATCATGGTGATCGGCACGAACACCACCTGGAACCATCCCGTGCTCGGCAGCCTCATCAAGCAGGCGGTCAAGCATCACGGCGCGCGCCTGATCGTGTGCGACCCTCGGCGCATCGATCTGGTCGACTTCGCCACGATCTGGCTCCAGCAGCGCAACGGCTCGGACGTGGCGTTGCTGATGGGCCTGCAGCACATCATCCTGCGGGCAGGGTGGGAGGCGAAGGAGTACATCGCCGAGCGCACCGAAGGCTTCGAGGAGTACCGGCAGGCCGTGGCTGCCTTCACCCCGGAGCGCGTCGAGCGCCTCACCGGCGTGCCCGTGGCCCAGCTGGAGGCCGCCGCCGAGCTGTTCGCCACGGCCGGGGTGGGGTCGGTGTATTTCAGCATGGGCATCACCCAGCACACCCACGGCGTCGACAACGTCAAGGCGTGCACCAACCTGCAGCTCATCCTGGGGAACATCGGCGTGCGCGGCGGCGGGGTGAACCCACTGCGGGGCCAGAACAACGTCCAGGGAGCCTGCGACATGGGCGCGCTGCCGGTGTACTTCACCGGCTACCAGCCAGTGAGCAACCCCGCCGCCGTGGCCAAGTTCGCCGAGTACTGGCAGGTCAAGTTGAGCGACCGGCCTGGCATGGCGCTGACGGAGATGATCCCGGCAGCCGGCCAGCAGATCCGGGCGCTGTACATCATGGGCGAGAATCCCATGGTCTCGGAGCCCAACCTGGGGCACGTCGAGGAGAGCCTGCGGAAGCTCGACTTCCTCGTCGTCCAGGACATCTTCCTGACCGAGACCGCCCGCCTGGCCGACGTGGTGCTGCCGGCGGTCTCCTTCGCCGAGAAGTACGGCACCTTCACGAATACCGAGCGCCGCGTGCAGCTCACGCAGCCAGCCATCCGGCCCACCGGCAACGTCCGCCAGGACTACGAGATCATCGCCGACATCGCCGCCCGCTGCGGCCGCCAGTTCCCGCGCACGCCTGCAGAACTGATGGCCGAGATCCGGGCGCTGACGCCTTCGTACGCGGGGATCACCCACGAGCGGCTTCGCGACGTCGGCCTGTGCTGGCCGTGCCCCGATGAGCAGCACCCGGGCACGCCCACCCTGCACGTGGGCAAGTTCACCCGCGGCCGCGCCCTGCTGTCGCCGGTGGAGTACCGTCCGCCCGCCGAGGAGCCGGACGAGGAGTACGAGCTGGTGCTGAGCACCGGGCGCCTGCTCGAGCATTTCCACACGGGCAGCATGACGCGCCGGTCCGCCGTCCTCGACGCGGTCGTGCGTTCCGGGCATGTGGAGCTGCACCCGGACGACGCGGCCCGGCAGGGGGTGCGCCACGGCGACCGCGTGGCCATCCGCACCCGCCGGGGGCGCATCGTCACCACGGCGCACGTGTCCGGCCGCGTGGCCCGCGGCTCCATCTTCGTTCCGTTCCACTTCGCCGAGGCTGCGGCCAACCGACTGACCAACGACGCGCTGGATCCGGTGGCCAAGATCCCCGAGTACAAGGTCTGCGCCGCCCGTCTGGAGCGGCCGGATGCGGACACGCACTGATTCGGCTATCGAGGAGACGATGACCGACGAACTGACGCAGTCCATCAGCAGCATCGCTGCCCGCTACCCCGCCCGTCGCTCCGCGCTCATCCCGGTTCTGCACGCGGCGCAGGCGCGGGCCGGTCGCGTGGCGCCGGCGACGCTGCAGGAGATCGCCCGCGGCATCGGCGTGCCCCTGTCCGAGGCCTACGGGGTGCAGACCTACTACACCATGTTCACGCGGGAGCCGCTGGGCCGGTATCACCTGCAGGTCGACACCAACATCCCGGCCATGCTGGCCGGCGCCGACCGTATCGTCGCGCATCTGGAGCAGGCCCTGGGCGTGCGGGTGGGCCAGACGACCGCCGACGGCCTGTTCACCCTGTCGACGGTGGAGTGCCTGGCGTCGTGCGGCACCTGTCCGGTGATCCAGGTCGGCGATCGGTACTACGAGAGCATGACGGTGGAGCGGACCGAGGCGCTGCTGGCCAGCCTGCGCCAGGGCGTGCTGCCCGAGCTGCCCGCCGAGGCGCATTTCGGCACCTCCTGCAACGTCCTGCTGGCCCGCCGCGGCCTGCCGGACGCCGCCCGGATCGAGGTGTACGAGCAGACCGGCGGGTACCAGGCGCTGCGCGCGGCGCTGTCCAGAACGCCCGCAGAGGTGGCCGCCGAGGTCAAGGCCAGCAACCTGCGCGGCCGCGGCGGCGCCGGTTTCCCCGCGGGCGTCAAGTGGGGCTTCCTGGCGCAGGGGACCGGCAAGCCCGTGTACCTGATCTGCAATGCCGACGAGGGCGAGCCAGGCACCTTCAAGGACCGGCAGATCCTCGAGTACGACCCCCATCTGCTCATCGAGGGCATGGCGATCGCCGGCTATGCGGTGGGCGCGCGGCTGGGCTTCATCTACCTCCGCGGCGAGTTCGCCTGGATCGCCGCCATCCTCGAGCGCGCCCTGGAGGCGGCGCGGCGCCGCGGCCTGCTGGGCACGAGCATCCTCGGTCACCCGTTCAGCTTCGACATCGTCGTGCACCGGGGCGCCGGCTCCTATGTCTGCGGCGAGGAGACCGCGCTGATCGAGTCGCTGGAGGGCAAGCGCGGCAACCCGCGCCTCAAGCCGCCGTTTCCCGCCGAGGTGGGGCTGTATGGCTGCCCGACCGTGGTGAACAACGTCGAGACGCTGGCTCTCGTGCCGTACATCGTCCAGCACGGGGCGCCGGCCTTCATGCAGATCGGCGTGGCCAACAATTTCGGGCCGAAGATCTTCGGCGTCTGCGGGCACGTGCGACGCCCGGGTGCGTACGAGTACCCGCTGGGCACCGAGCTGGAGACCCTGCTGGAGGCCGCTGGCGGCGTGGACGGGCAGCTCAAGGCCGTGATCGTCGGCGGGCTGTCGGTGCCGATCCTGACGGCCAGCGAGGCAGCGGGGCTGCGGCTGGACTACGATGCGTGCCTCAAG
Source organism: uncultured Gemmatimonadaceae bacterium (assembly GCA_964591015.1). GTDB lineage: Bacteria > Latescibacterota > UBA2968 > UBA8231 > UBA8231 > SLHA01. The sequence goes on from CAZPXM010000103.1 coordinate 11,474, forward strand.
CGGGGCACCATGCTCGGCTCCGGCGGGATCATCGTCATGAACGCGCAGACGAGCATCCCGCGGGTGGCGTGGCGCGCCGCGCGGTTCTACGCGCACGAATCCTGCGGTCAGTGCACGCCGTGTCGGCAGGGCGCGCACGTGGTGGCCAGACTGCTGGAGCGGCTGTGCGCGGGCCAGGGGTCGCGGGCCGACATCGACCTGGTGCTGTCCTTGTGCCGCAGCATCAAGGGCACCACGCTGTGCCCGACGGGCGACGCGTTCGCCGTGCCCATCGAGGCCATGGTCACCAAGTTCCGCAGCGAGTTCGAGGCGCTGGTGCGCTGAGCCGGCTGCCCCGCGCAGCCCCGACCGCGCGGGCGCCCACCACAGGGAGTGGCGACGATGGACGAGCCGAAGATCCTGGTAATCGATGACGACGCCGATCTTCAGGAGTACTGCCGCGTCGTGCTGGAGGCCAACGGGTACGCGGTGACCGCAGCCTCCTCGGGGGCCGAGGGGCGCCAGCAGATGAGCGCGGCGCCGGCGGACCTGGTGATCCTCGACGTGATGATGGAGGAGGCCGACGCCGGTTTCCAGACCGCCCGCTGGTTCGCGGCGCATTACCCCGGCGTGCCGGTCCTCATGTTGTCGAACATCGCCGATGCCGCGGACCGCGTGTTCGACACCAGCACGCTCGGCGTGGCGGATCTGGTCAACAAGCCTATCGAGCCCCAGGTGCTGCTCGCCAAGGTCGGCAGGCTGCTGCAGAGGCGCACCTAGCCGGCCGGCGGCAGCCGCTGCCGCGCCGGAGTGGCCGCCGGGCCGCATCCGGCAGCACGACGACCGGGGCCGGGCCGCAGCGGGCGGCTCGCGCGTCGGTCTGGACATCTCACAGGGAGGGCAGGAGCGCATGAGCGAGGCGAGGCTGGAGTCCAAACGCTGGTGGATCGCCGTGGCGGCGATCGTCATGCAGTTGTGCCTGGGCACCGTGTACGCCTGGTCGGTGTTCAAGATTCCGCTGATGAAGGCGCACGGCTGGGGGACGCCGGAGACCGACTTCCAGATCCAGCTCACGTTCATGCTCCTCATGGGGATCATCGGCTGCGCGGCCGCGTTCGGCGGCACGCTGGTGGACAGGAAGGGGCCGCGCTACGTGGCCACGATCGGCGGCATCCTGTTTGGCCTGGGGACGCTGCTGGCCGGGCTGGCCGACCAGGTGGGCAGCATCTGGCTGCTCTACCTCGGCTACGGCGTGATCGCGGCGCTGGGGAACGGCTTCTGCTACGTCACGCCGATCGCCACCTTGATCCGCTGGTTTCCCGACAAGCGCGGGCTGGTCACGGGCCTGGCCGTGATGGGGTTCGGCGCGGGTTCCTTCTTCATGGGCAAGATCGCGCCGCCGATGATCACCAGCTTCCAGCGGCTCGACCCCGGCAACACCGTCGTGGCGTCGGGCGTCTCGACCACCTTCTACATCTGGGGCTGCGTGTTCCTGGTCCTGGTGACAGGCGCGGCGCAGCTGTTCAGGAACCCGCCCAAGGGCTGGCTGCCAGCGGGGTTCACGCCGCCGGCGACCAGCGTGTCCGCGGCCAACTCGCTCCAGTTCGGCCAGGCCGTCCGCACCCCGCAATGGTGGATGCTGTGGGCCATGCTCTGCCTGAACGTGTCGGCGGGCCTGGGCCTGATCTCGCAGCTCTCGCCGATCTCCCAGGAGCTGTTCAGGAAGATGAGTCCTGCGGCCGCGGCAGCCGCGGTGGCGGCAGCGGGCGGGTCGGTGGTCGCCTACTCGTCCATCTTCAACGGCCTGGGGCGGCTCTTCTGGGCCAAGATCTCCGACAACATCGGGCGCAAGGCCGTCTTCCTGATCATGTTCGCGTCTCAGGCGCTGCTCTACTTGCTGGTGGCGCTGGGCGTGGTGAGCAACTACTGGCTGTTCACCGTGGTTGCCTGCTACCTGCTGGCCTGCTACGGCGGCGGCTTCGCCACCATGCCGGCCTTCGCGGCGGACTCCTTCGGCCCTGCCTACATCGGCAAGGTATACGGCTTCATGCTCACGGCCTGGAGCGCCGCCGGACTCATCGGCCCGCTGGTGTTCTCGGCCTTCAAGGAGCAGTCGCTGTACATCGCCTGTGTGCTGCTGGTGATCGGCTTCGTGATCGCCCTGAGCTACCAGCGGCCAGCCGCCAGGGAGGCCTCCGTCTAGCCGGCACGCCTGGCCGCCGGCAGCGGGCTGGCGGCCAGGCTCTCAGCTCCGCAGCAGCCGCACGGTGCGGCCGGGCGCCAGCTCCATGTCGAGCAGCCAGTCGGCGCCGTCGGCCACCGGGGGCTGGACGCCGGTATAGGCGGCGTACCCGCCCGCGGTGCGGGCGAATTCCTGGCGCACGGCCGGCGGCGTCGCGAAGCCGGTGCCGCAGACGCGCAGGGTCAGCCAGGCGTTGCGCACCCCCACCGGCCACTCGCCCTCCACGTCGAAGGCGAGGCCGCCGTCCTGGCGGCGCACGGCGGCC
>CAZPXM010000104.1:0-13726 GCA_964591015.1 uncultured Gemmatimonadaceae bacterium
GCACGACGCCCAGTATTGCGAGTTCGTCGCTGCCGACACGCGATGGCAGCGACGGCGCGTCGACGGCTCGGCGGTCCTGGTGGAGCTACCGCCCGCCACCACGATCGACCTGGAGCTTGGCATGGAGCGGTTCAGCGCCGCGCCGCGGTACGGGATGCCGTGGTAGAAACTGGCCGGCGTCCGCCGGCCCCGCCGGCCCGCCGGCGTCGGCCGCACGCGGGAAGACGTCCCCAAGAACCAGCGGCGGCGGGAGGCGTTCGCTCTCCTCCCGCCGCCGCGTGGCGTCCCACTCGGAGGGCGCCGCCCTGCCGGGCTAGGCGGCCTTGACCTCGATCTTCCGGGTCTGCTGCCGCGCCTGCTCGGTCTTGGGCAGCGTCACCGTCAGCACGCCGCGGCTGCACGTGGCGCTGATCCGGTCGCGATCGACTCCATCCGGAATGCGGGTCGAGCGCTGGAACGAACCTGACGAGCGCTGCACTCGGTACCCCGGCGCGCCCTTCTCGCCCTGCTGGACCTCTTCCTGACGCTGGCCGCGGATCGTCAGCGTGTCGCCGCTCACGGTCACCTCGATATCCTTCTCATCCCAGCCCGGGACCTCGGTGCTCACAGTGTAGGCGGAGTCTGTCTCGTCGAAGTCCAGCCCGCTGGCCTGTAGGCCCCAGGGCTCGTCGAAGAAGCGGCCGGACGGAACCAGGCCGAAGCTGCGGAAGAACTCGTCGAAGAGCGAGTCGAAGGCACGGTGGAAGGCGGGCAGGGCATCGTCCAGACGCCTCACATCGACCGCCCTCTCGTGGCGCCACGGAACCAGATCCTTGATCGACATGGCAGTTACCTCCTTCTGTGCGGGTCTCCGCTTTGCTGATCTGCCGGCGCTGTCTGCTGCGCCGCAGCGGCGCCTGTAGCAACTGATGTGCCATAGTCTCGAGGGACTTCGAGCAGCGCCGTAATCGATTGCTTGAGAGTCAGATACGAGACATCGGCCGCACCTGGCCGCCGGTCCGCTGCCCGAGCCGACTCGCGGCTGCTCGGCGGTGGCAGGGCTGTCCTGTCAGGATGACATAATGCGGCGATCGACTGTCCCGCGCGCGAGTCAGAACAGCAGCGCCGCCCATGAAGCCCGGGGCATCCCGGGGGCCCGTGACCGCATTCCAGGACGGGCGCGGGAGGGGGGCTCCGGCGGCCGGTCCGCAGGCCCGTCGTGCGGTTGGGCACGCCGGTGTGGACGCCAGCACCGCGGGCGGTTAGCTTGGATGGCCGCCGCAGCGAGGCGAAGGGCGCCGTGGGGAGCGCAGGGGCTGGCGGGCGAGGCGACGGTTGCCCGCGCTGGACCTGGTGGCGAGCCCGGGGTGCGGCGCGGCGTCGGGAGTGGCGGCACACGGGCTGCAGACGACCTGGACGACGACGAGGAGGAAGCCGTGGCGGAGCTGTGGGTCGGAGACGGGCAGAAGCTGCTGTTCATCGGCGACAGCATCACGGACTGCGGGCGCCGGGGGCCCGATGCGCCGCTGGGTTCGGGCTATGTGCGGATGACCTGCGAACAGATCATCGCGCGCTGGCCGGAGCGAGCGATCACCTTCATCAACAAGGGCATCGGGGGCAACAAGGTGACCGATCTGCAGGCCCGCTGGCACGACGATGTCCTCGCCAACGAGCCGGACCGGCTGACCATCATGATCGGCATCAACGACCTGCACAGCCACCTGCGGGGCGGGCCCGACGGCGTGTCGCCCGAGCTCTTCGCCGAGCAGTACGAACGGCTGCTGGGGCGGACGGCAGCAGCCCTGGCCTGCCCGATGATACTCCTCACGCCGTTCTACATCTCGCGAGACACGGGACCCGACTCGTTCCGCGGCCGGGTGCTGGAGATCATGCCGCGCTACCTGGAAACCGTCGAGCGGCTGAGCGCCAGGTACGGCACGCGGCTCGTGCGGCTTCACGAGATCTTCCAGCACCAGCTTCGCTACCGCGATGCGGACACCTTCTGTCCGGAGCCCGTGCATCCGAACCACACGGGCCACATGATCATCGCCCAGGCGCTGCTGGAGGCGATGACCGCCTGAACGGCGCTCGCCGGCTCGCCCTGGTCACCGGGTGTCGCGCTGCAGGTCGAGCCAGGCGACCTCCGCCGGCGTCAGGCGGATCTGCATGGCGGCGATGTTGGCGTCGATCTCGGCCGCACTGGCTGCGCCGATCAGCGGGAACACGTTGAGCGGCTGGGCCAGCAGCCAGGCCAGGGCGATCTGCGGCACGCTGGCGCCTTTGGCCGCCGCCAGCTCCTCGACGCGGTCCAGGCGCCGGAAGTTGGGCTCGTGGCAGTAGACCTCCCGGGTGAAACTCTCCAGCGTGCTGCGGATCGCCGCGAAGTTGGCGCGGCTGATGCGTCCCGAGAGGAACCCCCGCGCCAGACTCGACCATGTGAACAGGGGCATCTGGTTGGCCGCGTACCAGCGACGATCGGCCTCATGCTGCGGACCGGAGATGGTCAGGCAGTCCCGCCAGGGGTCGGCGAACTGCTCGGCCAGGCTGAAGTTGGGGCTGCTGGCCGCGAACGGCACCAGGCCGTGCTTGGCCGCGTATTCGTTCGCCGCCTCCAGGCGCTGGACGCTCCAGTTGGAGCCGCCGAAGGCGCGGATGCGGCCGGCGGCGCGGTGTTCGTTGAGCACCTCGACGATGGGCCCCACCTCGACGCTGGGGTCGTCGCGATGCAGCAGGTGGATGTCGCAGTACGACGAGCGCAGGCGCGCCAGCGTGTCGTACAGATCGGCGGTGATGTCCCACGGGGTCACCCTCCGGCGATCGGCATTGTGGTGCGCGCTCTTGCCGATGATGACGACACGCTCGCGGTTGCCGCGCGCCTCCATCCACAGACCCAGCACCCGATCCACGGCCCCGCCTCCGTACAGATGGGCGGTGTCGAACGTGTTGATGCCGCGCTCCATCGCGGCGTCGAGCAAGGCGAAGCCTCCCGCCAGGTCGTCCATATTGAGCGCGATCGCCCCCTGCACGAGGCGGGAGACAGGCTTGTCCAGCCCGGGTATGCGTCCGGAGGTTTCTTCAGCAAGTGTGCAGACGGAGATCACGGGACCTCTCTCTTTCCGGGTGGGACAGCAGGTGGCGGGATCACCACCGGCTGCCCATCGACATAGACCTGGGCGGCGACCACCGCCGCCAGCAGCTCCGGCCCATCGAGCCGACGGAAACGCTGCTCGGCAACCATCAGCAGCCGCCAGATCAGCGACGTGGCGCCGGGTAGCTTCTGGTGGCGCTTGCCGGCCTCCGTGCGCAGCCGCAGCGCCGCGAAGGGACTCTGCGCCGCGCGGCGGCCTGCCGGCGCGCGGGCGCATGGCGGAAGCCCTCGCGCACCGCCAGCAACTCGGTCACTCCCCCCTCCAGCGACTACTGCAGCAGCCCCTGGATCTGCTGGCGCGCCCACTCCGCCAAGGGCTCCCATGCCGGCGTAGACAGCCGCCTGGCTTCCATCGTACCTTGAGCCACGGGCGCTCCTCCTTCTGGCCGGAACCTGCCCGGCCGCTGGGATGGTTGGCATCTCCCAGCAAGGTAGGCGTCGCCCTCGCTGCCTTGCCACGCTTTCTGAAGCTATCTCCGGGGAGTTCGCCCTGCAAGACATGCTGAAGATGCCCGAGTTGAGCGTTGTGACGGCGGCCGGGACTGTGGTTCTGGCCAAAGCCGGGAAGGCGCGATGGCGCGGCGGCGATCTGGAGTTGACGCTGGTCGTCGAGACCATGCCGATGTGGGACACGCGACGGGTGCGACCGCGTCTGCGGAACCGCGGTCGAGCCGCCGTGGCCCTGGAGACGGTCGAGGTGCTGCGCCTGCCGGTCGCGGGTGTGCGCCGGCGCCGGAGCCTGGGGCGCAAGGCCACGTCGGGCGGCGCGGTCGAGTCGGTCCGGTTCCTGCGGTTCGGCCTGAACATGCCGGGCGACCCGGTCCGGTTCGGGGTGCTGACGCCGCAGGGCGTGCAGCCGCCCCCGGTACCGGCCGACGGCGTGTGGTACACGGCGACGGCCGACGGGGCACGGATCGTGGCCAACACGCTGCTGGCATTCCGCGCCGGCGCCGCGGACGCCAGAGCGTTCGTCATCGGCGCCGAGACCTTCCGCCTGACGGAAGGCACGGCCACGCTGAGTGCGAGCGCGGCCACCGGTCTTGTCGAGCTGTCCTACGCGATGACCCTCGACGGTGTCGTTCTGGAGCCCGGAGCGCATCTGCATCTCGACAGCATCCTGCTCCTGCAGGGGCACGACCTGAACGAGCTGCTCGCTGCCTGGGCGCACTCGGCGGCGCTGGAAATGCCGCCGCGGGTTCCGGCCTCCATCCCGACCGGCTGGAACGACTGGCAGTTCTACCGCAACAACAAGACACAGCAGGACGTGCTGGACAGCGCCGAGGAGCTGGCGCGGTTGCGCGAGGCGGGGTACCCATTGGAGTTCGTTCAGGTGGACAGCGGGTTCTGCCTGCACCTGTCGGAGTGGAGCGAGCCGGGGCCCGGGTTCCCCGATGGTATTGCCGCACTGTCCGCCAAGGTGCGCGCATTGGGACTGAAGTTCGGGCTCTGGTTCGCGCCGTACATCCAGAACACGTCCACGTCCGTGGTCCGTGAGCATCCGGAATGGCTCCTGCAACGTCGCGACGGGACGGGGCCGGTCCGGTTCGAGCGTTCGAACGTCGGGCCGTCGTGCCTGATCGACTACACGGTGCCGGGCACGCTCGACTGGCTGCGCGAGCAGGTCCGGCTGTTCGTCGATCGATGGCGGGTGACCTGGATCAAGCTGGACGGGCCGAACTACGCCATGTACCGCCAGGGCCGGCCGCACGACCGGCACCAGACGCTGCACCAGATGCTGGCCACGTCGTTGCGCGTCATGCGCGAGGCTGCCGGCAACGACGTGCTGATCGAGGGCGAAGGCCCGATGGGGCTGGCGCTGGGACACGTCGACCTGCAGCGCGTGCAGGCGGACAATCACAGTGTGTGGTACCAGCAGCAGCAAAGCACCAGTCCGTACGCACCCCGCGTGTATGGCAAGGAACTGATCATGTCGTTCCTGCATAACTGCTGGTGGTGCAATCACCGCGAGAACGTGATCCTGCGCGACTTTCCCTCGCCGTTCTGCAGTGCACGCGAGGCGCAGCCCGACGCCGTCGAGCCGCTGTTCACCGAAAACGAAATGCAGACGCAGTTGGCCGCGGCCGTCCTGGGTTCGGGCGGACTGCTGCTCACCGATCCCATGAAGGTCCTCGCGCGCCAGCCGGAGCGCCTGCGCTGGATCAGCCGCCTGCTGCCCGTGTGGCCGGATGCGGCGACCATGGTGGATCCGTTCCCGGACGGCACCTACCCGACGGCCTATGCCCTGCGCGTACGTCGTGCGTTCGAGGAGTACACGGTCCTCGGCGTCATCAACTGGTCCGATTCGGTTCTGGACTGGCACTGCCCGCTGCACCGCATCCTGCCGCCGGGCGTGGCTGCACGCGAGCACTGGGCCTTTTCCTACTTCGAGAACCGGCTCCTCGGCAAGGTGAAGGGCGCGCTGGCGTTGGGTGGAATCCCGGCCCACGGAGTACGCCTGGTGGCATTGCGGCCCTGCGCGCGGCATCCGCAACTGGTCTCGACCAGTCTGCACCTGTTGCAGGGCGCGGTCGATGTCGCGAACGTGACGTGGTCGCAGAAGCCGCGCTGCCTGACGGTCGAGGTGGGGCATTTCCGCCAGATCGACGAGCGGCTGTTCTTCGCCGCACCGCGCGGGTGGCGCCTGGCCCATGTCAAGACGGACGCGGCGCGCTGCGCCGTAGACGACTACGACCCGACCGCGCCGAGTCTCCGTTTCGACGGCGCCCCGACCGGCCGGACCCGGTTCGAGCTCCAGTGGGAACGGACGGTGCAGCCGTAGACAGGGCACCCGCCACGGGAGCCCTTGCGGGGCCTGTCACCCTTGTCGCGATACCGACTCTGGCCAGAACCTGAAGCCCGACGGAGACGCGGTCCGGGCCATTTCGAGGCGAACGACTCCGGCGCATCGAGCCGACACAAGCGCTGCTCGGCGACGATCGGCAGCCGCCAGGTCAGCGCCGTGGCGCCGGGCACCTTCTTGTGGCGCTTGCCGGCCTCCGTGCGCAGCCGCACCGCCGTCCGTCACTCCATCGGGTACTTGAGGCCCCACTGCGCCCGGATGCGATCGAGCACGTCGAGGATGGCGATCGTCTCGTCCAGGGGCATGGTCGGGCTCTCGAGCAGGCCGGCGCGCAGGCAGCGACCGACTTCCGCGGCCTCGTAGTTGTAGCCATTGCCGGCCAGCGGCAGGTCCGCCCTCTCCTCGCCGGCGCGCGTGCGGAGCAGCGCGCGCTCGCCGCGCCAGAACGCTGGCTCGAGCAGGATCATGCCGTCGGTGCCGAGGATCCGCGCCTCCTGCGGCGTGTTCGTGCGGATGGCGGCAGTGGCCACGGCCAGTTGGCCGCCGGGGAAGCCCAGGACCACGGCGGTCTGCTCGTCCACGCCCGTCTCGCCCAGCGTGGCGAGGCTGGCGACGCGGTCGGGGTGGGGACCGAAGACCATGCAGGCCAGCGAGACAGGGTACACGCCCACGTCGAGCAGGGCGCCGCCGGCGAGGGCCGGATCGAAGAGGCGGCTTTCAGGGTTGATGCCGGCCCGGAAGCCGAAGTCCGCCGTGACGAGGCGCGGCTCGCCGATGGCGCCAGCTGCCAGCCACTCGCGCACGCGCACCATGACGGGCAGGAACCGCGTCCACATCGCCTCCATGAGGAACACCCCGCGCGCCCGCGCGACCTGCACGACCGCGCGGGCGGCGGCGGCGTTGACGGTGAACGGCTTCTCGCACAGCACGGCCTTGCCGGCTTCCAGGCAGAGGATGGCGTGGTCGCGGTGCATGGGATGAGGGGTGGCCACGTACACGGCGTCGACCTGCGGGTCGGCCGCCAGGTCCTCGTACGTGCCGTGCGCCCGGCTGGCGCCGAACTCGGCCGCGAAGGCGCGCGCCTTGTCGGCGCTGCGCGACCCCACAGCGACCAGCGCCGCGTCCTCCAGGGCGGCCAGGCCGGCCGCGAACTTGCGGGCGATGTTGCCGCATCCCAGGATGCCCCAACGTGTCGGTGCGCTCATGGCTGCTCCTCGGCAAAGTCCAGTGACGTGCCGGGTCTCGGCCCCGTGCCTGTCGTGACCCGGCGGGGCGGCAGGCCAGGCGGTGCCGCCGGTGGAGGGTCTGCCGGCGTGCTCTCCTCGATGCGTGCTCAACTGCCGGCCACGAAGGCCCGAGCGTTCTGGAACAGGCGCAGCCACGGACTGGGTTCGTCGTTCCACGCCGCGGGTCGCCAGGAGAGCTGCACGGTGCGGAAGACGCGCTCCGGGTGCGGCATGGTGATGGTGACGCGCCCATCGGTCGTGGTGACTCCGGCCAGTCCGCCCAGGGAACCGTTCGGGTTGAAGGGGTAGCGTTCCGTGGGCCGGCCGTGGTTGTCCACGAAGCGCAGACAGGCCGACCTCGACGCGAGGGCTGCCGCGTGCCCCTGCGGGTCGGCGAAGACCATGCGGCCCTCGCCGTGGGCGCACGGGATCGGCAGGCGGGCCCCCGCCATGCCGGCCAGCAGCACCGAGGGGCTGTCGAGTACCTCCACCGTCACCAGTCGCGCCTCGAACTGCTCCGAACGGTTGCGCTCCAGGGCCGGCCAGTCGGCGGCGCCGGGGATGATCTCCTTCAGGCGCGCCAGCATCTGGCAGCCGTTGCACACCCCCAGCGCGAAGGTGTCGGGTCGAGCGAAGAACGCGGCGAACGCGTCTCGCAGCCGGTCGTTGAACAGGATGGTGCGCGCCCAGCCGGCTCCGCCTCCGAGGACGTCGCCGTAGCTGAAGCCGCCGCAGGCAGCCAGCCCGCGGAACTCCGCCAGACTGACGCGGCCGTCGAGCAGGTCGGTCATCGTCACGTCGACCGCCGCGAACCCGGCGGCGGCGAAGGCGGCCGCCATCTCCACCTGGCCGTTGACGCCCTGCTCGCGCAGGATCGCGATGCGGGGCCGGGCGCGGCCAGCCACCGCGGGGGCGGACAGCAGGCTGAAAGGCACGTAGACGCTCATCCCGGGATCCGCCGCATCGGCGATGGCTGCCAGCTCCTCACGGGCGCACTCGGGGTTGTCGCGCTGCGCCTGCATCCGATAGGTGACCGCGGACCAGCGGGCGTGCAGATCCACGACCGGCGCGGCGAACACCGTCTGTCCGCCACGGCAGACGCGCAGCTCCGCGGCGGCGCACGGCCGCCCCAGGTGGCGGCAGGCGTCGCCCAGTCCGTGCCGCGCCAGCACCGTGCGCACCCGCCGTTCGTCGGCGGCGCGGTACTGGAGGACGGCGCCGATCTCCTCGCTGAACAGGGCGGCCAGCACGTCGTGGCCGAGCTCGTCCAGCTCCAGATCGACGCCGCTGCGGCCGCCGAAGGCCATCTCCGCCACGGCGACGAACAGCCCGCCGTCCGAACGGTCGTGGTAGGCCAGCAGGAGCCCTGCGTCCAGCAGCTCCTGCACGGCGGCGAACAGGGAGCGCACGTCCTCGGGCTGGACGTCGGGACACCGGTCACCGGCCTGCCCACAGACCTGCGCCAACGCCGAGCCTCCCAGCCGGTCGGCGCCCCGGCCCAGGTCGATCAGCAGCAGGCGGCTGGCACAGACCGGCTTGAGATCGGGCGTCACGGCCCGCCGGACGTCGCTGACGGCGGCGAAAGCGGAGACGACCAGGCTCAACGGTGCCACGATCTTGTGCGGCGCTCCTGTCTGGTCGCGCCAGGAGGCGGACATCGACAGGCTGTCCTTGCCCACCGGGATGGCGACGCCCAGCCGAGGGCAGAAGTCCTCGGCGACGCTGCGCACCGTGTCATACAGGGCCGCGTCCTCTCCGGGCTCTCCGCAGGCGCACATCCAGTTGCCGGAGAGCTTGACCTTCTCGATGGGACCGATCGGCGCCGCCGCGATGTTCGTGATGGCTTCGGCCACGGCCAGTCGTCCGGAGGCGGGCGCGTCGATCACGGCGACCGGCGTCCGCTCGCCCATCGCCACCGCCGAGCCAGCGTAGCCGCGGTACGAGTGCACGGTCATGCCCATGTCGGCGATGGGCACCTGGTACGGCCCGACCATCTGATCGCGCGCGACCAGCCCGGTGACCGTGCGGTCGGCAATGGTGATCAGGAACGTCTTGCTGGCGACCGCAGGAAAGCGGAGGACGCGGTCGATGGCCTCGTGCAGGTCGATCCCGGCCAGATCGAGCGGCACGCGGGTCGGGCAGTGGCGCTGCGCCGTGCGCACCATCGCCGGTGGCTTGCCCAGGAAAACACCGAGATCGAGGTCGTCGATGGGCGCGGTGCCGAAGCGCGGATCCAGCACGGTGAGCCGCTGGTCGCCCGTGATCTCGCCGATCACGGCGAACAGACAGCGCTCGCGCGCCGCGATGCGCGCGAACCGATCCAGGTCCTGGCGGCGGATCACCAGCACGTAGCGTTCCTGCGCCTCGTTGCACCACAGCTCCATGGGGCTCATGCCCGGGTCGGCGTTGTGGACCGCCCGCAGGTCGAAGCGCGCACCCACGCTCTCCACCAGCTCGGTGCAGCCGTTGGACAGGCCGCCGGCGCCCAGATCGTGGATGCTGACGATGGGGTTGTCCGCGCCCAGCGCGATGCACGCGTTGATGAGTTCCTGGCAGCGCCGCTGCATCTCCGGGTTGTCGCGCTGCACCGAGGCGAAGTCCAGGTCCTCCTGGCTGGCGCCAGCGCCCAGGCTGGATGCAGTGCCCCCGCCCAGTCCGATGAGCATGGCCGGGCCGCCGATCTGGACGACGTGGTCGCCCGGGCGGGGCTCGCGCTTGTGCACGTGAGCCTCGTCGATGAGCCCCACGCCACCGGCAACCATGATGGGCTTGTGGTACCCACGGTGCTGCCCCTCCACCTGGTCCTCGTACGTGCGGAACAGCCCGACGATGTTGGGGCGGCCGAACTCGTTGCCGAAGCCGGCGGCGCCGAGCGGCCCTTCGGTCATGATCTGCAGCGGCGTGGCCAGCCGCCGCGGGTGCGCGCCGAAGTCCCGCTCCCAGGGCTGGGCGAAGCCGGGGAGGCGCAGGTGCGAGGTGAAGAAGGCGCACAGCCCGGCCTGCGAGCGCCCGCCGATGCCGGCGGCCGCCTCGTCGCGGATCTCCCCGCCCACGCCGGTGGAGGCTCCCGGGTAGGGCGAGATGGCCGTGGGGTGGTTGTGGGTCTCGACCTTGATGAGGATATGGGTCGGTCGCGTCCGGTAGCTGTAGACATTCCCTCGGCACGCCTCGGGGAAGAACACCTCCGTGGGGCCGCCGGCAACGACGGCCGCGTTGTCGGCATAGGCCTTCAGCGTGTGCTCGGGATGGGCCTCGTGCGTGTGGCGGATCAGCGCGAACAGCGAGCGGGGCTGTTCCTGGCCGTCGATGACCCAGGTGGCGTTGAAGATCTTGTGGCGGCAATGCTCGGAGTTGACCACGGAGAAGGTCATGAGCTCGACGTCGGTCGGATCGCGGCCGAGTTCGCGGAAGACCGCGTGGAAGTAGTCGATCTCGGCCGGCGACAGCGCCAGCCCCATCGCTGCGTTGGCCTGCTCCAAGGCGCGCCGGCCCTGCTCGGTCAGCGGGATGTGTACCAGCGGCCGCGGGGGCACCGCGGCGAAGAGCGAGGCGACATCGTCGACCACGGCCTCGGTCATGCGATCGTGCAGCAGGGGCAGCACCGGCCGCAGGGCGTCCCGCGTGAGCCGCTCGCCGGTGAAGTCGTAGGCCATGCCGCGCTCGACGCGCCGCACCCCGCTGGCGCCGCAGTTGTGCAGGATCTCGGTGGCCTTGGTCGACCAGGCGGACAGAGTCCCCGGCCGAGGGCAGACCGCCAGGCGTTGGCCGGCCGGAGGCGGCAGCGGGCCGCGGGCAGCCAGCACTCCCTCCACCAGCGCCAGCTCCGCGGGGCTGCGGTCGTCTTCGCAGTCGACCGCGTAGAAGAACTCCGCCGTGAGGCCCGTGATGGCGGGCACCAGGGCCTGACAGCGGGCCAGCAGCGGCTCTCGCCTGAACGCGGACAGAGCTCCGGGACCGCGGTAGATCAACAGCATCGGGGCACTCTCGGGGGACGGGTGAACGCGTTGGCGGCTCGAATCTACCGCACCCCCCCTGCCGGCTCAAGTCCACCGGCCGGCCGCCCGAGCGCCCGCGCCCGACTGCCCGCACCCGCTGCCGCGTGCGTGCCTTTACCGGCCAGAGAGCGCGCGGCATATTGCGGTGCGGCGGCCCCGGGTGCAGCGGCTATGCCGGGCCGAGAACACTCTTTCCCTGAACAGGCGAGCATGCCCATGGTGGACAGAGCAGCGCTGACGACCGCCGAGATCGAGGCGGGCAACGCGCTGGCGATCGACTTCGCGAAGCTGCGGAAGGTGGCCTCCTGGGGGCACGACCTGGTGCCGGTGGTCGTCCAGGACGCCGATTCGGGCGCGGTTCTGATCCTGGCGTACGCCGATGCCGAGGCGCTCGAGCAGACGCTGCGTACCCGCCTGGCCACGTTCTGGAGCACGTCGCGCGGGCAGCTGTGGGTGAAGGGCGCCACTTCCGGCGACCTGCTGGACCTGGTCGAGGTGCGGGTCAACTGCGAGCAGAACTCGCTGCTCTATCGCGTGCGGCGGCGCGGCGCCGGCGCCTGTCACACGCGCGACAGCGCGGGCAGGCCCCGGACCAGCTGCTACTACCGCCGCATCGCGGCGGACGGCACGCTCGAGTTCGCGTGAGCGCCGCGCTCAGCGGCGCCGCCGGGGCGCGGCGGGTGGCCACACCGTGTGTTCGACCAGGCCAAACGCGCTCAGGAACTCCGCCAGGGCGAGCCCCACGCAGCTCTTGTCCGGCAGCGCGGTCCGGCTCCAGCGAAGGCAGACCAGCACATCGCTGGGGTAGGTGCGGCAGGTGTGCACCGTGATCGCCTTGCAGCCCGCCTCGGCGCCGATCCGGTGCACCACGCCGTGCAGGCTCTCCAGCACGGCCTGCACGCTTGCCTCGCCCGTCAGCAGACGGATCGTCTCCAGTTGGTCCATGGCGCCTGTTCTGCTCGATGCCGCGCGTTCTGGCGCGTCGACCCCCGCTGCACCAAAACGCGTGCCAGACGCGCCGGGCGCGCCGTTCGCCGGATCGATCCACAGCATCGTGCCGCTGGACAGACACGGGCATCGACGCCTCCAGGACGTGCGGCGGGCCCGGCGGTGCGCCCGGCCTTCGCGCCAGCGGCGGCGGCTCCTTGTCGAGCGCGTCCGGTACCCTATCTTCGACCGGCCCAACTGCAGCATTTGGTAGTTCGGTGCAGCCGGGCCGCAGCTCTGCCCAGTTGCGCGCCATCGAGCCGCGCCCCGCGGTGCGGGCCTGCCTGCGCCGGCCCGGGCCAGCCGTCTGGGAGGATGAACCGATGCCGAGCGGTGCCGACCGACCTGTCGAGGAGAACGCGTTCTTCCGCGAAGCCACGCTGCGGATCTGTGGCAGTCTGGATCTGGACGAGGCGTTGCGGCGGGCCTGGGAGTATCTGCGCCAGCACCTGCCGCTGGATGCCATGACGATGCTCTACTACGATCCGGCCCGGGCTGCTGCGTACGTGCTGGCGAGCGTCGGCGGCGGCGGGGCCACGCGACCGCCAGAGCCCCGCGAGGCGGGCGAGGAGCGGCCGCTGTTCGCCCTGGAGCCGGAGGCGCTGGAGCGTCTGCGCCAGCAGGGGGCCAGCGTCGATGCCGCGCATCCGGTGCAGATCTGCAACCGGCCGCGACGGGACGTGATCTACCGGGCGGCGGCCAGCCACTTCGGCACGCACGGGCTGGACCGCTTCTCCCTGCTGATGCTGCGGCTGGACATCCAGACGGACTACCAGGGGGTGCTCTGGCTGGCCGCTGCGGGCCACGACGTCTACGGTCCCGAGCACGCGCGGCTGGCGGCCATCCTGTCCGACCCGTTCGCCATCGCCATGAGCAACGCGCGCCGGCACCAGCAGACGCTGCGCCTCACCAGACAGCTGGCGGAGGACAATCGGGCCATGCACCGCGAGCTGGAGAACATGGCGGCCGACACCATCATCGGCGCCGAGTTCGGGCTCCGGCACGTCATGACGCTGGTGCGGCAGGTGGCTCCCATGAACGCTCCGGTGCTGCTGCTGGGCGAAACCGGCACCGGCAAGGAGGTGATCGCGCACGCGATCCATCGGGCCTCGCCGCGGCGCAGTCGCCCGCTGGTGCGGGTCCAGTGCGGCGCGATGCCGGACGCCCTGCTCGACAGCGAGCTGTTCGGCCACGAGAAGGGCGCCTTCACAGGCGCCATCCAGGCCAAGCGCGGGCGCTTCGAGCGCGCGGACGGCGGCACGGTCTTTCTCGACGAGATCGGCGAACTCACGCCGGAGGCGCAGGTCAAGCTGCTGCGCGTGCTTCAGGACCACACGTTCGAGCGGGTGGGCGGCACGCAGACCCTCCGGGTGGACGTGCGCGTGATCGCGGCGACCAACCGCGATCTACACCAGGAGGTGCGCCGGGGTCGTTTCCGCGAGGACCTCTGGTTCCGCCTGAACGTCTTCCCCATCACCCTGCCGCCGCTGCGGCAGCGCCGGGAGGACATTCCCGCGCTCGTGCAGCACTTCGTCGACGGAAGGCCCGCGAGATGGGACTGCCTGGCCAGCCGCGGCTGGCGCCCGAGGCG
>CAZPXM010000105.1:0-13509 GCA_964591015.1 uncultured Gemmatimonadaceae bacterium
GTTATCTCGGGGAGGTCGAGGGTCACCGCAGACGCGAAGACCGCGGTGGAGGCGCCCACCGAGATGTGCTCGGGAGGCTGGATGCAGGCGTTCAGCGCATTGCCCACCGCACCTGCCAGCAGCACGCTGAGCCAGGTGACGCCCGGCCCCAACTCCTCGCCCAGCAGCAGCCCGAACAGCGTCCCGAACAGCAGGTTGCCGAACAGGTGCGGTCCGTCGGCATGCAGGGTCAAGGCAGTGACGGCTCGCCACCACTCGCCGGCACAGATGCGGCCCGCGTGGGCCTCGCCGGCCTGCACCCAGTCCGCGCCGAACAGTCGCTGCTGCTGGCACAGATGGACGCCCACCAGCGCCAGCCACAGACCGACCACATCGCGCGCCCGCACGTCGAGACGCACCACCGGCCGGGCTGGCGGCGGCCACTCGCGTCGCTCCTCGAGGTACTCGGCCAGATGCTGTCGCGCCTGCGTCGCGCTGGCCGCCGGCACCAGCAGCACATACCCGGGCGCCGCCTCGGCCAGGCACGGAGCCAGCCAGTAGTCGAGGTCCAGGGCAGCCAGCACCAGGGCCATCTCCTGGGCTTCCTGCAGCTCGGCGCAGGCATGGACCTGCACCCAGTCAGCACCTTCGTCCATGGCACCTCGAGGCCGGCGATCGGGCGCTGGCCCCCGTGGCCGGCCGACCGGCACCCGAGCCACTGGAGCGCGCCTCCGGGCGGTTGCCCGCAGCGCTGCCTTCGGCTAGGTTGGGGGCCGTGGTCACCCGCTGTGGCAGCGCGGCCCGCCGCGGCAGCGACGCGGTCATCTCGAACTCCGGCGCATGCGCATTCTGCGACACGCTACGGCCCTGGCAACAGCTTCGTTGCTGCTGGTCCTCGTGGGCTGCCGCTCCCGGTCCCCGGCGGATTCCGAGCTGCCCAGGGGCATCCGCTGGAATGGACAGACCGGCGTGCTCTCCTTCCGCAAGGGCAGCCACACGTCCACCATGCGTTTTGTCCGCGTGCCGGCCGGCTCGTTCCTCATGGGGGGCGACGACTGCGCGCGGACCATCCTCGACGAAGGCCCACCGCGCGTCAGACGGATCGACGCCGGCTTCTGGCTGGGAGCGACCGAGGTGACGCGCGCCCAGTGGTCCGCGTTCTCCGGCGAAGCCCCCGCCAGCGATCCCGAGCTGCCCGTCACGCACATATCGTGGGATCAGGTGCAGACGTTCGTCAAGCGGGTGTCCAAGGAGAGCGGCACCGAGTTCCGCCTGCCCACGGAGACGGAATGGGAGTACGCCTGCCGCGCGGGCTTCGGGACACCGTGGCCGTGGGCCGGAGACCGGCGCGAGCTGGCGCATCACGCGTGGTACCTGGCCAATTCGGGCGCGCACGTGCGGCCCGTGGCCACCCGGCGGCCGAATCCGCTGGGCCTGTACGACATGCTGGGGAACGTGCTCGAGTGGACGCAGGATGCCACCGAGCCAGGCAACCGCGTGCTGCGCGGCGGCTTCGTGCTGTCCGAGGCGGACGGCGCCTCCTGCGCCTGCCGCTACCATTTCCCGGCGGCGTACGGTTTCCAGTTCGGCGGGTTCCGCCTGGCCACCGACTGAAGCGCCCGGGCCAGCCCGGGTCGGATCGCCGACGGCGGGGCGGCGTGCAGGCGCTGCCGCTGGAGGCTGTCCCGGCTTGTGCGCGCCGGGGCGGTCGAGCATCTTCGTCGGCAAGCAGCGAGCGCCCGCAGCGCACGGGGACCGTTGGCGTGCCGCGGTCGGCGGCCCTCTCAGGCCCATGGAGGCCAGTCATGGAACCCTCTGGCAGTGCTCCCCGTTGCTTTTTCTCCATGCTGGCGATCCTCGGCGCCGTGCTGGCTGTACCGGCTCTCGCCTGGCCCGCAGCCGCCGAGGCCGCCAGCCCGGTCCGGGAAGGCACCGTGACCTGGCAGAGCCCGCTGGTGCCGCAGGTCGCCACCGCGCTCCGGCCGGCTCAGGGGGAGGCGCCCCAGGTGACGTGCGCCTCCTACGAGGCGCTGGTCCAGACCCTCGGGGCCTACGGCGCGGCGCGCGCGCCGGCGCTGCAGGTGGTGCTCCGCTACGAGTTCGCCTTCGATCAGGTCGCCGCGCTCCTCCAGGCAGCCATGGAGGAGGCGCTGCGGCGGGACGACTACCTGGGCTACTCGTTCACGGGCTATGGAGCGCACATAGTCGGGTGGGACAATGAGGCGACCGTCGACCTCTCGTTCAGCTATCTCACCACCGCCGCCCAGGAGCAGTGGGTGGACGCGCGCCTCGCGACGCTGAAGGCGGAGCTGTTCGCCGCGGGCGTGAACGACGAGTTGCTCCTGCTGGCTGCCCACGACTGGGTGGTGACGCACGTCGAGTTCGACCGGGTCGGCGCCAGCGGCGACGCCCGCTACACCGCGTACGGAGCCCTGACCAACGGCCTGGCCGTCTGCCAGGGCTACTCGCTGCTCATGCTCCGCTTGCTGCAGGCAGCGGGTCTGCCGGTCCGGGTCGTGCCAGGCGTTGCCGGCGGGGAAGACCATGCCTGGAATCTCGTGCAGTTGTGCGGCCACTGGTACCATGTCGACGCCACCTGGGACGACCCGGTCGTCGACCCCCCGCAGCCCCAGCGCGTTCGGTACACGCACTTCGCCCGTACCGATGCACAGATGAGCCGCGACCACGCCTGGGACAGCGCCGGATTCCCGGCGGCGAACACCGCCTATGTCCCGGGCACGTGCGCCGGCCAGACCGAGCTGCTGTCGTGGATCACCGACCGGGAGGCAGCCATCGCGGCAGCGGCCGCCGAGGGCAAGCAGGTGCTGGTCGTGGCCGGCACTCCCGATTACGACGAGACGCAGTATCTGCTGGAGACCGTCCTCCAGTGGTACTGGCCGCGCGTGCGGCCGCTGGTCGCCGCCGACTTCGTCGTCTGGCTGTGCGACGTGGCGACCTGCAGCACCTGGCAGCCATTGACGGCCGGCATGGGCAGCTTCGCGTTCCCCTTCCTGGCGGTCCTGCAGCCGCAGAGTCCCGACCAGGCCGTCGCGCGCACCGCCGGCGAGCAGAGTCCGACCAGCTTTCTCGCATGGATCCGCCCCCTCGCGCCCAGCGCCGAAGTGGCGATCGGCCGGAAGAGCTGGAGTCAGGTCAAGAACCGCGACGGCCGCTGACGATCGGCGCCCCGCAGCCCGGTGCGGCGGGGCGGCGCGTACCGCAGCC
Organism: uncultured Gemmatimonadaceae bacterium; assembly: GCA_964591015.1. GTDB lineage: Bacteria > Latescibacterota > UBA2968 > UBA8231 > UBA8231 > SLHA01. The sequence continues at coordinate 3,205 of CAZPXM010000105.1, forward strand.
GGCCGCTGCAGTGCTCACGGGAGGCGATGGAGGCGCACGTGACCGACCGACCCGCGGCTGAACAGGGCGGCGATACGGTCATCCCGCGCCGCAGACCCCTGACCGGCCGCGTCGGCGTGGTCGCGGTGGGGCACCACACGTACTGGGAGCAGTTCCCCGACCTGCGCCCCGAGCTGCTGGCCAAGGTTCAGGCCCTGGTCGCGAAGCTGCGGCCGCATCGGGTCGAGGTGATCGACTTTGGCCTGCTGGACCGGGCGGAGCCCGCGTACGCCGTCGTGCCCCGCATCCAGGCGGCGGACCTCGACCTGCTCTTCGTGGACATGGTGACGTACGCCACGTCGTCCACGTTCGGCGTGCTGCTGCGCGAGCTGGACGTGCCCATGGTCCTGGTGGCGCTGCAGCCGCTGGCGGCCATGGACTACGCGCGCGCTTCCACGCGCCTCCAGCTGGCCAACGACGACATCTGCTCGGTGCCCGAATTCACCGGCGTGGCGCTGCGCATGGGCCGCCGGATCCCCGACGTGATCGTGGGCCAGTTGCACGGCGACGCGCGGGCGGATGCGGAGCTGGGGCAGTGGTGCCGCATCGCCCACGTGCTGCACGATCTGCGGCGGGCGCGGCTGGGGCAGATGGGCCACGTGCTCGAGTCCATGCTCGACATGCACACGGACCCGACGGCCGTGACCGCCGCGTTCGGGGCGCACGTGGTCCAGTGCGAGCCCGACGAGCTGCTGGCGCACTACCGGCAGGCGGCCCCTGCCGCCGTGGCGGCCAAGCGCCGCCAGATACTCTCGTTCTTCGCCACCCCGGATCCCGGCGCCGATCCGCTCGCCGCGCGCCTCACCGACCCGGATCTGGAGACGGCCGCCCGAGCCGCCGCGGCCCTGGAGTCCTTCGTGGAGGCCAGGCAGCTGGATGGTCTGGCCTACTACTACGAAGGCGAACCCGGCACCGAGCTGCGCACGGTGGTCACCAACCTGATCGTCGGCAACTCGCTGCTGTGCGCCGCTGGCTTCCCCATGTGCGGCGAGTTCGATCTGAAGACGTGCATCGCCATGCTCATCATGGACCGGCTGGAGATCGGCGGCAGCTTCGCCGAGTTCCACCCGATCGACTTCGAGCGCGACACGGTGCTGGTGGGGCACGACGGTCCGCACCACGTCAACATCGCCGACGGCCGGCCGGTGCTGCGCAGCCTGCGCCGCTACCACGGCAAGCCCGGCGCGGGGGCCAGCGTCGAGTTCCGCATCAAGGAGGGGCCGATCACCATGCTCAGCATCGGCGTGGGCGCCGATGGCCGCTTCCGCTTCGTCGTGGCCGAAGGCGAGTCGCGGCGCGGGCCGATCCCGGCCACCGGCAACACCAACACGCACGGCCGCTTCCGCCCTGACGTGCGCACCTTCCTCAAGCGGTGGGCAGCCGCCGGTCCGACCCACCACTTCGCCCTGGGCGTGGGCCACGAGGCCGCCGCGCTGGCCAGAATCGCCGCCTTGCTGGACGTCGGCTGCGTGTGCGTCACCGGCGCGGCCGGGGACGGCCCCCCCTGAGGTCGAGCCGGCGACTGCTGCGCCCCACGCTCTTGCGCCCGGGCCTGCCAGCTCTACATTGGAACTATACTGACTGGTCAGTCAGAGACGGCGGCCAGCCGGGCAGTGACAGGCTCGCGGCGGCGTTCCGGTACTGGCGCGAGCCCACGCCGCTGCCTGCGTCCGCTCTGGCCGACGAGCAGGCCCCATGCACCCTTCAGGAGCGACCCGATGGACAAGGGAATCACGCGCGCTCAGGTCGAGCGCGTCGCCCGCATCTACAAGAGCAACCAGGACGCCGGCCAGGCGCTGGGCATCGACCCGCGCTCCTTTGCCCGTCTGTGCCGGCGCCACGGCATCCAGACCCCCTACGTCAGGCGGCATCAGCGCCACGGCTGAGGGCGCTCGCGCGCGGGCCGGCGCCGCTGGAACGCGGCGGGCAGTCGGCGGCGGCGGCTGGTCCGCGGCGGGCGCGTGGCCGTTATTCTCGCTCCGCGAGGGCATCCAGGACTCGCGCACCGGCTGCGGTGGCTGCGGCCCATGCCGTTGCCGCTGAGCGTCAGCCCGGGCAGCGGCACCCCACGGAGGAAGCGGCGATGAGCGAACTGCGCATCGGGGTCATCGGCGTCAGCGGCAGAGGCGATCTGGCGGAGCACTGGCACCGGCCCGACGGCGGCCGGTCGGTGGTGGTGGCGGGGGCCGACGTATCCCCAGAAGCGCTGGCGCGGTTCCGGGCCAAGGTGGGCCAGCAGGCGTTCGTCACCGCGGACTACCGGGCCCTGCTGGATCGCCGCGAGGTGGACGCCGTGGCAGTGTGCAGCCCTGACTTCACCCACGAGGAGTACGTGTGCGCCGCCTTCGCGGCCGGCAAACACGTGTTCTGCGAGAAGCCGATGGCGATCACCACGGAGGGGTGCGACCGCATGCTGCGCGCCTGGAAGGCCTCCGGGCGCCGTTTCATGATCGGCTTCAACATGCGCTACATGAACATCTTCCGGGTGATGAAGGACGCGGTCGACAGCGGCGTCATCGGCGAGCTCAAGGTGGTGTGGGTGCGGCACTTCGTCGGCCACGGCGGCGAGTGGTACTACCACGACTGGCACGGCTCGTCCCGCAACTCCACCGGCCTGCTGCTGCAGAAGGCGTCGCACGACATCGACATGGTCCACTGGATCAGCGGCCACTACGGCAAGCGCGTGGTGGGCTTCGGCAGCCTGGACTACTACGGCGGCGACAAGCCCGACGACCTGGTCTGCAACGAGTGCGCCGACAAGGAGGTCTGCGTCGAGTACCAGTACAGCGCGGCCAAGGCCAACCGGATGAACCGGTGCGTCTTCCGCCGCGAGATCGACGTGGAGGACAACAGCACGATCCTCGTGGAGCTGGACAACGGCACCAAGTTCACCTACATGCAGTGCCACTACACGCCCGACTACTGCCGCAACTACACCTTCATCGGCACAGAGGGGCGCGTGGAGAATCTGGACGACGGCGACAACGTGATCGTCAAGCTCCGCAACCGCTCGCGGCGGTGGCGCAACCTGGCGAATCACCACTACAGCGTGAAGCCGGCGGCCGGCGGCCACGGCGGCGCCGACCCGCTCATCGCCAGGGACTTCGTCGACATGGTGCTCGACGACAAGGAGCCGCTGGCCACGCCGCTGGCCGGCCGGATGAGCGTGGCGGTCGGCGTCGCCGGCACCTACTCGATCCGGCACGGCAGCTGCGTGGTCGAAGTCCCGCCGCCGCCTGCGACGTGAAACGCCCAGCCCGAGCCGCTGTCCGAGCGCGGCTGGCCGGAGGCCGGCCGGAGCGCCGGAGCGCGGTCGCGGCCGGCTCGCTGTCAGCCCCAACCTGGAGAGACACGCCATGGCGCTCGTGCCCGAGCCGCCGTTGCCCCGCGTGGACTTCTGCGGCCTGCGCGTCACCCGGCTGATCATCGGGGCCAATCCGTTCGGCGGTTTCAGCCACCAGACCCAGGAACGCGACGCGGCCATGCGCGCCTACTACACGGTGGAGCGGATCGTGGAGACGTGGGAGCGCGCCGCTGCCGCCGGGATCGACACGATGGTCACCAACAACGAGACGCCCCATGTGGTGGCGGCGGTGCGCCAGTACCTGGGGGGCGGCGGCCGGCTGCAGTGGATCGCCCAGCTCAGCCACGGTGGCTCGGGGCGCATGGATGAGGCGATCGACCAGGCCGTGGAGCTGGGCGCCCGCGCCGTGTACTTCCACGGCGGCCTGGTCGACGGGCTGTTCGCGCGCCGCGAGGCCGACACCCTCCGCGCCTGGGTCGCGCGCGCCCGTGCCGCCGGGGTCCCGGTGGGCGTGGCCGCCCATGCACCCGCGGCGCACGACTGGGTGGACAGCCTGGATCTGGTCGACTTCCACGCCGTCTGCTTCTTCAACTGCGGCAGCCTGCACGACGGCCGCGGGCACATGTTCCGCCTGGCGGACATCGGCGCGGCCACCGCCTGCATCCAGCGGCTTGCCAGGCCCTGCATCGGCTACAAGATCATGGGCTCGGGACGCCTCCAGGCGACCATGGCCTTCGAGCACGCGTTCGCTCACATCAAGCCCGGCGACGTGGTCAACGTGGGCATGCACCGCGGCGACCGCGACAACATGGTGGAGGAGGACGCGGCGATCGTCCGCCAGATCCTGGGCTGCGAGACGCCCACCTCGCGCGCCGCGCTGGCCGCAGCGCAGTGGAAGTGACGCACCAGCAGCGCGCCACCGCCCCAAGGGCCCGGGTCGGCTAGCGACCGCCGCCCTGCTGGGAGGCTTCGCCGCGCGTCTCGTGGACCAGGCAACTGGCGGCCAGCGCCGCCAGCGCCAGGACGCAGAATACGGTGAACACGGCAGCGTAGGCAGCGCTGGGATACAGCAAGCCGCCGGCCGTGCGGACGGCGGCGCCCGCATACCGGTCCAGCACCGCGCCTCCCAACCAGGCCAGCAGCGCCACTCCCAGATAGGTGACGCAGTTGAGAACGGCGATCGACTGCGCCACCGCGTCCGGGCGATTCAGCTCCTTCATCGTGCTCAGCGAGGCCGGACCCGCACCCGTGGCAGCGGCCAGCAGCAGGTAGGCCAGCAGGATCACGGGAGCGGGCGCCCGCCAGCGCACCGCCAGCAGCAGCAGGGCACTGCCGGCCAGCACCAGCAGCGTGGCGCCGATCAGGACCGGTCTGCGCCGGTGGCCCAGCAGGCGCGGCACGAATCCGCCGGCGAAGGTGCAGGCGGCGCCAGTGACCATCATGGCCAGCATGAACGTGGCGGCGGTCCGCGAGCCGAGGCCGCAGAAGTCCTCCAGGAACTTCTTGCCCAGCACGTTCTGCACGGCGAAGTAGACCGGGAAGTTGACCACCGCGAAGACGATCAGGGGCAGAGTGCGCCGGTTGCGGACGATGTCCCACAGCGGCCACACGCTGAAACCGGCGCCGCCGGCCGGGCGGGGCGGCAGACGGCGCAGCAGCAGGGCGCTGACGGCCACCGACGCGGCGGTCAGCGCCGCCACTGCCAGCAACGCCGTGCGCCAGCCGAAGACCGCGGCGGCCCGTTCGAACGGCAACGTGGCCGCGATGCCGCCCGCGTAGCCGCCGAACAGGACCACGCCCATCAGCCCCACGAACTGGCGAGGCGGCACCATCCGGTCCATCTCCTGGACGATGCTGAGGTACATGAAGCTGGCGCCCAGGCCGGTGAGCGCCCGGATGCCCAGCAGGGCCGCCGGCGTCGGTGCCAGCGGAAACGCCACGGCACCGGCCACCAGCACCAGGCCCCCAGCGGTCAGGGTCCGCCGGCCGCCGAAGTGGTCGGCCGCTACCCCGACGACCAGCTGCATCCAGGCGTACACCTGCAGGAAGACGGCGCCGAGACCAGCCACCTGGACGGCGCTGAGCGCATAGGCTGTCTGCAGTTCGTCGAAGATGGTGCCCGGGATGGCGGTCCGCTGGAAGTACGAGAAGAAGTACACGGAGACCATGGCCGCGAGGGCCACTCGCTCCGGCCGCCGTCGGCGCTGCCCGCCCTGGCTGCGCCGCCGCGGGGCGCCGCGCTCCGCTGTGTGTGGCTGTCCCGCCATGCCTCCAGTCCCCGTCCCGTCAGCCTGCTGCCACCGGGCACCCTTGCCGGCCGCTGAGTTCCCGGCAGCCGCACCGCCGGCGTCGCGGAGCTTTGAAGGTAGCCAGCGCCGGCGCCGCGGGTAAGGCTGGCCCTGCCGCCGCCGCGCCGGCGCGGCGGCGGGCGCACCGTGCCCGGTGATTGACAACCCCCACGGCGCAGACTACATATGGCGCGTCGGACCGCAGGCCACCGGCTCCCGGCAGCCCCGGCGCTGGCCAGGCATCCGGAGCGCCCGGCGGCGTGGAGCAGGGCCCTGCACAGACGAGGATGGACCCATGAGGGCGCGCTGGCTGCTGGCCTGGATGGCCGCGGCCCTGCTGGTCGCCGGTTGCCATGTCGATCCCGAGCGCAACCCTGCCGGCGGGGACGAGGGCGCCAGTCAGCTCATCAAGTTCGAGAACGTCACCTCCGACATCCCGGTGCTGGTCCGGATCCCGGACGCGGGCCAGGAATTCCACCTGGGCGTCGGCGAGACGCGCACGGTCGAGGTCCACTCCACGACGGGCGCCACCGTGTTCTTCGTGGAGATCTACCAGAACCGCCCTGGACAGGACATCAGCGTGGCGCCGCGCTGGACGGGCTATGTCGAGGTCGGCAAGGTCGTCACCATCCGGCAGCGCATCACCATCCAGCCGGAAGTGCACGACTGACGGGTCTAGCCGGTGGCGCCTCGGCCGTCGCCCCAGAGCGCGGCCCGCAAGCCTGTGGTCCGGACGAGCGTCCGGGCCAGGGCGGCCGCCAGCGCCGCGGGCGTGGACAGCAGCAGGACCTGCCGGCGGGCGCGCGTGACGCCGGTGTAGACCAGTTCGCGGGTCACGCCGCGGCCGGGCGCCGGTGGCAGCAGGAGGATCACCGTGTCGAACTCGGAGCCCTGGCTCTTGTGGACCGTCAGCGCGTAGGCGGTCTCGTGAGGCGGCAGGCGCGCCGGTAGCACGCGCCGGACCTGGGCCTCGGCGGCGCCGGCGCCGGCAAACCAGGCGCGCAGCGCTCCCGAATCCGGGTCCGGCAGCAGCAGGCCCACATCGCCGTTGTACAGCCGGAGCTGGTGGTCGTTCTTGGTGACCATGACCGGACGGCCGGCATACAGCTCGCCGGCGGCGCGGTGGATCAGCCCGGCCCGCTCCAGTGCCTGCTCCAGCCGCGCATTGACGGCGGCGACGCCCCACGGGCCGTCGCGCCGCGCCACCAGCACCCGCACCCGCTCCAGCTCGCGGAGCGCGGCGGCGGGTCCCGGTGCCGCCAGCACCTGCCGGAACTGAGCCACGAAGCGGCTCACGACCTCTTGCTCCAGCACCTCGGCGTCGGGCGGCAGCCAGCGCACATCCGCGCGTGCGGGATCCGCCAGCACGGCCTGGCAGGCAGTCGCGTCGCCCGCGTTGACCGCCGCTGCCAGGGCGCCGATGCCGCTGTCCGGGCCGAAGCGCCAGCTCCGGCGCAGCACGACGACGTGGTCGCCGTCACCGGCACCCACCCTGGCACCGGCGCCGGGGCGGTCAGGCGGCAGCACGGCGGCGCCCACCTCGGCCAGCGCCGCGCCCAGCGCGGCCGAGTAGGCCGGCGCCGCGCCCGTGCCCGTGCCCGCGATGTCGCCCAGCACTCGGCCGGGCTCCACGGACGCGAGCTGGTCGCGATCGCCCAGCAGGATCAGCCGGGCATGCGCCGGCAGCGCCGCCACTACCCGCGCCATCAGCGGCAGATCCACCATCGACACCTCGTCGATGACCAGCGCGTCCACGGGCAGCGGGTCTTGCGGCCCGTGGCGCGGGCTGGCGCGCCCAGCACGAACGCCGAGCAGACGGTGGATGGTGACGGCGCCCTCCGGGAAGAGCGCCGCCGCGGCCGGCGGCAGCCGCGGATCGTGCCGCGCGGCGCGGATGACCTCCGTCAGGCGGGCGGCTGCCTTGCCGGTAGGGGCGGCCAGCGCCACACGCAGGGGGCGACCGTCGGCCTGGTCGTGCAGCAGGGCGAGGACGGCCACCACCGTATGCGTCTTGCCAGTGCCCGGCCCGCCGGAGATGACGCAGAGCGGACGCAGCACCGCCACGGCCGCCGCCACGCGCTGCCAGTCCGTGGCGGAGGCGCCGGCCGCAGGCGCCGGGAAGAGCCGCGCCAGTCCGGCGCGCAGGCGCGCCCGATCGACCTGGGGCACCCAGCAGCCCAGGCGGGTGCGCAACCCGGCGGCCAGATCGTGCTCGTACTGCCAGAAACGAGCCAGATACAGCCGATCGGCCTCGTCCAGGATCAGCGGCGCATGGGCGCCGGGGGGGGCCACCAGCGGCGACGCGCGCAGCGCCCGGCTCCAGACAGCCGGCGCCGGCAAGGCGAAGCGCCCCTTCAGCGCGGGGTGCCGGAAGACGGGCAGGTCGCCGGCAGCAGCCAGCTCCAGGCACACGTCGCCCTCGCCCGCGCGGCTGCTGGCCAGCGCCGCCGCCAGCAGCACCAGCGGCTCCCGTTCGCCGGCCAGCGCAGCCAGCCGCCGGGCCAGATGGACGTCTGCCGGACGCAAGGCTCCACAGGCCACTGCGGCCCGCCACTGGGTGTCCATGCTCAACCCCCTGCCGCCGTGGACCCGAACAGCCGGTCGAGCTGCTCGACCAGATCGCCGTCGGGGCGATCGGCCCAGACCCCCGTGGACGCTTCGGCGTGCGGCCGCAGGCCGCGCAGAAACAGGTAGTACACCCCGCCGAAATGCTCGTTGTAGCGATAGCCCCGCAGCCGCTGGCGCAGATAGCGGTGCACCGCCACGGTGTAGAGCAGCGCCTGCAGGTCGTAGCGGTGCTGGCGCATGACGGATTCGAGCGCCGACGATGCGTAGTCGGCCAGGCTGTCGCCCAGGTGATTGGACTTGTAGTCGGCCACGTAGTAGCGGCCCCGCCAGCGGAAGACCAGATCGACGAAGCCGCGCATCAGGCCGTGCACCACCTCGACACCCAGTCCCTCGGCGGCGGCAGCGTACGCAGGCGCACGCGCCAGCACCTGCCGCAGGCGGTCGATGCCGGTGCGTTGCACCGGGAAGTGAAACTCCAGCTCGTCCAGGCGGTCCGGCCGGGCCAGATCGCGCAGTCGGGGACCGTCTCCGGCCAGAGGCGGCACTGCGGGCAGCCCGGTGTCCAGTGCCTGCCCCACCAGTTGCCCCACCAGCAGAGCCCACTCGGCTGCGCGCGCCCCCGCTGCGCCCGGCGGCCCGCACGCGTCCAGGCAGCGGCGCACCGCCCCCGCCAGCGCCTCGCCGCGCGCGCCGGGAAAGTCGAGCTCGCGCAGCAGGGCGTGCACGAAGATCCCCGTGTCGGCGCCGGCGGGCAGGCCGAAGACCTCATCGCCCGGGGCCCAGCCGGACGGCCGCTCACCCGGCGGCACGGCGCGCGCCTCGGCAGGGGCGGCAGCGCGCGCGCCCGGCAGCGCGTCGTAGTCCGGCCGTTCGGCCGGCTGGCCGCGGAGCAGCCCCGAGTAGCTGTGCACGCGCCAGCTGCTGTCGATCCTGCCGGGGCTGACCCGGAGCGCCAGGGTCTCGGGCGCGGGGCGGCGCCCGCGCCAGCTCACCGGTTCGGCGTGCGGCAACTCCTGCACGAGGATGCACCCCGGCGCCTGGTCGGCCAGACGGGTCAGCTCGGCCCGCACGGCAGCCTCGTTCACCGGCGCCGGCGCGGATGGCTCCGCGTCCGTGGCGCCGGCACCGCCCCGCAGCAGATAGGCCAGGGCCGAATGCTCGGCCCCGGACACCGGTCCCCAGCACAGCACGCACAGCCGCGCCGCGCGCGTGACCGCCACGTACAGCAGCCGCACGCGTTCGGCCAGTTGCTCGCGCTCGACCAGCAACTGGTGTCGTTCGCTACCCGGCGAACCCAGGTCCAGGCAGGCGCTGCCGTCGCGCGGATCGTGGAACAGCAGCGGCGGAGCCGGGCCGCGCTGGGGCCCGGCAGACCAGCTCCAGGGGAAAGGCACGAAGACCACGGCATAGCCGAGGCCCTTGCTCTTGTGCATGGTGACCACCTGTACGAGCCCCTCGTCGCTCTCCAGACGGAGCTGCCGCGCGTCGCCCACCTCCTCCTCGGCCCGCTGCGCGCTCAGCCAGCGCCGGAGAGCCTCCATGCCCAGCCGCGCCGCGGCCGCTTCCTGCAGCAGTTCGCCGAGCTGGAGCAGATTGGTCAGCCGGCGGTCGCCGTCGGGCAGCCGGCGCAGCCTGGCTGCGATCCTCTCCTCGCTCAGCAGCGTCTGGAACGACGCCATGAAGCTGTCGTCGCGCCACGCGCGGTGGTAGCGCTCGAAGCGCTCCAGCACCTGTTCCCAGGCGGACTCGGCCGCGGCCAGCTGCTCCAGCGCCGGCGCGTCGTGGCCCAGCAGCGTCGTCGCCAGGGCAGCGCGCACCCGGCCTTCGTCCGCGGGGGCGGCAACCGCCGCCAGGACGACGGCCAGCTCCTCGGCCTCCTCGGTGCCGAACACGCTGTCCTGGCTCAAGGTCACGCTGCGGACGCCGCACTCGCGCAGGGCCTGCTGCACGCAGCCGGCCTCCCGGTGGGTCCGCACCAGCACCGCCACGTCGCCCCCGGCGAGCGGCCGCTCGCCCAGGCGCGCTCGCCCGGCATCGGCCCGGTTGAGCAGGTAGGCGATGCGCCGCGCGCAGGCGCGCGCCGCCAGGGCCTCCGCGGCAGCCACG
>CAZPXM010000106.1:0-13377 GCA_964591015.1 uncultured Gemmatimonadaceae bacterium
CTTCGTCGAGTCCCTGCGGCTGGCCTCGCACCTGGCCAACATCCTGGACGCCAAGACGCTGGTCATCCAGCCGGCAGCGACCACGCACCAGCAGCTCGGGCCCGAGGAGCAGGCGCGCGCCGGCGTGACGCCCGACCAGGTCCGCATCTCGGTGGGCCTGGAGGATATCGAGGACATCCTCGCCGATCTGGACCAGGCCCTGGCCGCGTCCCAGCGCGAGGCGCACTGAGGAGGTGCCCCATGTCCCGCGTGTATGACGACAACTCGCTGTCCATCGGCCGCACGCCGCTGGTACGCCTCAACCGGATCGGCGGCCAGGCGGCCGCGGCCAACGGAGCGCGGCTGATCGCCAAGATCGAGGGCCGCAACCCTTCGTACTCGGTCAAGTGCCGGATCGGCGCCGCGATGATCTGGGACGCCGAGCAGCGGGGCCTGATCGGCCCCGGCACCGAGATCGTCGAGCCGACCAGCGGCAACACCGGCATCGCGCTGGCGTACGTGTGCGCGGCCAGGGGCTACCGGCTCACCCTGACCATGCCCGAGACCATGAGTCTGGAGCGGCGCCGGGTACTGGCCTTCCTGGGCGCCAACGTGGTGCTGACGCCAGGAACCGCGGGGATGAAGGGAGCGATCCAGGCGGCCGACGAGATGGCGGCCCGCGACCCCGGCCGCTGGTTCATGCCGCAGCAGTTCCGCAATCCCGCCAACCCGGCCATCCACGAGCGGACGACCGGCCCGGAGATCTGGGACGACACCGAAGGCCGGGTCGACGTGCTGGTGGCGGGGGTGGGCACCGGCGGCACGCTGACGGGGATCTCGCGCTTCTTCGAGCGGGTGAAGCGGCAGCCGCTGCTGTCGGTGGCGGTGGAGCCGGCGGCCAGCCCGGTCATCACGCAGACGCTGGCCGGCGTTCCGCTCAGGCCCGGGCCGCACAAGATCCAGGGCCTCGGGGCCGGCTTCATCCCCGCCAACCTCGAGCTGGAACTGGTGGACCGCGCGGAGACGGTGGAAGACGGCGAGGCCATCGCCATGGCGCGGCGGCTGGCGCGCGAGGAGGGCATCCTCTGCGGCATTTCCTCCGGGGCGGCCGCCGCCGTGGCGGCGCGGCTGGCAGCGCTGCCGGAATTCGCCGGCAAGACGATCGTGGTCGTCCTGCCGGATGCCGGCGAGCGGTACCTGTCCACGGCCCTGTTCGCCGACGAGTAGCGCTGGAACGCCCGAGCCGCGCCAGGACGGCGGCCGCGATGCCCGCCAGCCAGCGTGGCGGCGGGGGGGGCGGCGCAGCGATCCGCTCGCGGAACCGCGGCGCTAGCGGACCGCCAGCATGCGGTCGAGCGCGCGCCGAGCGCGGCGCCGCACGTCCTCGGGCACCTCGATCGCGTACCGGTCGTGCCGGAGGGCGGCCAGCGTGTCCTCGAGGGTGATCTCGTTCATGTGCGGGCAGCGGATGCTGCACATGCGCACCATCTGCTTGTCCGGATTGGCGGCCATGATGTTGTCCGCCATGCTGCACTCCGTGAGCAGCAGATAGCAGGGCGCGCTCGACTCGCGCACGGCCGCCGTCATCCGCGACGTGCTGCTGGCGAAGTCGGCGGCGGCGACGACCTCCGGGCTGCACTCCGGGTGCGCCAGGACCATCACGCCGGGAAACTGGGCGCGCGCCCGCTCGATGTCCGCCACCGTGAACCGCTCGTGGACCTCGCAGCGGCCGCGCCAGCCGACTATCTGGTACGGGCGGTCTGCCGCAGCCGCGTCCACGCCGGCGCGCGAGGCGAAGATGATCGTCCTGCCGGTCTCGGCAGCGGTGTTCGCGGCCAGGTACTCGTCCGGCACGAAGACCACCACCTCGCTGTCCAGCGACTGCACCACGCGCGCCGCGTTGCTGGAGGTGCAGCAGACGTCGCACTCCGCCTTCACGTCGGCGTAGGTGTTGATGTAGGTGACGATGGGCGCACCGGGGAACCAGCGGCGCAACTGGCGGATGTCGGCCGCCGTGATGCTCTCGGCCAGCGAGCAGCCGGCCCGCCGGGCCGGCAGCAGCACGGTCCGCTCGGGATTGAGAATCTTGGCGGTCTCCGCCATGAAGCGCACCCCGCAGAACACGATGGGATCGCATCGGGTGGCCGCCGCCTTGCGGCTGAGTTCCAGCGAGTCGCCCACCTCGTCGGCCACGGTGTGGAAAAGCGCGGGCTCCATATAGTTATGACCCAAGATGATCGCCCCGCGCTCTTTCTTGAGCCGGTTGATCTCGAACACGAGCTCCGCCTTGTAGCGCAGCTCGATGTCGGGCACGATTCCCCGGAGCCGGCGCTCCATCTGCGCCAGGGTTGCGGCCACGCTGTCGGCTTCGATCGGCATCTGTTCGCCCTCCGTGAACCTGGCTGCGGCCGCCACCTGCCTCTGGGCGCCGGCTGGCGCGGCAGCCCGGTGGGCCCACCAGCGAGGCAGGCGCGCCCGGTGAAGACACGTCTCGAATGTACGAGGGGACGGCCGCGACTCAAGGCCCGGCCGCACGCCGCCGCCGCCGAGCCCGGCGGCCCGGGGAGTACGGAGCGGGCGTCGAGCATCGCCGCTTGGCCTGGCGAGCGTCGACCGGTATCGTTGCGGCGTGCGGCCGCATTCGCGACCGCTGGCGCGCCACCGCTGGCGCGCGACCGCTGGCGCCGCGCGCCCCGCGTCCCGCCAGCGATGCTGCCCGTCCCGCAACGGAGGAGGCCCCCATGAAACTGCTCTTCACCGGCCCCGAGGACTGCCACGACGTGTTCGGCCGCCTCCACTTCGGCGCCGAGAGCCTGCGCGTCGTCGGCCCGGCAACGGGCCTGCCGCCCATGCGGCCGCGCTGCGCCGTGCCGGAGCCGGACGGCTCCTGGCTGCTGTATGGCGGCAGCGGCGGTCACGACGAGCCCTGGCGTATCTGGCGTGCCCGCACCTTCGACGGGCTCCACTACGAGGGCGCCGAGTGCGTCTTTCAGAGCGAGCCGGGCGGCTGGCTCGGCGAGCTGGATATCGCCCACAATGCCGGCGACGGCAGTCTGCTGTGCCTGAAGTGGCACCGCGGCCGGACCGGCCACGCCGTTCTCGCGTTCGGCAGCGAGGATGGATCTGCCTGGCGGCCGCTGGCAGCCGGTCCCGTGTACGTCGATCACGATGCCTTCGGCCTGATGTGGGAGCCGCGCAACCGGCGCTACGTGTGCTACCAGACCACGTACCAGCGCTGGGCGAAGCGGTACGAGGACAACATCGGCCGCGACACGCGCCGCGTCCTGCACGTGCGCACCAGCGCGGACGGCGTGGCCTGGGAGCCGGCCGCCGACGTGCCGTGGGCCGGGCCGTACATGCCTGCCGAGCGCCTCGTCACGCCCGATGCGGACGACCCCGAGGACATCGAATTCTACCGCTTCTGCGGCTTCCCCTATGCGGATCGCTACGCCGGCATGATGCTCATCTACTGCCCGAGCCCTCACGCCGCCAATCCTCGCTACCCCTGGACCAAGCACGGTCCCCACCTGGGCGGCGAGTGGTGGATCAGTGCCGACGGGGCACGCTGGCGCCGTCCCTACCGCGCGGTGTTCGCGCCGGGGCGCGCGCCCGGCGTGATCGAGCACGGCCCCATGGACCTGGGCGGTCGTCACCTGTGGGTCATCGGCGGCACGGTCTGCGGGCTGCCCGCCAGCCGGCTGTTTTTCGTGGCCAGCCGCGCCAATGCCGAGTTCTCGACCCGGCCCTTCGTCATGCCGTCGGGCCCGCTGGCGGTCCATGCCGCGCTGGGCTTCGACGGCGACGACCAGCGCGGCATGATGGGCCAGGGCTACGTCATGGCGGAGCTGTGCCAGGAACATGGCTCCGTGATCGCCGGGTACGAACGAGAGCGTTGTGTCCTGCGGCATCTGGACGGCGACGCGGTGCGCCTGCTGTGGGGCGCCGCGGACGGCTCGGCGCTGGCGGGCCAGGTGGTGCGCCTGCGGCTGTGCTGCCGGGATGCGCGCATCTACGCCGTGACCGCCTAGCGAGCATGGCGCAGCCAGCATGGCGCGAGGAGCGCGTGCCCGCGCGGGCGCACCGGCGCCGCGGGCCACGGCGGCTGCGGGCCACGGCGGCCGGACCTCAGCGCGATCCGGCGCAGGGCGCGATCTGCGGCACCGCTTCCCCCGCTGCCGCCATGCGCGCCTGCAGGCGCACGGCCAGTGCGGCGCGCACGGACGCCAGCGACGGCTCGGCCACCAGATTGACTCGTTCGTGCGGATCGGCGTCCAGGTTGTACAGGTACTGCTCCACGTAGCAGGCGGCGTCCGGATCCCGCCCGCCGTCCCTGTCCGGCGCGCACACCGAGTATTTCCAGCGCCCCGTGCGGATGGCCCTGCCCACCTGGCTCTCGCTGATCTGCAGGAAGACCTCCGCGGGCCAGTCGCGAGCCGTCCCCGCGGCCACCGGCTGGAGCGGCCGGCCGCGCATGAAGGCCGGCGGCGCCAGGCCCGCGGCGGCCAGCAGCGTCGGCGGCAGGTCGATCAGACTGACGAGTTCGCGCACCACGCGCTCGCCGCGGAACTGCGGCCCGCAGATCACCAGCGGAATCCGGATGCACGCGTCGTGACAGGAGCGCTTGTACTCGCCGTTGCGCGTGCGGAAGTGGCTGCCGTGGTCGCTGGCGTACACGACGAGCGTGTTCGCGGCCAGGCCACACTCGTCCAGCGTGCCCCGCAGGCGCCCCAGAGCGCCGTCCAGGGCATGGCAGCACCCGAGATAGTCCGGGTAGTTCTCGCGCCAGTCCCCCGCGGTGTCCACCAGGTCCCCGGGCACCTCGTAGTCGCGCCAGCGTTCGCGCGAACCGTGCGGTCCCTCGTACCGCTGGTGGTCGTTCTGATGATGCGGCTCGATATAGGAGACGAACAGGAACCACGGCCGCTCTCCGCGGCGCGCACGCAGGAACTCCTCCGCGAAGTCCGTGACGCAGTCCACGCGGTACCGCCCGGCGGGGAACTCCACGCGCTGGCCGGCGGCGTCGAACATGTGACCGTCGTAGCTGTGCGAGGTGAACTCGAGCACGTCCGCGGCCACCCAGTAGTCCCGGTACCCGCCGCGGAGGCCAGGCGGCACGGCCCGCTCGCGGAAATCGTCCGGCCCGCCCCTGGGCCCGCACGAGGCCAGATGCCACTTGCCCACGTACCCGGTCTGGTAGCCAGCGGCGGCGAGCTGGCGTGCGATCGTGACTTCCTCGGCAGGCAGGCGCCGGTGGTTGGTGAAGCAGCCCACCTCGGTCGCGTACTTGCCGGTCTGCAGGCAGGCGCGCGCCGGACCGCACACGGGCTGGCAGGTGAAGGCATGCTCGAACAGCACCCCCTCGGCCGCCATGCGGTCGAGATTCGGGGTGATCGGCAGGCGCTGGCCGTAGCAGCCGCACGTGTCCCAACGCTGCTGGTCCGAAAAGACGAAGAGGATGTTGGGGGGCGACGCATCGGCGGTGGCCATCGGGCTCTCCCGGTTGCTGCAGATGGGCGCTCGTGCCGCGCGCCTGAGGCGCGCCTCCGCGTCGGTCGAGCACGAGCGCGGGCATGGACCACGGCGGCGCCGGGCTGCCTGGCTGCCGGGCACCTGCCCCCGTTGACAGCCACGACCCGAGGACTGCTAGATCCTCCCCGGGTACGGGAAGTGGCCGCCGGGCACGAGCGCGAGGCGGCGCCGGTCAGCAGGCCGCACCGCGGGGAGCATGATGGGTCACGCGCGGCCCGGGGTCAAACAGCAGGAGCAGCGCCGATGAGCAGTGCCAGCCACGACCAGGGCGAGGTGATCACCGTGGCCGGCGTCATCCGGCCGGCCGACATGGGCATCACCTACCCTCACGAGCACCTGTTCCTGGACGCCATGGACCACTACCGCGGCTCCGGCTACCAGATGGTCATCGACGACGAGGACCTGATGGTCGAGGAGATCCGCCAGTTCACCCGGCACGGCGGCCGCACGATCTGCGACCCGACGGTGGACGAGATCGGCCGCGATCCGCTGCGGCTGGCCCGTTTCGCCCGGCGGGCGGGGGTCCAGGTGCTGATGGGCTGCGGCTGGTATCGCGACTTCGGCTACCCGCCGATCGTGGCCGAGCGGACGAGCCGCGAGCTGGCCGAGGTGCTGATCCGCGAGATCGAGCTCGGGGTCGGCGCCACCGGCGTCCGCGCGGGCTTCATCGGCGAAATCGGCACCGGGCGGCATGCGATCAGCCCGGCGGAGGAGCGCGTCTTCCGCGCCGCCGCGCTGGCGCAGGCCGCCACCGGCGTGGCCATCGTCACGCACACCACGCGCTGGGGCACGCTCGCCCAGGAGCAGATCGCCATGCTGGCCGAGTTCGGCGCGGACCTGCGCCATGTGGTCATCGGGCATCTCGGCGACCGGATCGGGCTGGCGCACCTGCTGCCCATCGCCGCGAGCGGGGTCTATCTCTCCATCGACAACATCGGTTACCTGGACTACCAGCCGGAGCGGGTCCGCGCCGACAACGTGGCCGCGCTGGTCGCGGCGGGCTTCGCCGACCGCGTGCTGCTGTCGGGGGATATCTGCATGCTCAGCCAGCTCGCCTACCAGGGCGGCAAGGGCTATGGCTACGTGCTGGAGGTGTTCGTGCCCATGCTGCGCGAGCGGGGCGTCCGCGACGAACACATCCAGCGCATGCTCGTCACCAACCCGGCGACGGTCTTCGCGCGGACGCGCCCCGCCGGGCAACCAGAGGCACAGGCTGGCGTGCCAGGCGCTGGCGAGCGCTGAGGGCGCCTGCGTGCGGGCACCACGGCCAGGAGTCGAGACCATGGACACAGAGCTGCGCGAGCTGCTGGAAAGCACCCACGATGTGCATGTCCCGCTCCCCGTGGACCTGACGGCATCCGCCGATGCGCGTCTGGCCGCCAAGCCGGTGCTGGCGAGCCGGCTGCTGGACGACATGCAGTCGCTGGCGCGCTGGAGCGCGCTGACCGACCACATCGAGCTGTCGCTGTCGGCCGAGCACACGCTGCACGGCCCCGTGAGCCTGAAGGCGGTGATGCCCACGAACCTGCCGGACTGGCTGCCGGGACGCGCCCGCGGGCGCATTTACGCCGAGCCCGGCGCGCTGCGGGTGATCGACCGCGAGGACTGGACGGCCTGGAACCGCCTCTCCGTCTGGATCTTCCCCGACGTTCCCGGCATGAAGTCCGTGGTCCTGCGCCTGCAGCTCTACAACGACGGCGCGCACAAGGTGCCCGACATCCATCTGCGGGAGGGCGCCCACAACGTGTCGCTGGTCAACGGCCAGTGGAACCACGTGACCGTGGAGATCGCCTACGAGTACCGCGACTGCGTCACCGGCGTGGCCATCGAGTACGACATGTGCGGCCACGAGCCGGACGCGGCCGATCGGTTCGTGTGGTACGCGGACCGTCTGGAACTCCAGAAGGTGGAGGCCGAGGTCCTCGAGGGCTGGGCGCCGGGGCCCGGCCGCATCGCCTTCTCGGGAAGCGGGTGCCAGCCGGGCCAGCGCAAGCTGGCCATCGCCGCCGGGCTGCCGGCCGCCACGTTCCGGGTGCTCGCGCTGCCCACCGGCAAGGTGGTGCTGGAGAAGCCCATTCGGACGGTGAGGGGCCGCACGGGCGAGCTCCAGGTGCTCGACTTCTCCGAGCTGACGACCGCAGGCCGCTACCTGCTGGCTGCCGGCGAGGCGACGACCGGCGCCTTCGCCATCGACGCGCACGTCTGGGAGCCCTCGATCTGGAAGACGCTCAACTTCTTCCTGTGCCAGCGCTGCGGTCACGAGGTGCCGGGCAAGCACCGCGCCTGTCATGCCGACGTACTGCTCCGGCACGAGGGCCGGGCCATCGTCGCCAACGGCGGCTGGCACGACGCCGCCGACCTGGCGCAGGGCATGGACAACACGGCCGACGCCACGGCCGCCTTGCTGCGGCTGGCCGAGTCCCTGCGGGATCGCCATCCGCGGCTGCACGCCCGCGTGCTGGAGGAGGCCAAGTGGGGCCTGGACTACACGCTGCGCATGCGCTTCGGCGACGGCTTCCGCTCGGCCTATTCGTCGTCGTCCATCTGGACCGACGGGGTGATCGGCACGGCCGACGACATCGTGTCCACGCCGGCCAACAGCCCCTACACCAACTTCGTGAGCGCCCATGCCGAGGCGCTCGGCGCCCTCGCGTTCGCCGACACCGACCGCGCGTACGCCGCGCACTGCCGGCGGATCGCGGCCGAGGACTATGCGCTGGCCCGCGCTGTCTGGGACGGCCAGCCGGCCGCGGGCCACCTCGGCGGCAGGCGGCCGGTGCCGGCCGTGGCCCTGGCCGCCGTGGCGGCCGCCGCCGCCGCCGAGCTCCATCGCGCCGGCGCTGGACCGCAGTACCGGGAAGACGCGGTCCGCTTCGCCCGGCTGCTGGTGTCCTGCCAGCAGCGCCGGCTGCCGGACTGGGACGTGCCGCTGCGCGGCTTCTTCTACCAGGACCCCGAACATACGGTGGTCTGGCACCACAATCACCTGTCGCAGGCGCAGTATCCGCTGGTCGCCCTCGAATCGCTGATCGAGCAATGCCCGGACCACCCGGACTGCCCGTTGTGGTACTCGGCCGTGCTGCTCAACGGCGAATTCCATCGGCGCGCGGCCGCGCACACGGCGCCCTACGGCATGGTCCCGGAGGGCGTGTACCATGTCGAGGAGGCGGAGCGCTGGGCGGATCGCGTCCTGCCCCTGCATCCGCTCCTCGCGAAAGACGACTCGCTGGTGACCGGGTACCGGCGCCAGGTCGAACAGGGCGTGCCCCTGGGCAAGGGGTGGTACCTGCGCGCCTTTCCGGTGTGGTTCAGCTTCCGCGGCAACCTCAACGTGCAGTTGTCGCAGGGAATCGGCATCGGCATCGCCGCTCGCCTGGGGCGCGATCTGGGTCTGTACACGCTCGCGCAGGAACAGCTCGAGTGGGTCGTGGGCAAGAACCCCTTCGCCTCCTCGCTGATGTGCGGCGAGGGGCACGACTGGATCCCGCTGTACGCGGTCCAGTGCGGGCAGACCGTCGGCCAGCTGCCCGTGGGCATCCAGTCCTTCTTCGAGCGCGACGCTCCCTACTTCCCCCAGGTCTGCACCGCCACCTACAAGGAGGTATGGATCTGCCCGGCCACCAAGTGGGTCTGGAACATGGTGTACGCGCATCTGCCGGCCGTGGTCGCCGGCCTGCTCCCCGGTGCGCCTGGAGAGCCGGTGGTGTTCCGCCGCGCCGACGGCAGTGTGGCGGCCAGCGCCGTGCCGCGCGGCCGCGCCGGCGAGTACCGGGTGGAGCTGCCCGCCGGCGAGTACGAGGTCACCTGGAACGGCCAGCGCCGCCGGCTGCGGCTGGTGCCCGGCATCACCCACGAGATGGACGCGCCGCTGAAGGAGATCGCCGCGGTCGCCAGCGCGGGCCCGGACGGCGCGGACGGCGCGCACGTGGTCGTGCGGCTGCAGGGCGATCCACGGCAGGCCACTGCCGTGTCGCTGCGCGCGCTCAACCTGGCGGGCCTGCCGGAGCGTGTCGAGCTGGCGGCCGGGCAGCGGCTGGAGGTGAAGGCCGCGATCCAGAGCCCCGGCGAGCCCTGGCTCGTGCTGGCAAGGCCGGAAGGCCGGGTGCAGGACACGTCGATCTGCATGGGCTAGGCTGGCTCGGACAGACCCGATCCGCACCGCTGCGGCAGACCGGTACCCTCGCTGCCCGGCGCGCCGGCGGGCTTGACGCTGCCGCGGCCCACCGCTAGATTCGGCCTGCGCCGCGGCTCGCCGCGCAGCCCGCAACGGGCGCGGTCGAGGGCCCCTTGGCACCCACGCCAAGGCTATCGGGGTGCCGTCAGACGGATCGACATCAGCCAGAAAGACGACCTGGATGGCGAAGCCTCTCACGGACCTGACGAAGGACGAAGAGGGGATCGTCGTCGCTATCCAGGGCGGGGCCGAGATGAAGCGGCGTCTCCGTCTGCTCGGCGTGGCCGAAGGGCGCCGGGTCCGCAAGCTCTCCGGTCTGGCCTTCGGCGGGCCGGTCGTCATCCTCGTCGACCGCGCGCAGGTGGCCGTCGGCCGCGGCATGGCCGCGAGGATCCTCGTGAACACCGACAACGCGGCACCCGGGTGAGGTCGAGCAGATGGCCAGTGCCGCGCCCGGATCGTCGCCGGCCGCCGATATCCTCCTGATGGGGCAGCCCAATGTCGGCAAGAGCGTGCTGTTTTCGCGTCTGACCGGCGTCCGCACCATTGCCTCGAACTACCCGGGTACCACGGTCTCCCTCAGCGTCGGCCGGCTGTCCGCCGCCGGCAGCGATCATCTGGTGGTGGACGCTCCGGGCACCTACTCCCTGGAGCCGCTGGACGACGCCGCGCGCGTGGCCGTCGAGCTGCTGGGGGCCGCCCGCCGGATCATCAACGTGGTCGACGCGACGCGCCTGGAGCGGCACCTGCCGTTGACCCTCGAGCTCCTCGCTCAGGGCAGGCCCATGGCCATCGCCCTGAACATGAGCGACGAGGCCCGCCATCACGGCATCAGCATCGACGCCGGACGGCTGGCCGAGCGCCTGGGAGTGCCCGTCATCCCGGTGGTGGCGCGCAGCGGCGAGGGCATCAAGGCACTCGTCGAGGCCGTGCTGTCGCTGCCCGCGCCGCCCCCGGACCAGCAGGGCCCGGGGGCTGTCCAGCACCCCTCGCCGCACCTGCACAGACCGGGACGCGCCGTTCAGGATCCCGCCCTGGAGCACCTGCATCTGGACCGCGACGAGATCTGGCAGCGGATCGGGGCGCTGGTCGACGAGGTCCAGACCATCGTCCACCACCACCACAGCTTTGGCCAGCGGCTCGAGGGCTGGAGCATTCACCCGCTGTGGGGCAGCCTCGTCGTGCTGCTGGTCCTCGCTGCCTCCTTCGCCCTGGTGCGTCTGCTGGGCGAGTTCCTCGTCAGCGGCGCCATCGGTCTGGGCGGCGCGCCGTGGCTCCAGGTGCCGTTCGGCATGCAGGCGCTGTTCGATCGCGCGCTCGAGCCGCTCCTGCTGCGGCTCTCCGCCGCCCTCGGCGCCGACTCGCTCCTGCACCGGCTGCTGATCGGTTCGCTGGTGGACGGGCGCATCTCGTTCGACCGGTCGTTCGGGCTGCTCACCTCGGGCCTGTTCATCCCCCTGGGTCTGGTGCTGCCGTACCTGCTGGCGTTCTACTTCGTCCTGGCCCTGCTCGAGGACAGCGGCTATCTGCCGCGGCTGGCCGTCTTCCTCGACAACATCGTGCATCGGCTGGGGCTGCACGGCTACGCCATCATTCCGACCCTGCTGGGCCTGGGCTGCAACGTCCCCGGCATCATGGCGACCCGCATCCTGGAGACGCGCCGCCAGCGCTTCGTCACGGCCACGCTGATCTCCATCGCCGTGCCCTGTGCGGCGCTGCAGGCCACCATCGTCGGCCTGGTGGGCAGCCGGGGCTCCGGCCTGGTGCTGCTGGTATACGCCACGCTGTTCGTCGTCTGGATCGCCGTCAGCCTGATCCTGCGGGCCGTCGCGCCTGGCTTCCAGCCCGAGCTGCTGGTCGAGATACCTCCCTACCGCCTGCCCACGGCGCGCGCGGTCTTCACCAAGCTGCAGATCCGCATCGGCGGTTTCCTGCGCGAGGCGCTGCCGGTGGTGTTCGCCACGGTGCTGGCCGTCAATCTCCTGTACCAGCTCAACGCGTTCGCGACGCTGGCGCGCCTGGCCAGTCCCGTGATCACGCGGTTGTGGGGGATGCCCGAGGAGTCCATCGTTCCCCTCATGGTGGGCATCCTGCGCAAGGACGTGGCCCTGGGTCTTTTCGTGCCTCTGCAGCTGGCCGCCAAGCAGCTGGTGATCGGCAGCGTGGTGCTGGCGATGTTCTTCCCCTGCCTGGCCACCTGGGTAGTCCTGTTCCGCGAGCTGGGTCTGGGCGACGGGCTGAAGTCCTTGGGGGTGATGATGCTGGCAGTCCTGGGGACGGGCACGCTGCTCAACGTGGTGCTGTGACGTAGCATCCAACGGAGCGGACCGAGTCGCTCTTGGGGCAGGTCACCGGCATCGATGGCCGGCGACGGTGCCTGATCACGGTAGGCGCAGACGAGATCCGCCAGCCGCACTGCCCGAGCCTCTCGGACGACGAGCAGCTGTGCCGCCAGGCGGAACCGGTGCTCCGCGACCGGGGCATCCGGATTGTCGCCGTCGGGGCCGATATGTCCGGCCCGGTGCGGGAGAATTCGGCCCCCGTGGGCGGAGGTAGTGCCATGATCGTGTTCGGACCCGTCCCCTCCAGACGCCTGGGGCGCAGCCTGGGCATCAACAACATCCCGCCCAAGGTCTGCTCGTATGCCTGCGCCTACTGCCAACTGGGTCGCACCATCAGGCTGCGTGCCGCGCCGCAGGCATTCCACGCGCCGGACGAGCTGGTCCGCCAGGTCGAGGCCAAGCTGGTTGCGGCAACGGCGACCGGTGCGCCGGTGGATTACCTGTCGTTCGTGCCCGATGGGGAACCGACGCTGGACGCCAACCTGGGGCGGCACATCGAGCTGCTGCGTCCCCTCGGGGTGCGGATCGCGGTGATCACCAACGGCTCGCTGCTGGCCTCGGCTGCGGTGCGGGCGGCGCTGCGAGCGGCGGACTGGGTTTCGGTGAAGGTGGACGCCGTGCGCCAGGACGCGTGGCGGCGACTGGACCGACCGCACAAGGCGTTGCGGCTGGACGCCATCCAGGCCGGCGTCCAGGAGTTCGCGGCTGAGTATCCCGGGCACTTGGTCACGGAGACGATGCTGATCGAGCGCATCAACGACGACGAGCAGCACCTGGGGGAGTTGGCCGAGTTCCTGGGCTCGCTGCGGCCCGCGGCCGCCTACCTGTCGGTTCCCACCCGTCCCCCCGCCGAGCCATGGGCGCGAGCGCCCGGCGAGCCGGCGGTGAACCGCGCCTATCAGATCGTCGCGCGCTCCGTGGGGCGGGTGGAGTGCCTGACCGGCTACGAGGGAAACGCCTTCGCCTCCACCGGGGACGCCGAACAGGATCTGCTGAGCATCACCGCCGTGCACCCCATGCGCGAGGACGCCGTGGACGAGTTCCTGGCGCGGGCCGGCGCCGACCGGGCCCTGCTGCGACGGCTGGTGGACGAAAGGCGGCTCGTCGAGATGGAGTTCGCCGGTCATCGCTTCTACCTGAGGAGACTGAGGCCTGCGGGCCCGGGGGGCCACGCGGGTGCCTGAACCTGGCCGGCGCGCTCCGGGGCGGCGAAGGCGGCGCGTACCGGCCTGCCGCCCATCAGGGAAGCGCTCGTTGAAACAGGCAGGCACCCCGCAGCGTTCGAGATGGCACCGATGACTAGTCCAGAAGAACCTCGACCGCATCGTGCCGCGATCGCCGCGCAGCTGCGCG
>CAZPXM010000107.1:0-13119 GCA_964591015.1 uncultured Gemmatimonadaceae bacterium
GCCATGCCTCAGGCCGCTGGCGTGGATGGTGGTCCTGGAGCTGCGCGAGCCGGCGAAGGCAGGCATGCCGGGGTGAGGTGGAGGGGATGGGGCAGCGGAGCCGCGTGCGGCCAACGGGCTGACACGCGAGCATTGGCGGCTGGAGCGGGGAATATCTGGGGGGTCGGTAGCGAGGATTGTCTCGCTTCGATTCGGCCGACCGCTTCGGTCGGCGAACGAGGCGAGGCGACCACGCCGCACGGTCACCCCGCCTCTGTCCGCGACCGCGGCTCAGGCTCTTCTGACCTCCGGCGCCTTCAAGGTGAATGCCAGCGCGGCGGCGACCAGACAGGCGATGCCTGCCGGGATGAACGCCCATATCCACGCCTTCGCGTCGCCCATCATGCCGCCCAGCACGGGGCCTACCACGCCGCCGACGCCGTAGGAGAGGAACACCCAGGGGTAATTGGAGCCGACACTTCTGTTGCCGAAGTAATCGGCGGTTGCCGCCGGGAACAGGGCAAAGTTGCCGCCGAAATTGAAGCCGATGACCGCCGCGCCGAGGTACAGGCCCCATTCGCTACCGCTGATGAAATAGAAGACGATCATCATCACGCCCTGCAGGGCGCACATGAGGACGATGGAGTTCTTGCGGCCGAGTCTGTCGGAGAGCGATCCCCAGATGATGCGGCCTAGGCCGTTCATCAGCGCGTAGAACAGGCCCATCGCCGTCCCGGTGATGATGGCCGCGCGGGCCCTGTCCACGCCGTTGGCGAGCAGTGCGTCGGTGCCGAAGAGTTGGATGACGCCGATGACCATGAGTCCGGCGGTGGCGCCGACGAAGAAAGAAAAGAATAGGGTCCAGTATTGCGGTGTGGCGACCATCTCGCGCACGGTGAACTCGTGGTGTCCGGCTCCCGCCATTCCCGCTGGCGGCGGCGTCCATCCCGCCGGCTTCCAACCGTCGGGCGGGTTGACTATCACTAGCGCACCCAGCGTCACCAGCGCGGCGAACAGCACGCCGTAGAGCATGAAGATCTGACTGGTGGTCCAGCCCATGCCGTACAGTCCACCCCAGCCGGGGGTGAGGTCGATCGGACCGAACTTGAAGCCGCTGGTCAGCTTGATCCAGATCAGCGCGCCGAACCCGAAGCCGGCCACCGCCAGGCCAGTGATCAGCCCCTTCTTGTCGGGGAACCACTTCACCAGCGCGGCGATCGGGCAGACGTACGCCAACCCGATCCCCGCGCCACCCAACAGGCCGACGCCGATGAGAATGCCCCAGAAGCTATTGCCGGCCAGACCGCCCCACAGGTAGCCGATGCCCAGCAGCACGCCGCCGGTGATCGCCACGAGGCGCGGGCCGACTCTCTTCTGCCAGTTGCCGGCCACCAGCGCCATCACCACGGCGAACGAGAGCAGGCCCACGGAGAAGATGACCTGGGTCTGGGTCTTGGTGAACCTAAACAACCCATCGGCGGCGGTCAGCTTGCCGGTGAATGCCGACCAAGCATAGATGGCGCCCAGGCACAACTGGACGAGGATGCCGCCGACGACCACCCACCAGCGATTCATCACCCTGCTCTCCGCCATGATTCAGCCTCCCTGAGTAGGCCCCTCGAGTGGAAGACGCTGCGCGCGCCGCACACGCCGGGTCTCTGCGACGATCGATGTGGCAGAAGAAAGGCCCGCTGACCGGCGATTCAACCCACGAGGCCCAATTCTTTGAGCCTTACCCGATCTCCGAGCGGACAGCCGTGCTGCCACAGGATCCTCTGCAGTTTCCTGACATCGAGCTGTCTTGGCTGGATCCCGTCCGCGGCGCACAGCGCGGCGGCGACTCCCGCGGCCTGCGCGTCGAGCATCACGCTGTACCTCGCCCTCAGATTCGGGCCGTATACCATGCCGCTCCTGCCCGCCGCGATCAATCCGTCCACACCCTTCGGCAAGAGCATGCGGTAGGGAACGTCGCAGTTGCGGTGCACCTTCTCGTCATAATACATGTAGATCACGTCCGCGAATTGGCTCGGTTCGTCGGCCTGGGCCTCGTTGGCGGCGAATTTCGCCCCGGGCAGGGTGCGATTCGCCCATTCGATGTCGGCCGGGTCGATGCCGTCATGCGCGAGGTATTCCAGGAACCTGGCCCTGTCGACACCTTGGATCGAGAACCAGAGCCCGACGCCGGGACTCTTGCAGTTGACGGTCGGAGCCCCCGCCCTGAAGGCGACGTCGGCTTCGCCGGTGGCGTCGACGACGACTTTGCCGAGAATGGCGACGCGTCCCGATTTCGTCTCGGCGAAAACCCCTGTCACCCTGGAGCCGTCCAGCACCGGGTCGCAGACATACGCGGAAAGCAGCCACTCGACCCCTGCTTCCTCGAGCATCTGGAAGGCAACGTGCGTGCAGACCACGGCATCCATCGGGTAACCGGCCGCGCCTAAACGGTAGCCGTCCAGGTTGTAGTGAGTACGTTCCAGCTCCTCCCGCACTTCCAGCGGGATGTCGCGCGCTATCGGCCTGCTGTCCACGGCTCTGCGGATGAACTCTTCCGGGATGCCGCCCATGCCGCAGCGGTTGACCAAGGCGCTTTCGTCCGGGAAGCGTCTGTCCTTGAGCGCCAAGTGCAGCGTGCCTGCGGCCCATACGCCCGGTCCCATGTTGCCCCCCGGGCTGCCGAATCTGTCGATGAGGATGGTCTTCGCCTGGTGACGGGCAGCGGATATGGCGGCGATCGTGCCGGCGATGCCAGCACCCGCCACTACGACGTCGGTCCGCGCCAGGACGGGCACAGTCTTTTCTCTCTCGACGATGTGCTCCACGTCGCGCAGCTCCTCGCAGCTGCCGTATCGCTGCAGATGACGGGCCTCGACGACCGACGATCGGCTCGCTGTCAGGGCAAGGATCCAACCACGGCCCGATACCGAACGAGTCGATCGCTGGAGTCCGGGCAATGTGGATCGTCTATAGGCATTCGTACCGCCTGGGTCAAGCGCGGCCGCCGTCCGGGTCACATACGCGCCGCAGGTCATTCAAATCATTGAAGTTGTGCAGAGAGCCCGGCTCCGTCAGGCGCTCCAAGAGCAGCTCGCACGGATGCCAGCCGAAGCCGCGAATGGCGCGCGGCTCCGGGCGCAGGTTCATGCCGCCGCCGCGGCCCGCCATGCCCACAGGCGCTCGGATCCACTGGCGCTCGCGAGTGATGGGGGCCAAGTCCGCCACCGGCCCCCAGCCCAGCCCGGCGTCCAGATCGTGCGGCGCCGCCAGGAAACTCTCTCGATGTCCACTCCGGCGCGCTCGCGCAGGGCGCGGATCACCAGGTGCAGAATCTGCTCGGGCGACCGTGGCCCCCTTCGGGGCTGCGGGTGGACGCCTTCGACCGGCTCACAGGATGGACGGCAGCCGCTGCACGAAATAGCGGAAGTTGGCGTAGGACACGTCGGGCGGGAACGAGTGGTCCGGGAAGGGCACGTACCCGCCCTCGCGGACCAGCGGCGCCACCCGCGCCAGCTCCGCGTCGATGGCCGCCGGCCCCTGCGCGACCACGCGCTTGTCGAGGCCGCCCCACAAGCGCAGCTCCCGGCCGTACTGGCGGCGGACGGCCAGCACATCCATGCCGGCCTGGACCTCGAACGGGTACAGGGTGTTGATCCCGGCATCCAGCCACACGGGGATGAGTTGCGTGACGTCCCCGTCGCTGTCCAGGCAGATGAACTCCACACCCCGGCCCCGCAGGAAGTCCACCACCCGCCGGTAGCGCGGCAACATGAACCGCCGCGCCAGCTCCGGCCCGAGCAGCGGCCCCGTCTTGTACGCCATGTCCTCCCAGAACCCGAAGACATCGATGGTGGTGTGGTCCAGGATCTGCCCCATCAGCGCGATGATGAAGTCCGCGTCCGCGTCCATCATCTCCTCGACGAAGGCCGGGTCGTCGTAGAACAGGGTGCACAGCCGCTCCACGCCCACCAGGTTGCGCAGGGGACCGAAGAACCCGCCCCAGCGGTCGGCGATGACGACGACGGGGAAGTCGCGCGTGCGCCAGGCGGCCAGCTTCTCCTGCCAGTCGGGCCCCAGGCGGGCCGCCGGGTCGGGCTGCATGCGCTCCTGCCAGAAGCGGCGGAACTGCGCCCGCGTCTCCACCGGGAAGCGCACGAACTGCGGCATGGAGGAGTAGGGGTTGTCGCGCCGCTCCCGCATGAGGATGCCTTCGTGATTGACGTACAGGATGGTGCGCTCGTCCTGTTCCAGCACCCGATGCTCGAACGGCGGGTTGGGGAAGAACCAGTGGCCGTGCGACTCCCAGTGATCTGCCGGGAAGACGGGCTGGCTGGGGTCGTAGCCCTCCCCCTTCCAGCGTTCGATGGTCTCGGGCCAGGCGCCGAACCAGCGACAGGGCACGCGGTCCACTGGCTGATACCGCATCACGCCTAGCAGGCGTTCACGGTCGTTCACGGCGTCCTCCGCACCGATCGCCTCACGCGTACCGAACGCGGAGCGATCTGCCCAGGCGCGCGCTGCGGTTGGCCAGGTCCATGATGTGGATGGGGCGTCGCGCCCACTCGGGAGTGATGATCAGCGGGGTCCCCTTGACGAGGTGGTCGGCGATGTTGCGGTAGAAGCGCCAGCTTTCGGAGTCCGGGTTCCTGTACCGGGCGATCGTCGTGTTCGGACCATCCTGCGTGATGATCTCGTTGTACCCGCCGTCCACGATGAGCGAGCCCTTGGTGCCGGTCACCTCGAGCATGCCCCGCTTGGGGTTCGCGTCCAGGCAGGTGACGGTCAACGCCAGCCACTTGCCGTTGGCGAAGCGCACCACGGCCAGGGCCTCGTCTTCGTGGGTGTCCTCCTTCCACGCGGTCTTGGCGGCCCAGAAGCCGGTGTGCGCGAACCCGGTCACCTCGACGATGTCGGCGTCCATGAGCTGGAGGCTGTACTCGAGCAGGTGCGCGCCCCAGTCGTACAGGATGCCGCCCGAGATCTTCTTGCTGGTGCGCCACCAGTCGCCGGGCTGCCCGTGCCGCCCGACGTGCGCCTCGATGCGGTAGACCTCGCCGATCGCGCCGGCGCGGACCTGCTTCAGCGCCGCCAGGATGCAGCCGTCCCAGTGGCGGTTGTGGTAGGCGGAGAGCATCACGCCGCTCTTCCTGGCAGCCGCGATCATGGCGTCGCACTCGGCAGTGGTCAGCGCGAAGGGTTTCTCGCACACCACGTGCCGGCCGGCGCGGAGGGCCTGCAAGGCCAGGGGCGCGTGGGTGTTGTGCGGCGTCACCATGGTGATCAGGTCCACGTCGCAGCCCGCGAGCATGGCGCCGAGCGAGGGGAACGTCTGGATGCCGGGGAAGTCGGCCGCCGCGACCGGCAGGCGGCTCGGATCGATGTCGGCCACAGCCACCGGCGTCATCCCGGCCTGCTGCATCGCGTTCAGGTGGTGGCGGCCCATGTTGAACGAGGCGCCGTAGCCGACGACGCCGGTCTTGATCTGCTTGGCACTCCTGAAGCGCGGCATACCCTCCTCCTGGCTATGGCTGGCCGGTCGAGTCGCACGGACGCGGCGCGACGAGCGCGCGGCCCTTCGTCGGGAAGCGCCGCCAGCCGCGGGCCGACACGGCTGCGGCCCACGCCTCGCACGCTCGGGCGCCCTCGCGCCGGCACGGATGCGGGAAATGTAGGGCGCGGCGCGGGCACGGCCAACGCGGCCGGCGAGCGCCCGACGGGGCGGAGGTTGCGGGTCGCACGGGCAACGAGTAGCATGTAGACCGCGGTTGCCCCCGGGGACAGCGCCGCGACAGGAGGGCCAGCGTTGAGCGACGAGCCACCGCAGGAGCCGGTGTTTCATTACATCGCCCACACCCACTGGGAGGGCGCGGTCTTCAAGACGCGCGCCGAGTACCTGGACATCGGCCTGCCCAACATCCTGCGGGCCTTGCGGCTGCTGGACAGCCATCCGGACTACCGTTTCACCCTGGATCAGGCCGCCTATATCGGTCCGTTCCTCCAGCGGTATCCGTACGAAAGACCGGTGTTCCAGCGGTTCGTGGACGATGGCCGCCTGGCCGTCGTCGGCGGCACGCACGTGATGCCGGACGTCAACATGCCGGGCGGGGAGTCCTTCGTGCGGCAACTGCTGCTGGGCAAGGGGTTCTGCCGGCGCGAGCTGGGCGTGGACGTGCGCACCGGCTGGCTGCTGGACACCTTCGGGCACCATGCGCAGCTGCCGCAGCTGCTCCGGCTGGCCGGCATCGGCTCGCTCTGGTTCATGCGCGGGGTCCCCTCCTGGGAGACACCGGCCGAGTTCTTCTGGGAGGGGCTGGATGGCAGCCGGGTGGAGGCCTACTGGCTGCCGCAGACCTACGCGGTGGCGTACGGCTCGCCCGCGGATGCCGAGGGATTCGCCCGCTTCATGGCGGAGCGCTTCGCCGCGCTGGCGCCGCAGGCCGCCGGTCCCGACCGCGCCGGCCCCGCAGGCGCCGACGTGAGCGCTCCCGAGGCGCACGTGCCCACGGCCGCTGCCGCCTTCAACCGGCGGCCGGATCGCTCCTTCCGGCTGCGGCTGTCGGTACCCGCGGAGTTCGAGGCGGCGGTGCGCCAGCGCGGCCCGGAGCGGCCGGTGGTGACGGGCGAGCTGAATCCGATCTTCCCGGGCACCTACAGCAGCCGCATCGATCTCAAGCAGCGCTTGCGGGTGGTGGAGGGGCAGCTCGCCGCCGCGGAGGAGCTGGGCGCCATCCTGCGGTGGCTGGGCGCCCAGGTAGCCACGGAACCGCTGTGGGAGGCGTGGGAGCCGGTGCTGTTCAACCAGGCGCACGATCTGATGTCCGGCGTGATGACGGACGCGGTGTATGCCGACACCGTGCGCGGCTACGAGTTCGCGCAGCGCCGGGTGGCCGCCACCATCGCCGACTGGCTGGAGCAGTTGGCCGCGCACGTGGATACGCGCGGTCCGGGCCTCCCGCTGCTCGTGTTCAACCCGCTGGGATGGGAGCGGACCGACGCGGTCAAGGCGACCGTGGGCTGCGGGAGCTGCGTGGCCACCGGTCTGGAGCTGATCGATGCAGAAGGGCATCCGGTGCCGCTCCAGCTGGTGCGCACCGAACGCCACGACGACGGCACGTTGCTGGCCGCGGAGGTGGTGTTCGTGGCGACGGGCGTGCCCGCGCTGGGGTACGCGGTGTACTGGCTCGTGCCGGTGGCGGGCGAGCAGCCGCCCGCGGACGGTGCGGTAGCGGGCGCAAGCGCGGTCTCGTCCCCGGCGGCGGGCGGCAGCGAGGCGAACGCGAGCGCGAGCGGGGCCGGCGTGTGCCTGGGCAACGAATACCTTCAGCTTCGCCTCGACCCGCGTTCGGGTGCGCTGGTGAGCCTGCGCGCCACGGACGAAGGCCGCGAGCTGCTGGCGGGTCCGGCGAACGTGGTCGCGATCGAGGAAGACCGCGGCGATCTGTGGGAGCTCTACCACCCGCTGGATGCTGCGCAGCGCGTGGCCGCGCGCGCGCCGCAGCCGCCGCCGGCGCGGGGCAGCGCCACCTTCAGCGCCGATCTGCAGGGCGAGCCGGGGCGCGTTCGCCGGGGGCGGGTCTTCGACGAGTTCGAGCTGGCGCCGGTGGCGCTGGGCGCGGCGCAGTTCGGCACCCGGGTCCGCGTGTACGCGGGATTGCGGCGCGTGGACATCCGCACCACCCTGGTCAACCAGGCGCGCGGCGTCCGCTACCGGGCGCTCTTCCCGACGACGCTGGCGGCGGCGGCGGCCACGCACGAGATCCCCTTCGGCGCCATCGCGCGGCCGGCGGGCAGCGAATTCCCGGCGCAGAACTGGATCGACTGCAGCGACGGCGAGCACGGGATCGCGCTGCTCAACCGGGGGTTGCCGGGCAACGGGGTGGCGGACGGGACGATGATGCTGTCGCTGCTGCGCGCGACCAGCATCGTGGCCTACGGGTACGGCGGGGGGTACGAACCGGGGATGAGTTCGGACTCCGCGCAGGAACTGGGCGTGGAGCATGTCCTGGAGTACTCGCTCGTGCCGCACCGCGGCGACTGGCGCCAGGCAACGGTGTGGCGCCATGGCTGGGAGCTGAACCGTCCGCTGCTGGCGCACGCCACGGATGCCCATCGAGGACCCCTGCCGCCGCGCTGGGGCCTGCTCGACGTCTCCGCCGCGCACGTCGTGGTGTCGGCGGTCAAGCCAGGCGAGGACGGCGGCATCGTGCTGCGCCTGTACGAGGCCGCGGGCCAGCCGGCGCCGGGCGCGCTGGTGCGTCTGGCGGGCCGCGTGGCGGCAGCCGCCGAGACCGACCTGCTGGAGGGCGGCGGCCTCCCCTGCCCGGTGAGCGCGGGCGAGGTGCTCCACCTGGATTTCCGGCCGTTCGAGATCAAGACGATCCGCCTGGAGCGCGCCACCGGCGGGGCGGCGCGCAGCGCGGCGGGTCGCCCGGAGGATCATCCATGACGACGCGGGTACCGGCCTGTTGCGTTGACCTGCTGGCGGCGATGGTGCGCATCGACACGGTGAACGGCCACATCTCCGGCAGAAGCGCGGCGGAGGCCGAGCTGGCGGCCTACCTGGAGCAGGTCGCTGCGGCGAGCGGGCTGAGCGCGGCGCGGCTGCCGCTGGGCGGTGACGGCGCCAACCTGCTGGTCAGCCTGCAGGTGCGCCGGGAGGCGCCGTGGCTGCTGTTCGAGAGCCACCTGGACACGGTGGCCGTGGCCGGCATGACGATCGACCCCTTCGCGGCGCGGGTGGCCGACGGGCGCCTGTACGGCCGCGGCGCCTGCGACACCAAGGGCTCGGGCGCCGCCATGCTGTGGGCGCTGCGCCAGTACGCGGCGGCGGCCGCGCGGCCCAACAACGTGGCCATCGTCTACACCGTGGACGAGGAGATCGGCAAGGCCGGCGTGCGGGCCTTCGCCGGCGGGCAGTTGGCGCAGCTGGGCTGGCGGCCGGCCGGCGTGATCGTGGGCGAGCCCACCCAGTTGCAGCCGGTCGTCGCCCACAACGGCATCGTCCGCTGGAAGATCCACACGCGCGGCCGGGCAGCCCACTCGGGCGATCCCGCCAGGGGGAAGAGCGCCATCAGCATGATGGTGCGGGTCGTCGACCGGCTCGAGCAGGAGTACGTGCCGTCGCTGCGGGCCAGCCATCCGCTCACCGGCAAGGCGCAGTGCAGCATCAACGTGATCCACGGCGGCACCCAGGTCAACGTGATTCCGGCACACTGCGAGATCGAGGTCGATCGGCGCCTCGTGCCCGGCGAGGATCCCGCCGAGGTCCTGCCGGCGGTGGAGTCCTTGCTGGCGCAGTTGCGCCGCCAGCACCCCGACCTGGTCGTCGAGCAGGGGCCGCCCTTCATCGATCCACCGCTGGATCCGGCGGGCGGAGAGCAGTTCACCGCGGGCGTGGTGGCGGCGCTGGAGACGGCGGGGCTGCGCGCCGTGCCGACCGGCATGTTCTACGGCACGGACGCGTCCCAGTTCGCCGAGCTCGGCATCCCGGCGGTGGTGCTGGGGCCGGGAAACATCGAGCAGGCGCACACGCTGGACGAGTGGCTCGAGCTGGAGCAGCTGGAGCGGGGCGTGACGGCGTACCGGGCGCTCATGCAGGCGCCGTGGAGGCAGCAGCCATGACCGCCCGCCGCCAGGAGCCGGTGAGACTGGGCGTGATCGGCCTGGGCAGCTTCGGCACTCTGCATGCGCTCACCGTGCAGGGCCTGGCCGAGGCCGAGCTGGTGGCGGTGGTCGCCCGGCGCGAGGCCAGCCTGGCGGCGTTCGCCGCGCGCGTGCCGGGCGTGCCGGGCTTCCTGGACCTGGAGCGAGCCATCGCCGAGTCCGGGGCGGAGGGCTGGATCGTCGCCAGTGCCACCGCGTCCCACGTGCCCGTGACGCGCCGCCTGCTGGCCGCCGGCCGACCGGTGCTCCTGGAGAAGCCGATCGCTGCCAGCCTGGACGAGGCCATGCAGCTCGAACCCCTGGTGGCGCCGGCTTCCCGCAACCTCATGCTCGGGCACATCCTGCTGTTCAACAGCGAATTCCGCCAGCTGCAGGCGGAGCGGCGGCAGCGCGGCCCCCTGGTCTACATCGATGCCGTCCGCCATCGGCCCACGCGGACGCTGGAGCTGTACCCGGGCGAGTCGCCGTTCGAGCTGACCATGACGCACGACCTGTACTGCGTCCAGGCGCTGCGCGACGGCGCCGAACCGAGCCGCTTCGCCGCGCGCGTGCACCGCACGGCCGATGGCCGCCCGGATCTGGCGCTGGCCTGGCTCGAGTGGGCGGATGGCGCCATGGCCTCGCTCACGGCCAGCTTCCTGACCCCGCCGGGGATGGCGGCCGACGGGTTCGACCGACTGGAGGTGTTCGGCGCGGGCTGGATGGCCCGGCTGCAGCCCAACCCGCGCCCCATCGAGCTGTACGACGAGCGGGCGAGCTGGCCCATGGCGCTGGAGATCCGCGCCGACCGCGAGGGCCCCACGGGCATGCTCGCCGAGGAACTGCGCTGTTTCTGCCGCGTGGTGCGCGGGACGCAGCCGGTGCCGGCTGGCGCGACCTACGCGGATGCCCTGCAGCTCATGCGCTGGCTGGCGCGTCTGGAGGCCGCGGCCGCGGCCTGAAAGGAGCGAACCATGGCGAACCGTGTTCGCATCAGCACCATCGGCGCCGGCGCGGCGCCGGGCAACCCGGGCACCGGCGCGGAGGCCGTGGCGCGCATGATCGAGCACTGGCGGGGACACTTCGCGGCCGTGTTGCCCGACCGCCCGGACCTCATCCTCGTGCCCGAGTGCTGCGACCGGTACCCGGCCCATTCCCTGGCGGAGCGGCAGGACTACTATCGGTACCGCGGCCACCAGGTCGGCGACTACTTCGCCAGCGTGGCCCGCGACCACCACTGCTACGTGGCCTACCCGGCCGTGCGGCTGCTGCCGGACGGCACGTGGCGGAACTCGCTGGAGCTGTTCGATCGCCGCGGCCAGTCGCTGGGGTTCTACGACAAGAACTACCCGGTCACCACCGAGACCACGGAAGGGGGCATCCTGGCCGGCCGGAGCGCGCCGCTGTTCGGCTGCGACTTCGGCCGCGTGGGCGCCGCCATCTGCTTCGACCTCAACTTCGACGGCATCCGGCGGCGCTATGTGGAGTCCCGCCCCGACCTGATCCTGTTCGCGTCGATGTACCACGGCGGGCTGATGCAGCAGTACTGGGCCTACAGCTGCCGGACCCATCTGGTCAGCGCCATCTGCGGGCTGCAGAGCGGCATCGTCTCGCCCGTGGGCGAGCGGATCGCGGCCTCCACCAACTACTACCCGTACGTGACCGCCGAGGTGAACCTGGACTGCGCGGTCGCCCACCTGGACTTCAACTGGGAGCGGCTGGCGGCGATGCGCGCCAAGTACGGCCCGCAGGTCAAGGTGCACGACCCCGGCTATCTGGCCTCGGTGCTGATCTCCAGCGAGGCGCCCGGGCGCAGCATCGGCGACCTGGTGGCCGAGTTCGGGATCGAGCTGCTGAGCGACTACCTGGCCCGCTCCGCGGCGCACGCGGAGGACCCGGCGCACGGCGGGGCCGTGGGGTGAGCGGTGTCCACCGCCAGATGCGCCGCCAGGATGCGGTACACCCGCTGCCGCACCGCGAACTGGCCGAACACGTACAGCCATTCGCCGGGCTGCGGCAGCGGCACGAACTGGCCGTTCATGGCGTTGTAGTGATCGTCGAACGGACGGCCGTCGGGATCCCGCTGCAGGAACACCTCCGGCTGCCAGGTCGCCCCCGCGTCGAAGCTGCGCGCCAGGTGCAGGCCGAACAGCTCGGGCTCCGGCAGCGAATAGTGCGTGCGCGAGTAGGGCACGCGGCAGGCATGGAGCAGCGAACCGTCAGGGAGCACGAGGCCAACCCCCGCGGCGCCTGTGCCCGGAACATCGGTGGGCTCCGGCCGCGTCCAGGTCTCGCCCTGGTCGGCGGACACGGACCGGAAGAACCAGGTGTCGCGCGGGCTGTCCGGCAGCCGGCCCAGCTTCTCGCGGCCGCGGATCAGCGAGATCAGGCGGCCGTCAGCGGCAGCGAACAGGCTCTGCTCGTTGAACCCGGCCGGGTACTCGCCGTCCGCGCGGTCGCGGATGCCGGGGTCCGGTTCGTACCCGACGTCGCGATAGTGCCAGGTCAGGCCGTCGTCGTCGCTGAGCAGCACGCCGCAGCGCCAGTTCTGGCCGCGGGCCATGCAGCCCCAGAGGGCGAACACGAGTCTGCCGGAGGGGAGCTGCAGGCCGCGCTCCATGAACTGCTCGCCCAGGAAGGTCCCGGACGGGTACTGGCGGTACGCGAAATCGGCAGCGCCGCGGACCCGGCGCCCGATGAGCAGCGGGTAGGAGCGGAACTGCAGATCCTCGTACCGGCGCGCCGTCGGCGAGTGCACCCGCATGTGCACGCCGTAGGCCAGGAAGGTCCCCGCCGCCGTCGGCCCGAAGAGCGTCAGGGACAGCGACTCCTGCTCCGGATGGACCACCACCGGCGGACCGAACGGCTCCGGCGCCGACCATGTCCGCCCGAGATCGGCGCTGCGCACCCGGAATGGGTGCTGGCCCGCGTCGTCGTCCTCGAAGGGGCCGCTGCCGAACACGGCCACGAGCTGGCCATCCTCCCAGACCACCGAACCGCCGATGGTCGGCTGGTCGGCGTAGAAGACGCGGTAGTCCTGCAGCGAGATGCGGCTCTGGGTGCCCACGGCGGTGCTCCGCGAGATGGGTGCAAGACGGCGGTGCGGCCCGCGGCCGCGCCCGCGAACCGGGTTCCGTCTACAATACCCCGTACCATCCGTACCGCTCTGGCGGCACGAGGGCGAAGTTCAGGCGCGCGGCCGGATACCAGGTCTCGGGGTTGAGCCGGCGGTGCGCGTCGACGGCGCGGATCTCGACGAAGTACATGCGCTCCGGCTCTGGCACCTCGTAGCGCAGCCACGTCCGGCGCGTCAGCGCGCGGAACAGCGGTTCGCGCGCCTCGCGTTCGGCGTACACGCGGACATCGTACTCCACGGGGCCGCCGCCTGCCTTCAGCGCGGCCGACCAGCTGAGGCGCACCTGGGAGGGCCCGAGTCGCTGGGCCGGCAGCGCGTGCGGCAGGGTGGGCGGGTGGTCCTTGGGCGCCCCGAGGTAGTACGAGTAG
>CAZPXM010000108.1:0-13086 GCA_964591015.1 uncultured Gemmatimonadaceae bacterium
GGCGGCCGCGGCGGCGGGCAGGTCCAGGTCCGGCAGCCGCAGCAGCAGCTCGGCCAGGGCCAGCAGGTCCTCGGCGTTGTGGTCGACCACGCGCGCCAGCAGCCGCGCATCGCCGGTGTGCACGTAGTGGTGGTACACGGCAGGGATCTGCGCTCCCGGGATGTCGTCGCCCCGGAACCGCCGGCACACGCATCGCTCCAGCGTCTGCAGGCGGCAGTCCGGCAGCACCCGGCCCCACACGCGGCGCGACTCGTGCAGCAGATCCAGATGCCACGGATCCCAGGCCCAGGCGACCCGGCTGAGGGTCGCGCGCAGACGCAGGCTGGGCAGATCGAAGCTCTTGCCGTTGAACGTGATCAGGAGCTGCCGCCCGCCACTGGCCTGCCGCCACAGCGCCAGGGCCGCCGCTTCTTCGGCGTAATCGCGCGCCAGGAACTGCTGCAGGGTCAGACCGTCCGGCTCCCAGGCCAGGGTGCCGATGAGGAACACGGGCACGTTGCCCAGCCCGGCCGTCTCGATGTCCAGCACGATCGCGTCGCGCAGCGCCGCCGCTCCTCCGTATCCGGCGGCACGGAACCGCCGCTGCAGCGGCGCCGCCGGATCGGCCAGGGCCGCTGCGAAGCGGCGCTCCAGCTCGGCGCCACCGGGCAGCCCGCGCACCGCACGGCGGACCACGTAGGCCATGCCGATGGCCGTCGCCCGCGCCTCTCCCGGCACCAGCTCGTCGAGAACCCGCGGCCCCGCGCTGCCCGAGGGCAACGCCCACGCGGCAGCGGCGCCGCTCGCGGCGGCGCGCAGCACCCCTAGCTGCTGGCGCAGTTCCTGCTTGCGGCGCTCGCGCTCGCCACCGCCGTCCGAGCTGTCCCCGCTGTCTGCCACCGCGCCTTCTCCCCCCGCCTGCGCCAGACCCGCGACGGTGGCCGGCGCCGGCGCCCGCCGCTGCTGGCTACGGACGGGCGCCGAGGCCGGCAACCGCGGCGTGCCGGACCGGGCTCGACCCCGGTTGACAGATGCACCAGGCGAGGAATAGTATAGTGCACATTTGGCCACGCTCAAATGGTGGCGACATGAAGCGGCTCGCTCAACCGATCGAGGTGTGCGCGCGCGGCAGCAGGCCCGTCTCCTTTCGCTGGCGCGGGCAGGAGTACGCCGTCCTCGACGTCCTGGATGCATGGCGGGTGCGCGCCCACTGGTGGACGCGCGAGGAGCAGCGGAGCTACTTCCAGGTGCTGGCGCGCCCGGCCTGCCCGCCGGAAGCTGCGCCTGAAGGGGTGTACGAGCTGTGCCAGCAGGGCGACGCGTGGCGGCTCGAGCGCCTGCTGGACTGACGCGCGCCGCGCGGCGCCGGCCCCGGCGGACGGCCGCCCAGCCCGCCGCCGGCACCGGACCACAGGCCGGAGCACGCCGCTGGCCGCTCGGAGAGCGGCTCTTGCCGCCAGGCTGCCGCTGCGCGCCTGGCAAGGGTGCCGGCGGATGGACGTAGCCGGGTTCCTGCACAGCCTCACCGCCGATCCCGCCTACGCCGGGCAGCTGTGCTATCGGCGCACCGTGGCGCTGCCGCCGCTGCCGCGCGTGCCCGTGCCCGCCGAGCTGGAAGCGCCGGCGCGCGCCTTCCTGCGCGCGCAGGGCATCGGGCAGCTGTACGCGCACCAGGCCGCGGCGATCCAGGCCCTGCTGGCCGGCCAGGACGTGGTGGTCACCACGGGTCCGGCCAGCGGCAAGAGCCTGTGCTACCAGGTGCCGCTGGTGCAGACCCTGAGCGCCGACCACCAGGCCACGGCGCTGCTGATCTTCCCCACCAAGGCGCTGGCGCGCAGCCAGCAGGCCGCCTGGAACGAGCCTCTGGACCGAGCCCTGGGCAGCCAGGGCGCCGCGTCGCTGCGGGCCATGACTCTGGACGGCGACACGCCGGCCGACCAGCGCCGTCTGGCGCGCGCGCGCGGCCGGGTGCTGATCACCACGCCCGAGATGCTCCACGCCAGCCTGCTGCCGCAGCACGCGCAGTGGGCGCGGTTCCTGCACGGCCTGCGCTACCTCGTGCTGGACGAGGTGCACGTGTACACCGGCTTCTTCGGCGCCGGCATGGCCAACGTCCTCCGGCGCCTGCAGCGCCTCGCCCAGGTGCACGGCGCGTGCCCGCGGGCGATCTGCACGTCCGCCACGCTGGCCAATCCGGAGGAGCTGGCTGCCGGCCTGCTGGGCCGGCCGGCGCGGCACGTGGCGGCCGGCGGCGGCCTGAGCGGCCGGCGCACCTTCGCCGTCTGGAATCCGCCGCGCATCCAGGCGCGCCGCTGGCGCGGGCGGCGCAGCGCCAACGTCGAGGCGCACGAGCTGATGACGCGCCTGCTCAAGGCGGAAGTCGCCACGATCTGCTTCACCAAGGCGCGCAACACCGCCGAGATGCTCTACCGGT
The DNA here is from genome assembly GCA_964591015.1 of uncultured Gemmatimonadaceae bacterium. GTDB lineage: Bacteria > Latescibacterota > UBA2968 > UBA8231 > UBA8231 > SLHA01. Next base: position 2,414 of record CAZPXM010000108.1, read on the forward strand.
ACGTGCGCGCCGCGCTCGCGCCGGAGGCCCCCGAGCTGGCCGCTCGCGTCGTCGCCTATCGGGGCGGGTACTCCGCGCCGGAGCGTCGCCAGCTCGAGGCCGAGCTGCGTGCTGGACGACTGCTGGGGGTGTGCACCACGCGGGCGCTCGAGCTGGGCATCGACCTCGGCACCATGGATGCCTGCATCATCGTCGGCTACCCCGGCACCCTGAACTCGTTCTTCCAGCAGGCCGGCCGCGTGGGCCGCAGCGGCCGCGACGCGCTGATCATCCTGGTGACCCTCGACACGCCCATCAATCAGTACGTGGCCGCCCACCCCGAGTTCCTGTTCGCGCGGCCGCTCGAACAGGCGGTCGTCGAGAGCGACAACCCGTTCGTCGCCATGATGCATGTGGCGTGCGCCGCCGCCGAGCTGCCCTTGACCGACGACGAGCTGCCGCTGTTCGGGTACGCGGCCGGCCTGGCCGCCGAGGTGCTGGCCGAGCACGGCGATCTGGCGCGCGTCGGTCCGGCCTGGCACCACACCGGTCCGACGCCTGCCGCCCGCGTGCGCCTGCGCGGCTACGGCGACCAGAGCACCGTGGTGATGGACGCCGACACCGGACGGGTCATCGACCGGCTCGACCGCTGCCGCGCCCTGCGGCTGTTCTACCCGGGCGCCGTCTACCTCCGCGGCGGCCAGACCTACGCGATGGTCGAGCACGACCTCGAGCGCAACGTGGTGCGGGTGCGCCGGGCCGAGCTTCCTTACTACACCGACCCGCTCACCAGCACCGCCGTCGACCATGTGGATGTCGAGCTGGACAGCCGGCCTGTGGGCACGGCCACGGCGTGCCTGGGCGAGGTGTATGCCGTGGCCTCCACCCCTCTGTACGAGCGCGTGCAGTTCTACACCCTCGAGCGGCTCTCGCAGCACCGCATCGACCAGCCGCCGTTCGCCTACGAGGCGATGGCATTCTGGCTGCGTCTGCCGGCAGAGCTGCCGGTGGCGGTGGCCCGCCTGGGGCTCAATCCCGACGCCGGCATGCTCGGCGTGCTGTTCTGCGTCAGCCGCGTGCTGCCTCTGTTCCTGGCCAGCGATGCCGGCGACTTCGACTGGTCCCTGGGCGCGCGCAACACCCCCTGGCACACGCTGTTCTGGTTCGAGTTCTTCCTGCGCGGCATCGGCAGCGCCGAACGCTGCTACCGCCGCCTCGAGGAGATCCTGGAACTGGCGCTCGAACACCTGCTCACCTGCGACTGCCCCGACGGCTGTCCGAACTGCGCCCACCGGCTCATCAGCCCCTACCACGTCCGCAACGTCGAGCTGGGCGAAGGCAACGTGGGCAGTCGGCGCGCCGCTGCGGTGATCCTGCAGGCGGTCCTGCGCGGCGCCAGCGCGGAGGCGGCGCTGGCCGCGCTCGACCAGCCGCGGCCGCGCGGCCAGGCCCACCTGCCCACCGTCGCCGTGGAGCGCTGGCGGCAACAGCCGCAGCGGCTGCCGCTGGACGAGCACACGCGGCTGCTCCTGCGCCGCAAGCTGGAGCGCATGCAGGCGCCGCCGCCGCTGCCCGGACACGCCGTCGCCATGGCGCCGCCGCACGGGATCCCGCCGCCCGCGCCGTCGCCGCCGCCCGTAGCGGTGCAGCGCCCTGCGCCGCCCGCCGAGGCGGACGGCGCTCTGCACCGGCGGCTGCGGCAGCGGCTGCGCGGCGAATGAGCGCGGCGGCACCGGGCGGCTGCCGCAGCCGGCGCCTCGCTCAGCGCAGCAGCTGGAGCACGCCCGTGCGCTGCAGCCGCGAGCCGTCCTCGCGCACGGCCTCGATGTAGTAGGGATAGGCGCCGTTGGCCAGCTCGGCGGGGGGTTCCCAGGCCACCTGGTTGTAGCCGATCGCCGCGTCGCCGACCAGCTCGTCCACCAGACGGCCGCTCAGGGCGAAGATGCGGATGCGCGCCTGGCGCACTGGCAGCGCCAGGTTGTAGGTGAAGTGGCCAGCCGCGGCCCGCAGCGGGTTGGGATGGAACAGCAGCTCGGTGAGCACCATCTCGGCGCGGCCGCTCACCTGGACGGTCACCGCAGCCACGGCCGAGTTGTTGTAGGTGTCCCAGGCCTTCAGGCCGATCGTGTGCGGGCCCGGCGCGAGCGCCTCCAGCGCGTGCGTCAGCGTGCCGGTCCGATAGTCGCCGTGGACGCTGAACGCCTCGGTGATCGCGCGGGTCTGGCCATCGATGGCCAGCTCGATCTCGTGGCCGGTCTCCCCGGTCACGTTGATGCCGCTGGGGTCGGCGATGGTGGCGCACAGCACGGCGTCGGGCGCGATCGTGCCGCCGGAGACGAAGCGCGGCTGCCCGGCGAAGGCCAGGTGGATCTCCGGACCCGCCCGATCGTCGCCGGCCTCCGTGGCCGTGCCGGCGAGCACCAGCCCGCGCACCGAGCCGTAGCCGCTCGGCGTCGTCTCGTCCCACACGTACGCGTTCATGCGTCCATCCGCGCCGCGGTAGGTGATATCCTTGGGCACCCGGAAGACGGCGCTGAAGCGGCCCTGGCGCACGGGGTAGGTCCCCCGCAGCAGCGGGACGCCCAGCTGCAGGTAGGGATAGCCGTCGAGCTGGCTCATCTCCGCCGAGTCGAAGGCCTGCACCCACGCCTGCCCCTCGTAGTCGGCCAGCACCGCGCCCTCGGCGTCCACCACCTGGCCGTCCACGCGGACCTCGGCCAGGGCGTGCAGGGTGTCGGGCGCCGTCAGCACGACCCGGCGCTGCGGCAGCGCCAGCCGCTGCGCCGGGTCGCCGAACAGCGAGTGGCACCGGATGCCGGTCTGGTCGTGGCCGGGCAGGGGCTCCTGGACCAGGTGCTTGGCGGCCATCAGGGCAAGGCCGACCGGCACGTACCGCTCGGGCGCGCGCAGCAACTGCTCGTGGAAGCGGTTCGCCAGTCGCATGTTGCTGGCATGGAAGCCGACCCGCGTGGCGCACACCATGCCGATCACGCCGCCCCCGCGCCGCAGCAGCAGGGCCTCCGGCATGGATGCCTTCAGCGGGTCGTCGAACGCGCCCACCTGGCAGGCAGCCGTGTAGAAGAGGGGCAGACGCGCGCCGTTGCGGATCTCGTCCAGGTCGCGCGAGACGACGAACACGTGCTCGTGCGCCAGCACATCGGCGTTGCCGTGCCCGACGAACAGCGCCAGGAGGACCCCGTCGTTGAACTGCCGCAGGAATTCCGCCCGCGCCCGCGGCTTGGTCTGCCCCTCCAGCGGGAACTGCGCCAGGTAGAGCTTGCGCAGATCCAGGTCCTGGGGCAGGTAGCGCCGCGACAGGTAATCGGCGTCCGTGAGGAAATAGGGCTCGATGATCTGCCGCTTCTGCGGGTTGTTCAGGTCGTCCGCCACGACGAGCACCCGGCTCTGCCACGGGCCGTAGGGCGGCTGCCGATCGTACGCGATCAGCCGGTCGACCACGAAGGCCGCATCCGCGGCGGTCTGCACCGGCAGCCGCCCGATGGCCATGTCGGGCAGGACGTCGTCGCCGGAGACGCAGACATACCATTCGTCGTACGTGCTCTCGCCGTGCTGGTACGCGGGGATCCACACGCCCGGGCTGGCACCGGAGTTGTTCTTGTAGTCGTAGGTGCCGTCGCCCAACAGCAGGACGAAGAACGGGGGCGGCGACCAGGTCTCGCTGGCGTGGCGCAGGAAGGCGCGGATCGCGGTCGGGTCCAGCATGCCGCCGCTGAACTCGTCATAGACGTGCTGGACATCCACCACGCGCGTCGTCAGCGGCTTCCCGAACCGGTCGTCGGCGGCGCGCCAGGCCGCCAGCCGGTGCGCGCTGGCGAGGAAGTCCCGGTGCGCGATGATCACGTACTCGGCGCCCTGCGCCGGGGCGCGCAGCTCGTCGCCGGCGTCCAGCTCCATCGCCGCAGGGCGCAGCCAATGCTCTGCGGTCGTCACCAGGTAGCGGCGCGGCACGCTGGCCGCCTCGTCGCGGAACCGCACGGTGTCCGTCGCCGCGGCCGCTTCGAGCGGGAGTATCTCGCGCAGGCCCTGGCTCACCTCGAACACGCGCACCGACTGGCCGCCGCTGCCCGCCACGACGAACTCGGCTGCCCCGGGACCGGGCCTGGCATCGAAGAGCAGCGCCCCGCCGCGGGCGGCCAGGCGCCGGCAGTAATCGATCTCGAAGTAGTCCAGTCGCGCGCTGGCGCCGCCCGTGTGCACCAGCCCCAGGTGGTTGGTGCCCTCGCGCGTCGCGACCGTGCTCTGCACCAGCGTGCGCGAGGATCCCAGGCCGGGCACCGAGACGCTGCGCACGAGGCGGTCGTTCCAGCTCACTTCCAGAACCGCCCGCTGCGCCCCCGGCACCTGGAATCCCAGGACGATCTGAACCGTATCGCTGACCGCATCCCACAGCGCCACCGGGTACCGGCGGGCGTTGCCGCTGAGGACCTCCCAGTACCACTCGTAGCCCGAGCTGATACCCGAGGTCTGGATGGACACGTACTGGTCCAGCTCCTGGCGCAGCCGGGCCCGGTAGGTGCGCACGGTGTCCGCGACCGGGCCCACGGAGGCGCTGGGAAGCACGGGGGCGCGCAGTCCGCCGGGCTGCGCCGCGACGCCGAGCCAGTACACGTTGGCGCGGGTGTAGGGGTTGTTGCGGAACACGTAGGCAGCCCGCTCGGCATCGTACACCCAGCGGGAGGCTGGCTCGGCGTAGAACAGCACGTAGTCGGAGCCGTCGAACAGCCCATCGCCGCCGTCCTCGACGATGAGCGGCAGCTCCTGCGGCACCACTCCCCGGCTCTCCTCGGGCAGCGGCAGGCCGCCGCCGTAGTACAGGCGCAACTGGCCCGACTGCACGCCCGTCACCGGCAGTCCGACCGCCTGCAGCTCGGCACAGCCGACGCGATACAGGCCTTCGTCGGTCACCCGCAGCCTGACCCGAGCCGACGGCATGCTGGCCGCCGGCCGCGGGGCAGGCGCTGGCCCCGGACGGCGCCAGAGACGGGCCTGCTCGTAGTTGAGCACCGCGCCGCGCAGGTAGCGTTCCCCCCACGGGTCCGGCGCGGCGGGCACGGCGACGGACCCCGACCCGCCCGCGAAGTCCAGCCGCACGACGGTCCGATCGAATACCTGGAAACTTCCGTCGGGCGCGGCGCGCGGCTCGAAGGCCACCTGCACCACGCGCTGGCCGCGGATGAAACCGACCGGGCCGAGGCGAGCCGGTCCGGCCAGCGCCGCCAGTCCTGCCACGTCAGGGTCCGCCGCCAGGTCCACCCCAGGGACGACGGCTGCAGCGCCGGCCTCGGCCTGGAGCACCTCGAGCCGCGGCTCTGCGTCCAGCGGCAGCCCCACCAGGACCGCGCGCACGCGTGCCGCCAGCGGCGCCTGCGGGGGAAACACCGCCTCGATCACGGCGTGGCCGGATCCAGTTTCCAGCAGGCGCACTTCCTGCCCCTGCACGCGCCCCCCACCGAGCAGGGCCAGCGTCCAGAGCGCCCCGGCCAGCCGGATCCAGCCGCGCGCGAGCCGGCGCCGCGGCCGCGGCCACCAGCCCGCCGTCGCGACCGGCGGGGCCGGTCCAGCGCTCATCGGCCCTCCTCCTCGTCCTCCCCCAACCCGAACACGCTGACGACGACGACGGGACCCGAAGCCGGCGGCGGCGGGGCGGCGCCGCCGGTGGTGTCGGCCGGAGCCCAGCCTCGGTCGACGCCCCCGACCGGGCTGAAGCGCCACTTGGCGACCCGCGTCGCGATGCAGCCTTCCACCGCGGCATTGCCGAGCGAGGACTGGACCACCTCCGCGCGCTCGACACCGCCATGCGGCAGGATCACGTAGCGGACCGAGACGCTGCCCGCAGACACGGTGCCCGCCGCGAAGGCCTGAGCGAAGCACGCGCCGATGTCGTCCAGGCGCGTGCGCACGTACGCGTCGATCGTCTGCACCTCGCGCGTCAGGTCGCCGCTCGCCTGCCCGCTGATGCTGCTGGCCTCGCGCAGGCGCACGGCAGGACCCTGCGCCGACGCGGCACGGCTGGCGCGCGGCGCGTACGCGCCCGCAGTCACGCGGCAAGCGAACCGGAAGCTCATGTCGACCGCCTGGAGCGGCCTGCCGTACGCGTTGAAGCGGATGACGAAATCGCGGACCTGCAGCGTGGCCGCGGTCACCCCCTCGGGCAGCGGATCGAAGACGATCATCCCGGCGTAGGTCTCGCCGCGGGACACGCGCTGGTCATCGGGGAAGAACGTGTTGCGCGCGTTCGCCATCCGCATCCGGAAGAGATACTCGTCGTTGCCCGTCGGCCCGCGCAGCGCCCGGTAGTACCCCTCCAGGGTCCTGGGCGCGGAGCCCGCCTCCAGACCGTAGGGCGCCAGCTCCTGGCCGCCGGGCTCCAGCACCAGCCGGCAGCTACCGGGCTGCAGCATCACCTGGCCGAGCGAGAGGTTGTGGACGGTGACGCGGAAGACCGTGAACCGGTTCCGCACGTACCCCACGGCCGGATCGATCCAGTCGCCGTACGTGTAGGGATTCGTCGAATCCCGGCCCTGCGCCGATTCGTCACCGAACAGCTCGTTCAGGGCCGCGTCCGTCAGGTGCTCGACCTCCAGCCGCAGCCCCTCTGTCACGAAGACGACGCGCTGGTCGCGCACTTCGTACTGGCCGGACGGCTGCTCGGCCAGCGGCAGCAGGGCCACCGTGCGGGTCGAGCGCGGCGGGAAGATGAGCCCACAGCCGGCGCACACGAGCGCGGCCAGCGCCGCCCCCCACCGTCGCGCCAGCCTCTCCCGCGCGCGCGCTTGCCCCTGTGCTCCGGCCATCCGGCGTACACCGCCGACCCCTGTCCAGTCTGCCACTGCTGCCTCCTGCTGCCCCTCGCGCGCGCGGCAGCGGCCCCTGGCCGCCGCGCGTCCGGATCAGTAGGCCACGGCGACCGTGCCCGCCAGCACGTTCGCCCCCGCATCCACCTCGGCGCGCACGCGAAAGACGTACACGCCGGGCACGACGAGGCGCCCCGCCGCATCGGTGCCGTCCCAGAGACCGGGGCTGCCGGCTGCCAGCCCGTGCGATGGCCGCCGGTACTCGCCCGCCGCCAGCGGGCCGGCGTCCCAGGCTCGCACCAGGCGGCCGCCGAGGTCGAACACCTCGATGCGCACCGGCCGCGGCACGTCGACCCGCGCCAGCGCGAACTCGATCACCGTGTCGTCGTTCACGCCGTCGCCGTTGGGCGTGAACACGGGCGGATTCGCCGCGGCCAGCGCCAGCGTGCGGCCCCCCGTCGTCGTCGTGCGCACCAGCCAGGAGCGCGCCCCCCCGGTGGCCGGCTCCGGGGTGGACTCCTCGGCGGCGTTGAGCGGGTTCGCTGCGCCGGGGGCGAACAGGTACACGCGGAAGGCATGCACGGCCGCATAGGTGCGCGTGCGCAACGCGATCTCGACCTCGGTCGGCTCCCGCAGCGGGGCGGCGAAGCGCAGCGTCAGCAACCCGTGCGCGCACTCCCATCCGGCCAGCAGCGCGGCCAGGGCCGGACTCGGACGCAGCTCCGCGGCGGCCGGCACCGCCACGGCGAGGCGCTCCACGCCGTGCGCACCGGGAGCGAACTCGAGAGCCACCCGGCAGGCGAAGGTCGTATCGACGCCCATCGGCACCCTGTTGGGCCACACCCACGCGCGCGCCCCGCTGGCTGGCAGCTCGGCGTCCACCTCGACGCCGAGACGCTCCAGCACGGGCGAGACGCGCTCGTCGCTCGTGTGCAGGCGGACGCGGTACTGCCACAAGGCGACAGGCTCGGGTGCCGGGAACCAGGCCGAATCGGCGACCACGGGCGCGCTCCAGCCCGCCTCGGCGTCGGTGAAATCCGCTGGCGTGGCGCCCGTCCTGAACTGGAACTGCACGCCGGTGCCGGCGGGCAGGCTTCCCTCCCACCGGACCCGACCCAGGTTTGCCGGGGCGCCGCCACCCGCGGCGAGCACCGGCGACACATACCACCCTTCCCGGCCGAATCCCGTGCCCAGCACCTCGATCTCGCCCACGCGGGGCGAGGTGGTCGGATCGACCGCGACGATGACGACGCGCACATGGCGCGCCTGGATCGGGGCGAACCGCAGCTCGCTCCACGCGGACTGCGGCACCTGGTAGGTCACCGCCACCTCCCGCCAGCTCACGTCGTCGTCGCTCACCTGCGCCGAATAGCCGCGCAGCGAGTTGGCGTCCAGCTCCGCCTGGGTGCGGCCGCGGGTCACGACGCGCACGGCCTCGATGCACCGCCGCACGCCCAGATCGATCGCGGCGAAGTGATTGACGGCGTTCACGGGCGGATCCCAGGACGTGTTCGGATCGCCGTCCGTGACCACGCTGCGGTTGGAGAACCGGCCGCGGGCCAGGTTCATCCCGTCGACGGGCGCCAGGACCAGCGCCCCGGCGCGGCCACCCGGATCGAGGCCCCCGGGGAAGCCCGCGACCGGCGCCAGCGACGGATCCACGAGCCCCTCGATGCAGCGGCGGTCCAGGGTGCCCGCCTGCACCGGCTGCCACCCGGTCTGCGCCGATACCGCGGCGGTAGTCCAGGCGGTGCCGGCCTGCGGCGTCGCCGTCCAGTACCAGGCCTGGAGCGCCGCGTTCGGCGTGGTCTCGACGCGCCAGCCGTCGCCTTCGATGGCGGCCAGCAGCCCGCTGCCGTGCCCCGCGCCCCGGTTCGCCACCCGCACGCCGACATGGTTCGACTGCGACGACACGCTCACCGCGTAGGACCGCAGGCGGCAGCCGGTGGAATCGGCGCCCACCAGGGCGCCGTTGAGGTACACCTGGTAGCTGTCCGCAGCCGCCACCCGCAGCACGGCGCTGCCGGCGGCGGGAGGCCTGAACGTGGCGCGGTAGTACACAACGTCGCCCCAACGGGTCTGCTCCCAGGCGGACGCTGCCGGCGGGTTGGCGCTCAGCCACCACCCGGTGACCGCCAGCACGATCAAGCGCGCGCCGCGCCCCCTGCTTGCCATCACCTGTGTCGGCCTCCCCGGGGGCCGGGCCTCCGCCCGGATGCCCCGAACCCGCTGCCGGGCCATCTCATCGGCGCGCCACCGCGGCGCCGTCCTCGGCAACCACCAGCCACTGATCCGCAGGCAGGTCGCGCAGCTGCTGGACCTGGCCCGAAGGCCAGCGGATCTCCAGCAGCTCGGCGCGCGCGGCAGCTCCCAGCCCGAAATGGACGCGCAGGTCGCTGGTCGACAGGAAGCTGTAGCTGCTCATCACGTCGCGCCGCTGGACCTTGCCGCCAGCGGTCAGCAGGAGGCGGGCGCCGATGCCGTCCCGATTGCTCCGGCAGCCCCGCAGGGACACCTGCAGCCAGTGCTGCCGGTTGCCCCCCTCGTTGCGCAGCAGCGACGGCGTGTCGTCCGCGTTCAGGACGACCACGTCCACATCCCCGTCGTTGTCGTAGTCGCCGAACGCCGCCCCGCGGCTGACGCGCATCCTGGCCATGTCGGGGCCCAGTTGCGCGCCGATTTCGGCGAAGCGCCCGCTGCCGTCGTTCTCCAGCAGGTGGTTGCGCTGCGCGTAGCTGGTGCCCACATCGTAGGCGTCGATGATGGGGTACACGTGCCCGTTGGCGACGAACAGGTCCAGATCGCCGTCGTTGTCGTAGTCGTGGAAGCCGGTGCCCCAGCTCACGCACGGCATGCTCACCTCGGCGGCGTTGGCGGCATAGCTCACGTCCGCGAACACGCCGCCTCCCTCGTTGTGGTACAGGGTGCTGTAGTCCTCCGAGAAATGCGTGACGAACAGGTCGCCGCGGCCGTCGCCGTCGTAGTCGCCCCAGGCCACACCCATGCCCGCCTGTGTCGCGCCGTCATCGCTGTAGGCGGCCCCGCTGCTGAAGGAGATGTCCGTGAACCTCCCGCCGCCGTCGTTCCGGTACAGCTCGTTGGGATCCGAGTCATTGGCCACGTACAGATCGAGATCGCCATCGTCGTCGATGTCCACCCACACGCACTGGAAGCTGCGCAGCGCGGTGCGGGCGATGGCAGGCGTCCGCTCGGTCACGTCCGTGAACGTCCCGTCCCCGTCGTTGCGGTACAGCTCGTTGCGCTCGCCCGCGTACGCATTGGGCCCGTGGAAGATCTTCAGTCCCTTCCAGACCTGGTAGGGCATCTTGTCGGGGCGGATGGCTGGATCGAACTTGACATAGTTGCCCACGAACAGATCCAGGTCGCCGTCGCCGTCGTAGTCGCCGAACGCCGCGCCCGTGCTCCATCCCGCCTTGCCGGCGACACCGGCCGCTGTGGCCACGTCGTCGAAGCGACCGTCGCCGGTGTTCCGGTAGAGCCGATTGGGGCCGTAGTTGGTGACGAACAGGTCCTGATCGCCGTCGTTGTCGTAGTCCGCGGCCGCGCACCCCATGCTCCACGCGGTGTCGCCCACGCCTGCCGCAACGCTGACATCGACGAACGTGCCGTCGCGGTTGTTCCGGTAGAGCCGGTTGCTGGGCGGCGGCTGGGGGCGCGGCTGGGCGAACGTGTTCCCGTTGATCACGTACACGTCCAGGTAGCCGTCGCCGTCGTAGTCCAGGAAGCCGATGCCGCCGCCCTTGGCCTCGATGATCATGGTCTTCTCGCGCTCGCCCGACACGTTGCGCACCGTCAGCCCGGCCGCCGGTGCCGCATCGACGAAGCGCCACGCAGGCGCAGCGGCCGGCGCGCCGGCCG
>CAZPXM010000109.1:0-13075 GCA_964591015.1 uncultured Gemmatimonadaceae bacterium
GGTGAGTGGGCCTCGGCTTCCGGACTCGCTGTCGCTCGGTCCTGCCGGCGCCGGCGGGCGCTGCTCTCCATGATCCGCGTCCTGCAGGTGATCACGCGGCTGGTGGTCCGGGGCGTGCCGCGGCACGTGCTGGAGCTGGCCGCGGGCCTCGATCGCGACCGCTTTTCGGTGGACGTGGCGGCTGGCCGTGGCGAACCCGGCGAGGGCACTCTGTGGCCGGAGGCGGCGACGCGGGGCTTGCGGCCGATGCTGGTGCCGGCGCTGCAACGGGCCGTCAGCCCGAGTGCGGATGCCCGGGCCCTCGTTTCGCTGTACGCCCTGATGCGCCGCGGGCGGTACCAGATCGTGCACACCCACATCTCCAAGGCGGGCGTGCTGGGTAGGCTGGCAGCCAGGCTGGCCGGCGTGCCCGTGGTGCTGCACACCTACCACGGGCCCGTGGCCGAGGTGGAGGCCGGCGGGGTCGCCGGGGCGGCCTTCCGGCTTGCCGAGCGTACGATGGCACGGCTGTCGGATCGCCTGGTGGCCGTGAGCGCGGACACGGCGCGGCGCTCGCTGGACATGGGTCTGGGGCGCCCGTCGCAGTACTGCGTGATCCACAACGGCATCGATCTGGCTCGGTTCGTGGGGTGGGAGGGCCCGCGCCCGGCCGGCCTTCCAGCCGGTGCGGCGGTGATCGGCGCGGTCGGCACCCTGACGGCAGAGAAGTCCCTCGACGTGCTGCTGGCGGCTGCGGCCCGCCTGCGGGCTCGCCTGCCGGAGATGCACCTGGTGCTGGTGGGCGATGGACCGCTGCGGCGCCGCCTGGAGACGCAGGCGGCCGTGCTCGGTCTGGGGCCGCGGGTGCAGTTCACGGGACTGGTTGCGGACGTGCGGCCGTGGCTGGGCCATGTGGATGTGCTGGTGACCCCGTCGCGCCGGGAGGGGTTGCCGATGGTCCTGCTCGAGGCGCTGGCCATGCGGCGCCCCGTCGTGGCCACGCGGGTCGGTGGCATTCCGGAGATCATCGAGGACGGCGCCAACGGGATCCTCGTGCCGCCGGGGGACGCCGCGGCGCTGGCCGAGGCGTTGCTCCGCCTGCTGGCCGACCGCGAGCTGCGCGAGCGCATGGGAAACCATGGCAGGCAGGCGGTCGTCGAACGTTTCGGTCTGGCGGCCATGTTGCGGCGCACCGAGGCGCTGTACGAGGAACTGCTGGCCGAGCGCTGCGGGCGGAGATGATCCTGCTGGTTGGTGGCACAGGGCACGTGGGCCGCCATGTCGCGGTCAGGCTGGCCGGCAGCGGCGCGCCGGTCCGGTGCCTGGTGCGCCCGGCGCGCGCGAACACCGCCGGCCGTTTCCTGGCCAGCCTGGGCTTCGAGGTGCGCACGGGCGACCTCGACGATGCGGACTCGGTGCGCGCCGCCAGCGCCGGCGTGCGGCTGATCGTCAGCGCCGCGCCTATCGGCCACGCCCCGGTGCTGCTGGCCTGCGCCCCGGCCCCGGTGGAGCGGTTCGTCTTCTTCAGCTCTCAGCGCGGGCGGTCGGGCGTGCCGTCGCATTCGGTGGCAGCGGTCCAGGCCGGCGAGGCCGCCGTGGCGGCCGCGGCGCGGCCCTGCGTGGTGCTGCGGCCCACGATGATCTACGGCCCCGGCGACGATCGCAACATCGGTCGCATCGTGGCGTTCGTGCGACGCCATGGCTGGTTTCCCGTGTTCGGCAGGGGCACCGCCCTGCAGCAGCCCGTGTTCGTGGGCGATGTCGCCGAGGCGGTGCACGCGGCGGTCAGCGGGCGAGGCCGCACCGGCGCCACGTACGACTTGGCGGGGCCCGAACCGCTGCCGTTCGTGCGCCTGCTGGAGCTGATCGGCCGGGCGGTGAACCGGCGCGTGCGCAGGCCGCGCATCCCCCTGTGGGTCGCGCTGCCCCTGCTGCGGACGGCGCAGGTGGCCGGCCTGCGGCTGCCGTTGACGGTCGAGCAGGTGCGCCGCCTGCAAGAGGACAAGGCGTGCTCGATCGCGGCGGCGCAGGAGGATCTGGGATTCGCGCCGCTCGGCTTCGCGGCGGGCCTGTTGCTCAGCCTCTGGCGGGGAGAGATCGCGGCCCGATGATCGGCATTCCTGGCATCGTGCTGGTCTGGAGCGCCAGCGCGGTCGCCGCAGTGGCGGCCAGCGCTGCGGTCCTGTGGGCGACCCGACGTCTGCGGCTGGTGGACCGCCCCACCGAGCGCAGCGCGCATGCGCGGCCCATGCCGACCGCCGGCGGCCTGGGCATCATGGCAGGCTTCTGGAGCGGTGCCCTGGCCCTGTGGTGGGCCGGTGCGAGCGGCGAGTCGGTGCGCTCCTGGGCCGGGGGACTGGGGGCCAGCACGGCACTCCTGGTCTGGATGGCCTGGGACGATCTGGTGCGGCCGCTGCGGGTGCTCGAGAAGCTCGCCCTCGTCGGCGCGGCGGCCGCAGTCTGGCTCTGGCTGGCAGGAACGCCGCCGCAACTCGGCGTGGCGCCGGCGGCGGCCGTCGGGTCCGGTCCGGCCATCGTCGCGGTGAGTGCGCTGTGGCTGGTGAGTCTGGCCACCGCCTGCAACTTCATGGACGGGATCGACGGCATCGTCGCCCTCCATGCCCTGGTCACCGGTCTCGCCGGGGCGGCGTTGCTGGCGTGGCGCGGTGGCCCCTGGGGGCTGCCGCTGTGTCTGAGCGCGGCGGCCGCGGGGTTCCTGTGGCTGAACTGGCCGCCGGCCCGGCTCTTCATGGGCGATGTGGGTGCGCACTTCATCGGGTTCGGGCTGGCGACAGCGACGCTGTGCGGCCAGACGCACGGCCTGCCGCTGTGGACCGGCCTCGTGCTGCACGGGGTCTTCGTCTTCGACACCGGGTACACCCTCGTCCGGCGCGCCCTGCACGGCGAGAACCTGGTGCGGGCGCACCAGAAACACCTGTACCAGCGTCTGGTCCGCTGCGGCTGGAGCCACGCGCGCGTGGACGTGGGCGTTGGTGTCCTCGACCTGCTGCTGGCAGGCACCTGTCTGGCCCATCTGGCCGCCAGGACGGCGCTGGCCCTGCTCCTGTTGGGTGGGGTCGCAGCGATACTGGTGGCGGTGGTGATCTACGTTGAGCGCCGGGACCGCTGTTTCTCGTAGGACCGGAGCCGGGGGCAGGATGGGCCGGCGCTGGCTGCTGCCCGCCTGGGCCGCTGCCCTGTGCTGGGCGAGCGTGGCAGGCGCGGCGGCCACGGACAGCGCCGGCCGTTGGCCGCACGTGGTGCTGATCACCGCCGACACGTTCCGGCCCGATCATCTGGGCTACCTCGGCCATCCTGGCGAGCCGACGCCGGCGCTGGACGCGTTCTGCCGGGAAGGGGTCGTCTTCCGGGAGGCGTACACGACTTCCGGCTGGACCAGTCCCGGCCTGATCTCGCTGCTGAGCGGCCTCGACGCGTTGAGCCATGGCGTCGACATCCGCGGCAAGAGCCTGGACCCGGCCGCACCCACCCTCCCCGATGCCCTGCGCGCGGCAAGCTATTACGCGCCCGACATCCTTTTCCTGACCGACATCCCCAACTTCGCCAATCTCGGCCTGCAGCCGTACGCGCGGCGCGAGGAGCTGCTGCACCGGGGCGATCAGATCCTGTTCGCTTGTCTGCAGGAGGTAGCTGCCAGCGGCCGGCCCACGCTTGTCTACTATCACTACCGCGATCTGCACCTGCCGTACGACGCCGGCGAGCCGTACGAATCGGCGGCACTGCCCGCCGCCTTCGCCACCTGGGTGCCGTTCGGGGCGGCGGCGCGCCGCCTACTGGCCGCCGAGAAGATGGAGCTGGTGCGAACGCAGATCCATCTGGTCCGCGGCATCATCGATTTCCGCGCCAGCGACCGCCCGTGGGTGGCGGCGCTCTACGAGGCCCAGGTCCGCCGGATGGACGCGGAGCTGTTCGCGCCGCTGCGCGCGGCCCTGTCGCAGCCGGGGTTGGCGGGCAACACGCTGCTGGTGATCGCGGCGGACCACGGTGAGGAGTTGCTGGAGCGCGACCTGATCGGGCATGTGTCGACCTTCAAGGAAGGGCGTCTGTACGAGACTCTGGTCCGCATCCCGCTGGTGTTCTGGTACCCAGGCACGCTGCCGGCGGGTCGGGTCGTGACCGAGCCCGTGCAGTGCACCGACGTGATGCCGACGGTGCTCGAGCTGCTCGGCCTGCCCCTGCCCGCGGGGCTCGACGGGCAGTCGTTGCTGCCGCTGCTGACCGGGACCGGCGAGTGGCGCGTGCGGCCGCTGTTCATGGAGACTTCGGCCGCAGGGTACACCGCCGATGCCGAGCAGTACGTGCGGCGGTACCGTGCCGTGCGCGCGGGGCGCTGGAAGCTTCACCAGGCGGTGACGGAGCAGCGGCTGGAGCTGTACGACCTCGCGGCCGATCCCGGGGAGCGGCGCGATCTGAGCGACCGCGAGCCGTTGCTGGCTGACAGCCTGCGGTCCATGCTGGAGCGTTGGGCGCAGGCCCGCCAGGAACGGCGCATCGCGGCGAGCGGCTCGCAGTCCGGACCCGCGGCGGCCGGTCTTGGCGCGGCGGCAGCGGCAGGCGCGACCGCGGGCGCGACGCCCCGCATCGAGTTCCCCGGCCCGGGCGACACGCTGGAATACCTGGGCGACGTGCACCGGATCGAGCTGCGCTGGACCGGCCCGCCCCGAGGTCGCTACATCATCGACTACGAGGTCGGCGCGGGCAGCTATCGGCTCGCCGGCGAGTTCGCGGTGGACAGCGCCACGCCGAGCTTCGGGCCGCTGCCGGAGGCGGTGTGGAATTCGCTGGCCCTGTACAATCCCTTCCGCTTCCGCGTGTTCCCGGCCGACCATCGGCAAGCTGCCAGCGACTGGGTGAGCTTCTACCTGCGGCCAACGGCCAGGGCGGGTTGGTCCGGCGGCGGCCCGGCCTCGTGGGGGCTGCGCGCCGGGGTGCTGGCGCGGGCGGCCTGGCGGCACGGCGCCAATCTGGTTGTCGGGTCGGGTCGGGGCCTCCGGGACCTGTTCCTGCTGGCAGCCACCTGGTCCCCGGCCGACGTGACCGCATGGGTGCTGCTGGCGGTCGTGGCAGGGGCAGTGGCATGGCCGCAGGCGCTCCGGCTTGGCCAGGCACGCTGCCGGGCATGGGGTCTGGTGGTCGTGTACGTGACGTTGGTCTACAGCACGATCCCGGTGGTCCCCACCGTGTGGCGGGCCATGGCCGCCTACACCGACGGCTCGATCCGTTTCCTGGGCGTCCTGCTGGTGGGCGCAGGAGGAGTGCTGGTGGGCCTGCGGGCGGTCCGGCGCGTGCGCCGGCACCGGCTGGCGGTGTTCGCGGCGCTGGCGGCGGTGGGGACCGCCTACGCCGCGCTGCTGCGCCAGTACGCGCCCTTCCCGGCGGAACGTCTCCATCTGCTGGAGTACGGTCTCATGAGCTGGATCCTCCTGCGGGCCCTGCGCCTGGACACCGGTCCTCGCGCCGCCTATGCGTGGAGTCTGGCGGCCACGGTGTTCATCGGCTTCGGCGACGAGTGCATCCAGTGGGTCCTGCCGCAGCGCGTGTTCGAACTGAAGGATGTTCAGCTGAACGCCGTCTCGGGAGCGCTGGGCCTGGCGGTGGTCCGCCTCGTCGAGGGGCCGCCGGGCCAGGTCTCGGCGCAGGCGTGAGGCGCCTGGGTCAGGCCATGCAGACACCCGCTTCGCCGCCCTCGGCAGGGCTGGTCGAACAGGACGCGGCAGGCAGCGCCGCGGCGGCGGCCAGGGCGCCGGGCGAGACGGCGGCCAGGCGACTGGATGCGACCGCACGCCTGGTGCTGCTGAGCCTGCTGGCGGCGGTGCCGCTGGTGTATGCGCCCTTCTGCAGCGACTACGCGGTGCCCAAGGTGGCGATCGTGCTGTTCGTGGCGCCGCTGCTGCTGGGCCTGCTCCTGGTCCGGGCCGCCCTGTCCGGCTCGCCGCTGCCCGGCAGCCTGCGGCCCCTCTACCTGTCCCTGGCAGGTCTGGCTGTGGCGACCCTGCTGGCCTGGGTCGCTGCGGGGGCGGATGGGCACAGCGGCGAGGCGTCGCTGGTCTCTCTGAGCCTGGTCGTCCTGTGCCCGGCAGCCGCGTGGTCGGCCTGCGACCGGCGCCTTGCCGCGCGCGTCTGCTGGACGGTCGCGGCAACCGGTTCGCTGGTGGCGGTCCTCGGCATCCTGCAGCGGGCCGGCGTGCGGCTGATACCGACGCCGGAGCGGTACGGCGGCGCGCCGATCTCGACTCTGGGCAACGCCAACTTCGTTGCGCACTACCAGGGGCTGGTCCTGCCCGTGGCCATCGGCCTGGTACTGGCGGCGCGGCGGCGCCTGGCGCGGCTCGCGGCCGCCGGTCTGGCCGCCACCTGTGCCGCGCACCTGATACTCAGCCGGAGCGCGGGCGGGGTGGTGGCGGCGATGGTGGCTGGCGCGGTGCTGCTGGCGACCCTGGGGCCGCGGCTGCGCACCGCGCGGCGCCTGTGGCTGGCTGCCGCGGTCGTGCCGCTGTTGGCGGCGGTCGTCGCGGCACTGCTCCTCGTGGCTCCAGCGGCCGGCCCGGGCGGAGCGGGGGACGCGGGCGCAAAGAGCGGCTCGGCCTGGTGGAGGCCGGGGCTCTGGCCGAGCAGCACGGCAGCCGCCGCCGCGCTCAGCCGCGGACTGGTGCGGTCTGCCCGCGGGCTGACCTGGCTCGACGCCCTGGCGGCCTTCGCGCGTGCCCCGTGGCTGGGCGCGGGACCGGGTCGCTTCGGCCTGTCGGTGCCGGCAGGCCGAGATGCCGAGCGCCAGCGCCAGTGGCGCGCCCTCATGGGCGAGCGGGACGAGATTCCCTATCACGCGCACAACGAGTACCTCGAGGCGGCGGTCGAGACGGGGATCCTCGGGCTGGCTGCCCTGATCGGGGTCCTGGCCGTACTCCTGCATCTCGGCCGCCAGGCCGTGGCGGGCCACGCGCGCGGCTCGGCGGACCGGACCCTGGCCGCGAGCATGCTGGCGGCACTGGCCTCGGCCTTGACGCACGCGCTGGTGAGCTTCAATCTCCACGATCCAGCCGCAGCGGTGCACTTCTGGACATACGGAGGCCTGCTGGCCGGACTGGCGAGGCGAGCGCCGCACCGGGCGTCGATCGACCTGGAGGTCACGGACGTTCAGCCGGCCGAGGCCGCCGGCCGGCGCGTCGCGCGAGGCGCCCGCCTCATGGTGGTGCTGGCGGCGGCGCTGGTGGTGGCCAGCGGGGGCGCTGTCGCGGCAGTGCGCATGCTGGTGGCCGACTACCAGTACTTCGCCGGGCTGCAGGCCGAGCGTCTGGGGCAGCCGGCCGAGGCAGCGCTGGCCTTCGGCAGGGCCGCTGCCTGGCGGCCGCACGATTTCCGCTATCATCACCTCCGCGCGCTGGTCGAGCTGCGGCGCCAGGAGCTGGGGGCGGCGCGCGCGGCGGTGCGGCGCAGCCTGGACCTGCACCCGAACAACAGGGCCGCCCTGCACCTGGCCGGCGAGGTGTACCGGCAGAGCGGTCTGCTGGACAGCGCGGTCTGGGTTCTGGAGGCCGCGCTGCGACTCGACGGTACCCGGCCCGAGACGTACGAACTGCTGGCCACGGTCCACCGGCAGGCGGGCCGGCACCGGGAGGCCGTGGCAGCCTGGCAGCGTGCGCTCGAGCTGCGTCCGGGCCGGGTCGCGCTGCTGAACAGCCTGGCGGTGGAGTATGCCCTGGCGGGCGAGGTGTCCCGCGCGAAGGAGCTGCTGGAGAGCGGGCTGGCCCAGGCGCCGGACCATGCCGAGATCATGGGCAACCTGGGCAGCGTCTGCCTGTCCGCGGGCGAGATCGCCCGGGGCGAGCAGTTGCTGCTGCAGGCGCTGCAACTCGAGCCGGAGCAGGTGAGCTGGCGGCTGCACCTGGCCACGCACTACGCCCGGACGGGGCAGTGGGAGGCGGCGGCGCGGCACGTGGCGGCGATACTGGCTTGCCAGCCACAAGACGAGGCGGCGCGGCGGCTGCAAGCGCAGATCCGCGCCCAGCTGGGGAGGGAGCGATGAACGGCGGCGAACGGACCTCGGAGACCCCGCTGGACCTGACGGTGGTCGTGCCGGTCTACAACGAGCAGGACAGTCTCCGGCTGCTGTGCGGCCGGATCGTCGCGGTGCTCGAGCGGCTGGGCCTGCGCGCCGAGATCCTGTTCGTCGACGACGGCAGCACCGACGAATCCTTCACCGTCATCGAG
Organism: uncultured Gemmatimonadaceae bacterium; assembly: GCA_964591015.1. Lineage (GTDB taxonomy): Bacteria > Latescibacterota > UBA2968 > UBA8231 > UBA8231 > SLHA01. The sequence continues at coordinate 8,209 of CAZPXM010000109.1, forward strand.
TCGCTGTACCGGGAGCACCAGTGCGTGCGGGCGCTGCGGTTCCAGCGCAACGCGCGCAAGGCGGCGGCGCTGGCCGCTGGCTTCGGGGCGGCGCGCGGCACGCTGATACTCACCATGGACGCCGACCTGCAGGACGACCCCGAGGAGCTGCCGCGGCTGCTGCAGGCGCTCGAGGGCGGTCTGGACCTGGTCTCCGGCTGGAAGCGCGTGCGCCGCGACCCGCTGTCCAAGACGCTGCCCTCCAAGGTGTGGAACCTGGTCACGTCGCTGGTGACGGGGCTGCGCCTCCACGACTACAACTGCGGTCTCAAGCTCTACCGGCGCGAGGTGGCCGAGGACGCCCTGCCCTATCTGTATGGCGAGCTGTACCGGTATCTGCCGGCGATGGCGCACTGGGCCGGCTATCGGGTGGGCGAGATCCCCGTCACCCACCACCCGCGCCAGTTCGGCGTCTCGAAGTTCGGCACCAGGAGGCTGCTGCACGGCTTCCTCGACCTGCTCTCCATCACCTTCGTGGTGCGCTTCATGGCCACCCCGATGCACGTGTTCGGCAGCGTCGGCCTGCTGGCGACCGCGGCAGGCACGGCGATCTGCGGGTACATCGCGTGGCTGCGGGTGCAGCACGGCAACATCCAGAATCGGCATCCGCTGCTGATGCTGGGCGTGCTGCTGGTCGTGGTCGGGATCCAGTTCTTCTCGACCGGGCTGGTGGGAGACATGATCGCGTCGCTGCAGCAGCGTGCAGGCCGCGCGCCGCGCATCGCCCAGCGGCTGGAGCGCCAGCCGCCCCCCTTCTGAGCCGCGCCCGGCCGCCAGCGGCGCGCTGCCCGGAACAGGGGCAGCGGCAGCGCGAGCGTGCGGGGGCAGGGCCGGAACGGATGGGTTCCTCGATCGCCGCCGCGGTGCCCCACCGTCACGGGTGGCGGATCAGGTCGTCCAGCTCGGCGACCAGCCGGGCGACCTGTTCCGGGGTGCCCACTGTGATGCGCAGGCAGTCGCGCAGGCGCGGCTGATCGAAGAAGCGCACGAGGATGCGGCGGCTCTTGAGCGCTTCGTACAGAATCTTGGCGGGTGGCGTCTGGCGCTGCGCCAGCACGAAGTTGGCCTGCGAATCCCAGACGCGGAACCCCAGGTCCCGCAGCGCGCCGGTCAGCGCCGCGCGCGTCTGGCCGATGCGCCGGGCGTTCGCCCGCATGGCGTCGATGTGGTCGAGGGCGGCGGCCGCCGCCACCAGACTCAGCCGGTTCAGATTGTAGTGATCCTTGATCTTCCAGAGCTGCGCGATGATCTCGGGCACGGCGAAGCCGAACCCGATGCGCATGCCGGCCAGCGAGAACGACTTCGACATCGTGCGGAGGACGATGACGTTGGGGTGGCGCTCGAACAGACGCACGCCGCCCTCGGTGGCGAAATCCACGTACGCCTCGTCCAGGACGAGCATGCCGGCGCACCGCTCGGCCAGCTCGGCGACCTGGGCCAGCGGGAGCAGGGTTCCGGAAGGCGCATTCGGGTTGGCCAGGAGGAGCACCCGGGCGCCCGTCCGGGCCAGACCCGCCGGCAGCGCGTAGTCGTCCGGGAAATCCACCGTGCGGATCTGCCCGCCCTGGGTCTGCACGAGCTGGTGGTAGTAGCTGTAGGTGGGCGTGGGAAAGGCCACTGTCTGCCCCGGGTCGACGAAGGCGCGCAGGATGATGCTGAGGAGCTCGTCCGAGCCGTTGCCGACGATCGTCGTCTCCATGGGCACGCCGAACAGCGTCGCCAGCCGGCAGCGGACCTCGCGCGCCGAGGCGTCGGGGTAGAGCCGGAGGTCGCCGTTGCACGCGGCCCGGATCCGCTCGAGCACGGCCGCTGGCGGCGGGTACGGATTCTCGTTCGTGTTCAGTTTGATGAAGCCGCCGGTCCCGGGTTGCTCGCCGGGCACGTAGGCCTCCATCCGGGCGATGCAGGGACGGACGAAGGCCAGCGGATCCACGGACATATGCCAGGAATCGCAGCGATGGAGCCGGGGGCGGGCGCCATGGGTGGACGACGGGCGTGACGTCCATCACGGCGTGCCGCCGGGTAGACGGCTGATTCGGCGGCAGGGCGGCCCGTGCCGCTGGACGCCAGATACTAGCGGTGGCTGGCGGCCCTGTCAAACGCGCAACGGGTGCGAGCAGCCATGCTGGTACCGCTCACGCGGCGGGAGATCGCGCTGGCGATCAGTTGGCGTCCCGAGCCATTCTGGCCGGATGAGGAGCGCCTGCTGCGCCGCCTGCGCCAGGCTCTGGGCGGCGCGGGTGGCGTGAGCCTGACGCGCCTCCAGGCGCAGATCCTGGCCGGCTGGGCCGAGCAGCTCGTGAGCGGCCACTATGGCAGGGCCGCCGCCGCGCCCGAGGAGCGGGCGATCCTCGACAAGCTGCGCGTGGCGCTCGACCAGCAGCCGTAGCGCCGGGGCCCAGCGGCCGCCCGGCTCACGCCGTCGCGGGGCGGCTGCCGTCGTCGCCGGGTTCCACAGGCAGCGGCGTGGCCTCGTCCATGCGCCGCACCTCCAGCACGCCCGCCACGCTCCGCAGTCGCGCCAGGATCTCGCGCAGCTGGTGCGTGTCCCGCACGTCGATCCAGAACGACTGCTCGGCGACGTCGTCATGCGTGTGCGTGGACGAGCCACGGATGTTCGTGCCGGTGTCGCTGATCGCCTTGCACATGTCCGACAGCAGGTACTTGCGGTCCAGACTCCTGGTGCGCAGCTGGACGGTGAAGGAGCGGTCGTGCGCCTCGTCCCACTCCACGGCGATCAGCCGCTCGGGGTGCGCGCTCAGCTCCTCGATGTTGGGGCAGTCCGTGCGGTGCACCGTGAGGCCGCGGCCGCGGGTGACGAGCCCGACGATCGGGTCGCCGGTGATCGGGTTGCAGCACTTGCCGAAGGAGACCATCAGGTCGCCCATGCCCTGGACCGTGATGCCGCGGTTGTCGCTCAGCCGGGCCACGCTGCGGCGCGTCGGTCGCTGGGGGAAGAGCCGGTTGGTCAGGCGGGCCAGGGAGACGTCGCCGCTGCCGAGGGCTGCATAGAGGTCCTCCACGCTGGCCAGACCGAACTCGCTGGCCGCAGCCGCCAGCTCGGCATCCGTCGCCGTGGCTCGGAACCGCTTCAGCTCGCGCTCCAGCATGCTCTGCCCCTGCGCCACATTCTGCGCGTGCTGCTGATCCTTCAGGGCCCGCCGGATGCGCTGCCGCGCCTTGGTGGTCCGCGCCAGCTCCAGCCACGAGTGGTTGGGGCGCTGGTTGGGCGAGGTGACGATCTGGACCGTGTCGCCGCTCTTGAGCTCCGTGTTCAGCGGGACGAGCTGGCCGTTGACGCGGGCTGCCAGGCAGTGCTGGCCGACATCGGTGTGCACGGCGAACGCGAAGTCGATCGGCGTCGCGCCCCGGGGGAGCTGGTGGAGGTCTCCCCGGGGCGTGAACACGAAGACCTCGTCCTGGAACAGCTCGATCTTCAGGCTGGCCATGAACTCGGCCGGATCCGTGGCCTCCTGCTGCCACTCCAGCACCTGGCGCAACCAGGCCACATGGCGGTCCAGTTCCTCGCTGGTCGGCTCGGCCGACTTGTAGCGCCAGTGGGCCGCGATGCCGATCTCGGCGGTGTGGTGCATGTCCCAGGTGCGGATCTGGACCTCGACCAGGCGTCCCTGCGGGCCCACGACCGAGGTGTGGAGGGACTGGTACATGTTGCTCTTGGGCGTGGATATGTAGTCCTTGAAGCGTTCGGTGAGGGGCCGATAGATGCTGTGCACCAGCCCGAGGGTGTGGTAGCAGTCGCGCACCGAGTGCACGATGATGCGCACCGCCAGCAGGTCGTACAGCTCCTCGAAGGGCTTGCCGCGCGTGCGCATCTTGTTGTAGATGCTGTAGAAGTTCTTCGGCCGTCCCGTGATTTCCGCCGAGATGCTGTTCTCGGCGAGCAGGGCCCTGATGGGCGCGGTGAAGCGCTCGATGTACTCCTCGCGCTGGTGCCGGGTCATCGACACCTTCTCGCGGATGGTCTGGTAGGCCTCCGGATCGAGGAACTTCAGGCTCCGGTCCTCCAGCTCCCAGCGGATCAGGGCCAGCCCGAAGCGGTGCGCCAGCGGCGCGTACACGTCCAGGGTCTCGCGCGCGATCCGCTGCTGCGTGTCGCCATCCATGAACTCGAGGGTGCGCATGTTGTGCAGCCGGTCCACGAGCTTGATCAGGATGACGCGGATGTCGCGGACCATCGACAGCAGCATCTTGCGGTAGGTCTCCGCCTGGCGGGCCTCGCGGCTCTCGAAGCGGAACCGCTCGATCTTGGTCACCCCATCGACCAGCCCGGCGATCTGCTCGCCGAAGGCCGCGGCCAGGTCGGCATGGGTCGTGGAGGTGTCCTCGAGCACGTCGTGCAGCAGGCCGGCTGCCACTGCTGCGTCGTCCAGGTGCAGCTGGGCCAGCAGGCGCGCAACCGTGACGCAGTGGTGGAGGAATGGACGGCCCGACAGGCGCACCTGTCCTTCGTGCTTCTCTCTGGCGTAGCAGAAGGCTCGCCAGAGCAGCTCGACGTCCGGCTGGTCGCCGTGGGAGAGCGTCTCGACGAGCAGCTGCTGCCACATCTGGTCGTGGGCGCCGGCTTCGGCGAGGATGGCCTCGAGGCGACCGGCTGGGGGACGTGGCGGGCGTTCCGTCGCGTCGGCGACTCCCGCAGCCGGGGTGACGACCGGAGGGGTGCCTTTCCCCGCACGGTCGCTGGGTGCGGGTGACGGCGGTTCCGCCGCGTTGGGAGTGTCCGGCACGCTCATGGGCGCACTCGACCGCGGGCAACGTGAGGGCTCGGGTCCAGGCCCGAAGCCGCATCTGAAGCCGCATGTATTATAGC
>CAZPXM010000110.1:0-12998 GCA_964591015.1 uncultured Gemmatimonadaceae bacterium
GTACACGGCGTACATGCTCGCGACCACCGCCGGCAGCACCTGGGCTGTGCAGATGTTGCTGGTCGCCTTCTCGCGGCGGATGTGCTGCTCGCGCGTCTGCAGCGCGAGGCGCAGGGCCGCATTGCCCTGGGCATCGACCGAGACGCCGACGATGCGCCCCGGGACGTGCCGGCGGAACTCGGCGCGGGTGGCCAGGTAGGCGGCGTGCGGTCCCCCGCAGCCCATCGGCATGCCGAAGCGCTGGGTGCTGCCCACGACCACATCGGCGCCCCACTCGCCAGGAGGGGCCAGCAGGCACAGCGCCAGCAGGTCGGCCGCCACGGCCACGCGCACGCCGGCAGCGTGGGCGCGTTCGACGTAGGCCGCATGCTCGGCCGCCACGCAGCCATCCGTGGCCGGGTACTGCAGCAGCACCCCGAAGACGTCGTCCTCCGGTTCGGGGAAGCAAGCCTCCGCGACGACGACCTCCCAGTCGCGCCAGCGAGACCGGGTGCGCAGCACGGCGACGGTCTGTGGATGGCAGGCAGAGGAGACGAGGAACCGCCGCCGCGCGGCGCCGGGGCGCAGCGCCGCCAGCATGGCGACCGCCTCGGCTGCCGCGGTGGCCTCGTCCAGCAGCGACGCGTTCGCCAGTTCCATGGCCGTGAGCTCGGCCACCATGGTCTGGAAATTCAGCAAGGCCTCCAGCCGCCCCTGGGCCACCTCGGCCTGGTAGGGCGTGTAGGGCGTGTACCAGTCGGGACTCTCCAGGATGTGCCGCTGGATCACCGGCGGGGTGATGCAGTCGGCATACCCCATGCCGATGAAGGAGCGGGCTGGCCGGTTCCGGCGCGCCATGGCCCGCAGCTCCTGCAGCGTGTCGGCCTCGCTCCAGCCGCTGGCCAGCCCCAGCGGCACGCGCTGCCGGATCGCCTCGGGCACCGCCTTCTCGATCAGCCCAGCGAGCGACTCGGCGCCGAGCGCCGCCAGCATGGCGGCGATCTCCGCTCGCCGCGGCCCCAGGTGTCGGTCAGCGAAGCGATCGGGGTGTTTCAGCGCGAACCCCAGCTCGCTCATCGCAGCGACTCTCCTTGCCTCCATGGGTGGCGGCGGTCCGACCACCCGCTCTCCGGCCTCGACCAGCGCCGACCAGACGCGCTCGGCCTGGGCCCGCAGCTCGTCCAGGTCCCCTTCGTTGGTGATGACGAAGTGGGCCTGCGCCAGCGCCTGCTCGGGCCCCACCTGGAAGCGCATGCGGCGGCGGACCTGGGCGGCCGCCAGCTGCGTGCGGCGCTGCACCCGCCGCACCCGCAGGCGTTCGCTGGCCTGGACGAGCACGATCCGGTCGAAGCGGCAGGCGGCGTTCCACTCGAACAGGAGCGCCGCGTCCACCACCACGATCCGGTGCCGGGACTGCGCGCGGACGGCTGCCTGCCACAGCCGCCGCGCCAGCGCCGGACGCACGATGCGCTGCAGGGCGCACCAGTTCTCGTTGCTGGCGAAGGCCAGCTCGCCGAGGGCGCCGCGATCCACCTGGCCGTCCGCCCGCAGGATCCCCGCTCCGAAGGCAGCGCGCAGGGCCCGGCGCACCTCGGCCTCGTCGAGGGCCTGGTGTCCCAGCCTGTCCGCGTCGATGACGGCCGCGCCCCACTCGGCGAAGAACCCGCACACCGCCGACTTGCCGGCGCCGATGCCGCCCGTGACACCGATGAGCATGGCCTCGGTCTCTGCCTTGCCACAGGCCGCCCCGGCGCGGCCCCGCCCCCGGTGCGCTGCGCCGTGCCGGCCCTCAGCTCGCCCCGGCAGCCGGGAGCAGCGCGCCGCCAGCGGCCCCGAACGCCGCCGTCACGCCAGCGCCAGCGGCTCGAGTCGGCGCAGGGCCGCCGGACCGCGCCACTGGCTGGCCTGGCCAGCAGCCCGGCAGGCGGCGCGGAGCACCGCCGCCAGCGGGGCCCGGGCCAGCAGGCCGGCGCCGAGCGCTGCCAGGAACACGTCGCCACACCCCGTGGGATCCACGGCTGCCGGGACCGCCAGCGCCGGCGCCGTCACTGGTCCCGGCGCGCCCGCCTCCACCGCCAGCGCTCCTGCCGCTCCTCTGGTGATCGCCACCCAACGCGGTCCCAGTTCCAGCAGCCGCCGGGCCAGGGCTGCCAGCCGGTTCTCGTCGAGCGGCCCCTCGGCCTCCGCCAGCAAGGCGGCCTCGCTGGCGTTCATCTGCAGAGCGTCGGCCAGGGCCGCCCACTCCCGCCAGTCCGCCGGCGCCTCGGCCACGCGAGTCCCGTCCGGCAGGCTGCGCAGCAGCAGGCTGTGCAGGTCCATGGCGATGGGCCCGCGGAACGCGCGCCGCAGGCACTGCAGAGCCTCGAGCCGCAGTTCGCGTCCCGTGATGAAATTGACCAGCAGCGCGTCCAGCTCCAGCACGCCCTCCCACAGGTCCGCACGGCTGAGAGGCACCAGCGAGCCGGTGAGGATCTCCCTCTTGCTGCCGTCGCTGCGGTACTCGAGCCGGCACGCATAGTTGACGGCCGCCTCCATGCGGAAGCCGGCCATCGACACCTGCGGGCAGCAGGCGAGAAGCGCTCGGACGGCCGGCAGCACATCCACGCCGATGCGGGCCATGGGCACCACCGTGGCTGCCGGCACCAGGCTGGCCAGCGCCATGACAGTATAGAGCGAGCCGCCCAGGTCGCAGTGAGTGCGGCCAGCGGCGCTCACGATGACATCCCGATTGACGCTGCCGATGACGCCGAATCGGCACATGACATTGGCCGGTGCGTGGCGGCGCCAATCTAGCGAGGGCCCGGACCGGCGTCAACGCGGGCGGCGCCGGACCCACACAGCGCACGGACGCGGCCGCCTCGGCATGGCACGGGCCGCAAGTTGACACCGCGGCCGACGGCGCCTATCGTCTGCCGGCCAGCGCGGGGCCTCGGGGCGCCTCGCCCACGGCGAGGCCAGCGCGGGCCACAGGGCAGTGTGCGGCTGGGGCGGCTGGGCGCCCAGCGATCCGGACGCAGGATACCCATGGCGATCGTTCCCATCGTCATCGAGCAGTCAGGGCGCGGCGAGCGCGCATACGACATCTTTTCGCGCCTGCTCAAGGAGCGCATCATCTTCCTGGGCTCGGTGATCGACGACAGCGAGGCCAACCTCGCCGTGGCGCAGATGCTCTTCCTGGCCGCCGAGGATCCCAAGAAGGACATCGCGCTGTACATCAACAGCCCGGGGGGGAGCCTCACGGCCGGACTGGCCATCTACGACACCATGCACCACGTGCCGTGCGATGTCGCCACGCTGTGCGTCGGGCAGGCCTTCAGCATGAGCGCGATCCTGCTGGCCGGCGGCGCCCGTGGCAAGCGGCACGCCCTGCCCCACTCGCGGCTCATGCTCCACGAGCCCTGGGGCGGTGTATCCGGACAGGCGGCGGACGTGGCCATCCATGCCCGCGAGATCGTGCACTGGCGCCAGCGCCTGAACGAGATCCTGGCGCACGATACCGGGCAGCCGCTGGAGCGCGTCGAGGCGGCGACCGCGCGCGACTACTTCCTCGACCCGCAGGAAGCCGTCGAGTTCGGGTTGATCGACTCCGTGCTCACGCGCGTGCAGGATCTGGGCTCGGCCACGCCCCGGGGCTGAAGTCAGCGGGCTCGGCCAGGACGCCGGCCAGGGACGCGCACTGAATGGACGCGTGCCGGACGCCTCACAGCGTCGCGCCGCCGCCATCGGCGGCGGCTCTTCCCAGAGGGAACGCCAGCACGTCGTCCAGCGTGGTGGCGCCGACGCACAGCATCACCAGGCGATCCACTCCCAGCGCCATGCCAGCCGCAGGGGGCATGCCCGCCGCCAGCATCCGCAGGAAGGCGCGGTCCGCAGGCATGGGCGACCGCCCAGCGGCGCGCCGCTTCGCAGCCTCGGCGCGGAACCGTCGCCGCTGCTCGGCGACGTCATTGAGCTCGCCGAACCCGTTGGCCAGCTCGACCCCGCCCACATAGGCCTCCGCGCGCTCGGCCCAGCGGGGATCGCCGGGCTTGCGGCGCGCCAGGGCGCCCAGCTCCACCGGGTAGTCCTGCAGGAACCAGGCCCCGAGGGGCGCGAGAGCGGGTTCGACCCGCTCGACCAGCAGCTTGTGGAAGGCATCCTCGAAGGTGTCGTCGGGCCGGACGCTGCGGCAGCCGGCCGCCGCGGCAGCGCGGCACAGAGCGGCGGCATCGCGGCACTGCCGCAGGTCCACGCCGGCATGCTGCCGGAAGGCGCTCTCGACCGTCACCCGCGGCCACGCTGGCCCCACATCGATGCTGCGCCCGCCGCGCACGAGCACCGAGGCCCCCCGCACCCTGCCGGCCACGGCCCGCACCAGATCCTCCACGTCCTGCATCACCTCGGCGTACGTGGCGAAGGCCCGGTACCACTCGAGCAGGGTGAACTCCGGGTTGTGAACCACGGAGCGCTCGCCGTTGCGGAAGCAGCGTCCCATCTGGTACAGCCGCTCGAACCCGGCCCCGAGCAGACGCTTCATGTGGTGTTCGGGGGATGGGATGAGCACGCCGCGAAGGCGGCGGCGCCCGGTGCGAAACTCGGTGCGGAAGAACTCGATGTGAGCCTCGTGGCCGGTGCCGATGCTGAAGATCGGCGTCTCGACCTCGAGGAAACCCCGGGCCGCGAAGAACTCGCGCACGGCAGCGAGCACCTGCGCGCGCACGCGCAGGTTGCGGGCCCGGACACCGCCCCGCTCGGCGAAGGCCGCCCAGTCGCTGTCCGCCGCGAGCGCGGGGCGCCCGGGCACGAGCCGGTCGATGGCGACGGCCTCCAGGGCCCCGGCCTGCACGGCGCCCCTGGCAGCGACGATGTCGCCTGCCGCCACCGACCTGCCGGCGCCTGCCGTGCCCAGGCAGCGGACGCGCACCGCACCGGACTCGTCGACCAACAGGCCGCCGCGGCCCGACCACTCGACCAGGCGGCCCAGCAGCGTGACCCCGCAGGCAGCCGCCGGGACATGCGCCGCCCAGTGCGTGCGCCGGGGCCAGTATTCTGCGGGCAGCGCGCGCGTTCGTGCCTGTGCCATCCCCATCTCGACCACCGCGCCGCCCCGCCGGCAGGGGCCCTGTCCGGAGCGGCGCGCAGCGGCAACCGGGGGAGCCGCCGGCCGCCGGAGCGCCGGGCCGCCGCCACGGCCGCTGCTGCCTCGACGGCCTGGCGGCGTCAGGCCCTCTTCTTGCGGAAGACCAGGCTGGGCGGGGCGCTGGCCTCGATGGACTCGCGGGTGATGACGCACTCGCGGACGTCGTCGCGCGCGGGCAACTCGTACATGATCTGGAACATCGCGGACTCCATGACCGCCCGCAGCCCGCGCGCGCCCATCGCCTTCTCCTGGGCCAGCTCCACGACGCGCGCCAGCGCCTCTGGCTCGAAGCGCAGCCTCAGCCCGTCCATCTCGAAGAGCTTCTGATACTGCTTGACCAGAGCGTTCTTCGGGCGGACCAGGATGTCCATCAGTGCCTGCGCCCCCAGCGGGTGCAGCGTGCTCACCACGGGCAGGCGCCCGACCAGCTCCGGGATGAGGCCGTACTGGATCAGGTCCTCCGGCTCCACCTGAGCCAGCGTCTTCCCCAGGTCGAGCTCCTGCCCGAGGACCGCGTGCGCCCCGAAGCCCATGGCGCGCTCCCCGATGCGCTGCCGGATGATGCGGTCGAGGCCATCGAACGCGCCGCCGCAGATGAAGAGGATGTTGCGGGTGTTGATCTGCACGAGGGGCTGTTCCGGGTGCTTCCGTCCTCCCCTGGGCGGCACGCCGGACACCGTCCCCTCGAGTATCTTCAGCAGCTCCTGCTGCACGCCTTCGCCCGACACATCCCGCGTGATCGACGGGTTGCCCGACTTCCGCGCGATCTTGTCGATCTCGTCGATGAACAGGATGCCGCGCTCGGCCTGCTTGACATCGTACTCGGCCGCCTGCAGGATGCGGACGAGTATGTTCTCGACGTCTTCGCCGACATACCCGGCCTCGGTCAGCACGGTCGCGTCCACGATGGCGAACGGAACCTTCAGGATCCGCGCCAGCGTCTCGGCCAGCAGCGTCTTGCCGGTGCCCGTCGGTCCGATCAGCAGGATGTTGCTCTTGCCCAGCTCGATGTCGCTGACGCCGGAGAACACCCGCTTGTAGTGGTTGTACACGGCGACCGCCAGCGCCTTCTTGGCCCGCTCCTGACCGATGATGTGCTGGTCAAGGTGCTGCTTGATCTCGGCTGGCTTGGGGATGGGGGCGCCGTTGAGGTTCGGCTCCTGGCGCGTCTCCTCGCGCAGGACCTCGTTGCAAAGCCCGACGCATTCGTTGCAGATATGGACGGCCGGTCCCTGGATGATCTTCTCGACCTGATCGGCGCTTTTGCCGCAGAACGAGCAGGTCACCGAGCTCCGGGGCTTCTTCAGCATGTGGCGGAGACCGTCCTTGGCTCCGTGGTTCACTCCGCAGCGGGCTGGGACGCAGCCGCGCTGCCGGCCGGATCGGCCTGGGTCGCCTGCTCACCCGCACCGGACGCCGCCTTCTCTGCCTTGTCCGCCTTTTCTGCCTTGTCCGCCTTGTCCGCTCCGGGACCCGCAGCCTCGCCGCCAGCGGCAGCCTGCCGGGCCTCGCCCTCCTGGCCTCCCTTCATCACGTTCACCGCCTGGTAACCCTTGGCGGTGCGGGTGACCATGAACTCCACCTCGTCGCCTTGCGCCAGGCTGCGGTCCCAGGACGAGATGTCGCGCCAGTGGACGAAGACGTCTATGTGACTCGGGGTCGAGATGAAACCATAGCCCTTGTCGTTGTTGAACCACTTCACGGTGCCCCTGATCCAGGTGTTCTCGGCCAGCGTCTCGGTCGCTGCCGGGGCCGCCGCGCCGGCACTGGCCGGCGCCTCGGGAGCCTGCCGCGCCCGCCTGCCGCTCTCGGCCTCGAGAATGCGAGTGCGAATCAGGTCTCGGCACTTGGCGCCGCCCTCGGATCTCTCCAACAGCCACTCGATGCCCGTGACCACGCCGATGACGTAGGTCGAGTCCACTCCGTACAGCCGCCGCGCCTGCGCGATCCGGGTCACGACTGCCGAGATCGCATCATTATCCAGAACTATCGTGCTCGCCAAGATTACCGACCTCCTGCCTGCGGATCACACACGGAATGAGCTGCATCGCACTCGGCGCCCCGCTGCGCGACCGCGCAGCGCACCTGCGGACCGGCCCGACTGACAGCGGCGGGCGCCACGGTCGTGTAAGTAGCACATCCCAAGCATCTTGTCAACTGAGTGGCGGCCAGGGCCACGGCCACCCCGGCCACTGGCGGCCGGGCCGGCGCGCACCGGCCGCGCGCGCGTCCCTCACCCGCGCGCTCGCGACCCGCGCGCTCGCGCTGCCGCTCCCGCCTCGGCTACCTGGCAGCCCCAGGCGGATCTGGCGTCCCTTCACCCGCCCAGCGCCGCGTCGATCCTGGCCTTGATCTGCTCCTTGGGCATGGCGCCCAGCAGCGTGGAGATGATCTCGCCCCCGCGGAACAGCAGCAAGGTGGGAATGCTGCGTATGCCCAACTCGTTGGCGTACTTGCGCGACTCGTCGACGTCCATCTTGCACACCTTGAGCCGCCCGGCGTACTCGTCGGCCAGCTCGGCCACGATGGGGGCGATCGCCCGGCAGGGCCCACACCATGCCGCCCAGAAGTCGACCAGCACGGGGACATCCGACTTCAGGACCTCTGCCGCGAAGGTGTCGTCGCTCAGCACCACAGGTTCGCTCATCGGCCATCCTCTCTCGGTCTCGACCATCGGGCACGCCCCCAGCCGCCCGGGGACCGGCCGCAGCCAGCCGCTGCCGGCGAGGGCGGGCAGCAATATCGACCGGGCTTTTCGGGGCGTCAACCTGGACAGCGCCGGAGGCAGCGCGGCGGGCCGGCCGAGGCCACCCGACCGCGCTCCAGCCCCTGGGCCTACCGCTCGGCACGGCCTCCGCCGGCGCAGAGCTGCAGGATCAGCAGCTCGAGGACCGCAGGCCAGTGCCGCGCGCGGCCAGACTTGACCTGGGCATCGGCGTCGCGCAGAGCCACCAGGGCGCTCCACAGCCGCTCCGCGTCGGCGACGCGCGCCTGCTCCGCGTAGTTCCCGGCGAAGAACGGCGACACGCCCAGAGCGGCCGCCAAGGCGTCGCGCCCCGTGGTGCCTTGCGCCACGGCCCGCCGCGCCTTCAGCAGCAACTGGAAGTGGCGGGAGAGCAGCCCCATGATGCGCGCCGGCTCCTCGCCCGCAGCCAGCAGCCGGCGCAGCAGGGCCAGCGCCTGCTGGCGATCCCCGGCCCCCACCGCGTCCGCCAGCGCGAAGACGCTCGTCCGCCCGTCGCCTCCCGCCAGTGCCTGGACGACCTCCGGGGTGATGACCCCGTCGGCGCCGACGTAGGCGCTGGCCTTGGCGATCTCGGTGGCCAGCTCGCGCAGGTTGCGTCCGACCAGCAAGGAGAGCATGTCGGCCGCCCTGGGGTCGATGCGCGCGCCGGCGCGGCGGGCCTGCTGGCGCACCCACTGCGGCAGCCGCTCCGCGTACGGAGTGGCGAAGGCGACGGCCCAGCCGGCGCTGGCCAGACGCTGGAAGAAGCGGCGGCGCAGGTCCACCTTGCCGCCCGCGGCGATCAGCACCGAGGTCGCCATGGGCCGCTCGACGATCGGCTCGAGGGCGTGACAGGCCTCGGCGGACAGCTGTTCGCAGCAGCGGACCACGATCAGGCGGTGCGCGGCCGACAAGGGGAAGGTGTTGTACGCCTCGACGATCGCCTCCGGCGCCGCGTCGTCGGCGCGGAAGACATCGAGGTTGAACTCCCTGGCTGCGGCAGGCGCGAGCTGGCCGATCAGCCAGGCTGTGGCCCGCTCCCGCTCGTACTCCTCCTCGCCGAACAGCAGGTAGAACGGCGCGCGCTGGCCGGCCTGAAGGCGGCGCACCAGCTCGGCGGGCTGCAAGGATCGCGGCGCGCGGACCGCGCTCACTGCGCGCCCTCCGACCCGGGTTCGATGTCGGTGAAGTCCGCGTCCACGACCCAGCTCCGGTCGATCGCGGGGCTCCCCGGCGAACGCGCGTCCGAGCGCGCCGGCCGGCTGACCGACGCTGGCCGCCGCCGCTCGCCGCCCCACAGCCGCCACAGCCCCCACACGCACACCAGCCACGCGACCAGACGCAGCATCACTCCCCCATCTTCGCGCCGATCTTCTTCGCCCTGGGGGCGGCGGCCGGCCCGCGAGCGGCGGCCGGCCTCACACCAGCACGACGGACCGTTCCCCGGCGACGACGTCGCCCACCCGGCGGGCATCCTCGCCCGCCTGCCGCAGCAGGGCGACGGCCGCATCGGCGCGGGCGGCATCGACGAACAGCACGAGTCCCAGGCCCATGTTGAACACGTGGTACATCTCCTGCGGATCGATCCGGCCCTGCTCCTGCAGGAAGGCGAACACGGGAGGAACGTCCCAGCTGCCGGCCCGCAGCCGGGCACACAGCCCGGCGGGAAGCACGCGCGGCACGTTGTCCCACAGCCCGCCGCCGGTGATGTGCACGATCCCCTTCACGGGCAGCTCCGCGCACGCGCGCAGCACCGGCCCGACGTAGGCCCGGTGCGGACGCAGCAGCTCGTCGACCACGGTGCGGCCCGTCTGGCCGAGAGGATCCTCCAGCCCCAGCCCTGCCTGCTCGAAGACGATCCGCCGGGCCAGGCTGTAGCCGTTGGTGTGCAGGCCGTCCGACGCCAACCCGATGATCGCGTCCCCGACACCGATGCCGCTGCCGTCGATGATCCTGGCGCGGTCGACGATGCCGACGATGGTGCCGGCCAGATCGTACTCGCCCGCCTGGTAGAAGCCGGGCATCTCGGCGGTCTCGCCGCCGATGAGCGCGCAGCCCACGCTCCGGCAGCCAGCGGCCACGCCGGCGACCACCGCCGTCGCCACGTCGGGGTCGTGGACGCCCATCGCCAGGTAGTCGAGGAAGAACAGCGGCCGTGCCCCCTGCACCAGGATGTCGTTCGCGCAGTGGTGCACGATGTCGATGCCCACGGTGTCGTGCCGTCCGCTGGCGAACGCCACGCGCAGCTTCGTGCCGACTCCGTCGACACTGCTCACCAGCACCGGATCCTCGTACTCGCGCCACGGCGGGGCGAACATGCCGCCGAATCCCCCCGTACTCCCGACCACCCCCGCGCCGAACGTGGAGCCAACCAGCTCCTTGATCACCGACTTCGTGCGGTTGGCCGCATCGATGTCCACTCCCGCGGCGGCGTACGCGCTCTTCCTGCCGGCCATGCTGTCCTCGCGACTGCTAGGTCTCGCCGATTGCCAGGCCCACGCCCCCCCGTCCGCAGCATGGACGTCCGGGCCATGCCCCCGGTGCCAGGCGGCCGTCGGGGCTCTTGCCGCACCGCACGACCTACGGCCTGCTCTCGCCCGCCGCTGCCTCCGCCGGCGCAGCCGCCGCGCCTCCACCTGGAGGAAGGAACTGGAGGGGGAACTCCTCGGTCTTGCCAGCGCGCTCCCACAGCCGCAGGAAGTGATGCCTGGCCGCCTGCATCTCGTCGAGCACGATGCGAACGGAGCGCTGCGCGTTGGGCACGAACGTCGGGAACTCGGGCTCGACGAGCTTCCTCAGCGCCTCGTCGAAGGAGCGCAGCATCTCGTTGTGCAGCGCCAGGATGCGCTTGTCCTCCGGGGCGCCCAGTTTCTCGATGTCGCGGCGGAACGCCTTGAGCACCTCCGCGATATCGTTCGCCTGGGTCGTCATGCCCTCCGTGTGCAAGTACTTGTCGTACTGGAGCAGCGTCTCATAGTGGTGCTGGAGCCCGCTCAGCCTGTGCACATACGGCCCCAGCTCGTCCGGCTTCTCCCCGCACCCCCACGCTCCCCACAGGATCACAAGGAGTCCAATCCGCCACATGGCGTCCTTCCTCCGTCTGTGGTGTGGTCTCGGGCACCGCCCGCGGGGGCCAACCTACGAAGGTTCGGGTCCTTCCGTCAAGCTTGATCGGCGGGGCCCTGCCCGCCGCGCTGGCCCTGGAGCTCGCCGAGAATCTGCCCGAAGAGCGCGCCGTTGGTGGAAAAGGCGTCAGGGCCGTAGATCGTCGCCTGCCCCCGCCAGTCCGTGAACGTCCCCCCCGCCTCGGTGAGGATGGGCAGCAGCGGGCCGCAGTCCCACGGCTTCATGGCCGGGTCGAAGCTGGCCTCGGCCCGCCCGGTGGCCACCAGCAGATGGCCGTAGCAGTCGCCCCAGCCGCGCACCAGCCGCGCCTTGGCCGTCAGCCGCGACCACTGCTCCTGCCGCTGCTGTGCCAGGAAACTGGTCGAGGAGGTGTAGCACAGGCAGGCGTCCTCCAGGCGCGCCACCGTCGACACGCGCGCCCGTCGGCCATTCCACCAGCTACCGGCGCCGCGCCGCGCCCAGACCGTCTCGCCCAGCGCCGGCATGTGCACGACGCCCAGCTCCACGGCCTCCGGCCCCTCCAGCGCCAGCAGCACGCCGTACAGCGGGACGCCGTGCACGAAGGACTTCGTGCCGTCGATAGGATCGATGATCCAGCGGAACCCCGACCGCGAGCGCTTCTCGGGGAACTCCTCTCCCGCGAGCCCGTCGTCGGGGAACCATCGCCCGAGGCACCCGCGGATCTCCGTCTCCGCCTCGCGGTCGGCCACCGTGACGGGCGTGGCATCCGCCTTCCACTCCGGCTGCACGCCGGTCTGGAAGTACCTCAGCGTCACCCGCCCCGCCAGATAGGCGGCCTCCAGCGCGGCTGCGAGCCGCTCGGCCAGACCGGCGTCGGTGTCGGCGGCAGCGGCCACGGCCGCTCAGGACCCCAGGATGCGGGCCCGCAGGTCCACCAGCAGTTGCAGCGCCTGGGCGATGTCGCCGGCCTGATCGGGCGAGTACTCGCGCTCGATGGTGAGGGGTCCGTAGTAGCCCAGCCGGTCGAGGCGGCGCAGGAACGCCTCGATGCCGACGTCGCCGGTGCCCAGCGGGGCGTCCTCGTACCACGGCTGCCCGGGCCGCCGCTCCCAGGTCGCGTCCTTGCAGTGAACGCTGCGGACGAACTCGCCCACGTGGTCCAGCGCCGCCAGGGGTTCGCCGGCCCGGTACAGGATCATGTTGGCCGGATCGAAGTTGACGCGCAGGTTGGCGCGGCCCACGTCCAGGATGAACGCCCGCAGCTCCTCGGCCTTCTCCTGGCCGGTCTCCAGATGCACGTACTGGTGATTCCCGCCGCAGTGGTCGCACACGGCGCGCGCCACCTGCACAACGTCGCGGTACGCCGCGCTCCGCCGGTCCGGGGGCACGAACCCCAGGTGCATGCCGACCGCGTCGACGCCCAGCGCAGCGGCGAAGTCGGCGATCTCCAGGGTCTCGCGCAGGCGCGCGGCGCGCGTGGCCGGCGGCACCAGCCCCACGGTCTGCTGCACCCGCGGGATCGTCGAGTAGTCATCGTCGGCAAAGCCGACGAAGACCACGGTGATCGTGATGCCGGCGCTGGCGAACAGCTCCCTGATCTCCTCGGTCCGCGCCGCAGTCCGGTGCTCGGCCGTCGGTGCGTGCAGCTGCACGGTGGGCACGCCCAGCCGCTTCACGGCGTCCACTCCCGCCCCCAGGCCACCTGCCACGGAGGTGAAGATGCCTGTCGCCCATCGCTCCATCGCCGTCTTCTCGCCTCCTGGCGACCGTCGCCGCCCCGACCCAGGAGCAGCGGGGCGCCTTCTCTCCTCGGTCAGCCCGCGGCCGCCTCGCCGGTCGTCTCCATGTCCCGCGCCCGCCGCGCCTCGATCTCGGCCAGCAGCGCCCGCACTCGCTTGCGGAACTCCTTGAGCCGGGCATCCACCTTGTCGATCGACCGCAGCAGCTCTTCCTCCCGCGCCTGGTCAGCCATCCACGTCTCCTCGGGCGATGTCTCGGCGTCCGCGTGGGGAGCGGGACGACCGGGAAAACACGGCCGCAGCCGTGCCGCCGGTGGCAAGGAGATCATCCACGATAAGGATCGCATCG
>CAZPXM010000111.1:0-1634 GCA_964591015.1 uncultured Gemmatimonadaceae bacterium
TAGCCTGGTCGAGCATCTGGCCGCACAGCTGGCCCCGCTGCACGTCGCAGGCCGCCGGGTAGGCGCAGGTGCCGTGCCGGCGGTAGTGGTCGTCGACGCGCAGCGGCCGGTGGGGCTCGGGTGGCTGCGAGGGATGCGGTCGCTGCCGGATCTGCAGCTGGGTCTTCTGGTCGGCCGCGAGCACGTAGTCGTCGGCTGCCAGCGGTGCGCCCTGCCAGCAGCGGTGGGACAGCTCGAGGACCACGCCGGCCTTCTGGGCGCAGTCAGGCGCTGCCGGGAAGATCCAGCTGCGCTGGGTCCCCGGCCTCAGGGCATGCGCGTGCAGCCAACGCCAGACGGTGGCCCCGGAGATCTGGGCGAGCAGGCCGCGGGCAACGACCAGCCGCTGGAGCTCGGACCGCCAGAACCGCGACAAGGGCAGATCGAACTCGGCGGGCAGCTGGCACGCCGGCGCCTTGACCTGACAGACCAGGTCAGGGGGAAAGACGCGCGGGCGACCCGTGCATGGCCGTTCCTCCACGCCCGCGAGGCGCTCATGGAAGAAGCGTCCCCGCCACTTGCTGACCTTGGGGCGGCTGAGGTCCAGTCGCCGGGCAATCTCCTCGTTGTCCCGGCCCTGTGCGGCCAGCAGCACCACCTTGGCCCGCATGCCATCGCGATGATGAACGGGCTCTTTCTGGGCATCTTTCACCCCCTCCTCGCTGGTACCAAATACACCCTTCGCTGCCCCTCTCGCCCAGCAGCGCATGAACACGGGTGCTAGGCACCGCCTGCGTCGCCGGCTCGAACTCCGGGCTCAGCTCCTCCGGGGTGCGACCGGCCGCCACCAGCTGCACCACCTGCTGGCGGAACTCAGCACTGTACGGGGATGCGTCCTCGGCATGGTGTCCTCCTTCTCCCCAGATGGGAAGGGGTCCACCAGACCGGGTCAGGCCCACAGGGATCTGCCACCGGGCGCCCCGCAGCCCGACATCCCGACTCTGCGCTGAGCCATGCGGCTCCCAATGTCCCCTTCTCGCCGGGCGGGCGGGCAACGCGGCAGGCGCCCCACCGGTCCGGCCTGCGGTTGACAGGTGGCCCGGGCGCGACAAACTTGAGCCAACCGGGAGGCATCCCATCATGCCGGTGACGCCAGATCAGATGCGCGCCTTCGCTTAGCGCAAGCAGGCCAGACTGCGCGCCGACAGAGCCCGGCTCCATGCCGGTGCGGTGGCGGATGCCGCGCGCATCGTGGCCATGATCGCCGCGCGCTATCGTTCGCAACGGATCGTCCAGTGGGGCTCGATCCTGGATCCGGCGCGTTTCCAGCCCTATGCGGACCTCGACGTCGCTGTGGAGGGCGTGACGGATCCGGAGCGCTTCTTCGCCATGCTGCACGAGGCCGAGCAGCTCACCCCGTGGCCGCTGGACATCGTGCAACTGGAGCACGTCGAGCCCGAGTTCCGCCGCTCGATCCTGGAGAACGGCAAGGTGGTGTATGAGCGAGGCAGCGCAGCTGACGGTCCTGCTGAGTGAGATCGAACGGTCCCTGCAGGTCCTGGGCCGGATCGAACGGTGCTACGACTATACGACTAGTAAAAGGCGGCCATGGATCCTGCGCACCGTACCCGCGAGAACGCCATCGTGGTGGCGGA
>CAZPXM010000111.1:1734-12918 GCA_964591015.1 uncultured Gemmatimonadaceae bacterium
CGCATGCACCCCGAGGCACAGAGGTGACCCGATGAGCGAGGATCTGGAGAAGACCACGCCGGAGGCCGCCGGCATCCCGTCCGCGGCGGTTGCAGCGTTCATAGAGCGGTTGGAGGACAAGGCCCTGCCCATGCACAGCATCCTGCTGCTCAAAGGAGACCGGATCGCGGCCGAGGCGTACTGGAAGCCCTTCGACGCGGCCTTCCGGCACCGCATGTACTCAGCCTCCAAGAGCTTCGTGTCCGTGGCCATCGGGATCCTGGCCGGCGATGGCCTCCTCTCCCTGGACGACCGGGTGGTGACCTTCTTTCCGGACTACGCGGAGCGGTTCGCGCCGGTGCACCCGTACGCGGCGGCGGCCACGGTCAGGGATCTGCTGAGGATGACCACGTGCTTCAACAACGCCAACTACGCGTCCTTCGATGACTGGACAGAGGCGTTCTTCCGGCTTCCCGCCGGCCACCTGCCTGGCCAGTCCTTCCGCTACGACACCCTGGGCACCGTGATGCTGTGCATGATCGTCCGCCGCGTGGCCGGGATGGAGTTCACGCGGCTGCTGCAACGGCGACTCTTCGATCCGGCCGGCATGTCACCGGACATCCAGTGTATCCAGACTCCCTGCGGCCACGACTGGGGCGGCTCCGGCGTGCTCTGCACGACGCAGGACCTGGCCCGGTTCGCCCATGTCTGCATGCACGGCGGCCGCTGGCGTGGCCGGCAGCTCGTCCCGGAGGCCTACATCCGCGCCGCCACGTCCCGGCAGGTGGACAACACGGTGGGCGTCGCCGACCCCGAGCACCAGCACGGGTACGGGTACCAGTTCTGGCGCACGCGATTCGGCTTTGCCTGCCGCGGCATGGGCAGCCAGCTGGCCGTCTGTGTGCCGGACAGAGACCTCGTCCTGGTGACGACGGCGGACACCCAGGCGGTGGCCTGTGGGGACAGCATCATCTACGACGCGCTGGACAGGTTCGTCCTCCAGAACATGCGAGACGAGCCCCTGACGGCGGATCCGGCCGCGCACCAGGCCCTCCAGGACAAGATCGGGGGCCTTTCCCTGCGCACCGTGCCGGGTGCCAGGCAGTCACCGGTCGCCGACCGGATCGACGGCGTCACGTATGCGCTGGACGAGAACAGCATGAAGATGGAGTACGTGCGTTTCACCTTTGCGGCGGACGAGGGCGCCCTGGCCTATGCCAATGCCACCGGCGCGCACGTGATCCGCTTTGGCCTGGGCAGACAGGTGCGGCAGGCGTTCCCCGAGATGCACTACTTCGGCCGCACCATGATGCGCCCCGGCAGCCGCGGGTACGACTGCCATGCTTCCGCGGCGTGGTGCCAGGAGGACTCGCTGGTGCTGTGCGTGTACGCCACGGACGAGTACCTGGGCACGCTGCGGATGAACTTCGTCTTCGCCGGCGACACCGTCACCGTGCAGTCGGAGAAGTTCGCGGAGATGTTCTTCGACGAATACCAGGGCTTCGCCTCGGGGAAGGCTGTGGCAGGAGCGGGTTGAGGGCAGGCCGTGGGCCTCTGCCCAGGTCACGCGGGCGCCCCTGCAGGAGGGGTCGCCGGGATTGCCCTCTGGTCCACCCGCCGGGTTCGCTGTGCGCCAGAGCCGGGGGTGGCCAGAAGTGCCGTTGGCTGCAGCCCCGACCCGCTCGGTTGGCCTGGCGAGCAGAACGGCCGAGCGGGCGCACCTGGCAGCCGTGCCGGCCCCTCAGGCTTTGCACCCGGTGGGGAGGCGAGACGACGATGAGACGCGCTGATCGAGCGACCAGTGCCGAGGAAGCCAGAAGCCTGCTCGAGTCAGCCGAGTACGGTGTCCTGTCGATGTGCTCTGCGGCTGGCCTGCCCTATGGCGTTCCCCTGAACTTCGCGCTGGCAGGCAACAGCCTCTACTTCCACTGTGCTCCAGAGGGCAGGAAGATCGACCTGCTCCGCGCCAACCCGCGCGTCTCCTTCTGCGTGGTCGGCAGCACCGAGGTGTTGCCCGAGCAGTTCGGGACGAAGTACGAAAGCGTGGTTGCTGCGGGGACGGTAGAGGAGCTCGCTGCTGAGGAGAAGCGGCAGGGCCTGATCCTGCTGGTGAGGAAGTACTCGCCGAATCATGTGCGCGAGGGGCTCGAGTACATCGACAGGCACATCGACAAGACCAGGGTGTTCAGGATCCGTCTGGACTCCATCACCGGCAAGGCACGCCGGTGAGTCGCGCGCGAGCACAGGGAGGGCGAGAGCATCCGCCGCATCGGCCAGCCGTCCGATGAGAAGACCCGGGGCGGGCTGCACGTGCTGCTCGGCCCTTCCAGCAACGGCAGTTCCCAGGCAAGGAGGCGGCATGGCGACTCCCCCGTCTGACTCGAGGACACGGCCACGCCGCACGGGCCCGGGCACTGGCCGCGCGCCTCAGCGCTTTCCGTACTGGCGCGCGTAGTACGCCCGGAAGCCCTCGTCCTCCTTGAGGGGGCGCCACCAGGCGACGTTGTCCACGTACCACTGGATGGTGCGGTCCAGGGCCTCGTCCAGGGAGTGGCGGGGACGCCAGCCGAGGGCCTGCAGGCGCGTCGTGTCCAGCGCGTAGCGCTGGTCGTGCCCGGGCCGGTCCTGGACGTGCTGGATCAGCGAGGCGGGCTTGCCCAGCCGGCGCAGGATGCGCTCGGTGAGGTCCAGGCCGTCCGCGTCGTTGCCGGCCCCCACGTTGTAGGCGGTGCCGACTTCGCCGCGGTGCAGGACCAGATCGATGGCCTCGCAGTGATCGGCGACGTACAGGTGATCGCGGACGGCGGTGCCCTTGCCGTACACGGGCAGCGGCAGATCGTCCATGGCGTTGGTGACGAACAGAGGCACGCGCTTCTCCGGGTACTGGTAGGGCCCGATGTTGTTGGCGGCCCGGGTGATCAGCACCGGCAGCCCGTGGGTGATGGCGTACGCCTGGGCCATCATGTCGCCGGCGGCCTTGCTCACCGCGTACGGATTGCGCGGCGCCAGCGGCGCGGCCTCGGTCCAGGGCGGATCGGCCGGGCCGAGCGAGCCGTACACCTCGTCGGTGCTGACCTGCAGGAAGCGCTCCACGCGGTGGGCGCGCGCGGCCTCCAGCAGCACGTACACGCCGGTGGCGTTGGTCTGCATGAAGGCGTCCGCATTCATGATGCTGCGGTCCACGTGGCTCTCGGCGGCGAAGTTGACCACCATGTCCACCCGCGGCATCAGGTAGTCGACCAGCTCCCGGTTGCAGATGTCCCCGCGCACGAACTCGTGCCGGCCGGGATCCGGCAGGTCGGCCAGGTTCGCCAGGTTGCCCGCATAGGTGAGCTTGTCCAGGTTGATGACGCGGCAGTCGGCGTGCCTGGCGAGCATGTAGCGGACGAAGTTGCTGCCGATGAAACCGGCGCCGCCAGTGACGAGCAAGGTGGTCACGTTCGCTCTCCTGCGAGTGAGGCGATCCGCCCCGCACGAGGGGCTGCAGAGCGGGTGACTGGGCGCGCGCCCGCGTCACGCGCCGTGGCCGCCGGGCTGCGGCCGGGTCTCCCGCGCGGGCCCCGCGCGCGCCTGCCCCGGCGCGCGGCGAGGATCCAAGTACGCGATGCGGGCACGGGTGTCAAAGGCGGGTGCCTTGACACGCCGCCTGGCCGCTATCCTTCTTGGTGCGCGGCCGCGGTCCTCGCCCGCGGCGCCATCGCTGGAGGCTCCGGCATGCGCAAGGGCATCATCCTGGCAGGCGGCTCGGGCACGCGGCTGTACCCGGTCACCCACGTGATCTCCAAGCAGCTCCTGCCGGTGTACGACAAGCCGATGGTGTACTATCCGCTGTCCACCCTCATGCTGGCCGGCATCCGCCAGATCCTGGTAATCTCGACGCCCCAGGACACGCCGCGGTTCGCCGAGCTGTTGGGCGACGGCAGCGCCTGGGGGCTGGAGCTGCAGTACGCGGTGCAGCCGCGGCCCGAAGGACTGGCCCAGGCCTTCCTCATCGGCCGGCAGTTCGTCCGCGGCGGCTCCTCCTGCCTGGTGCTGGGCGACAACATCTTCTATGGCCACGACCTGTCGGCGCAGCTCACCCGCGTCGCCGGGCAGCGCGAGGGCGCGATCATCTTCGTCTACCCGGTCAAGGACCCCCAGCGCTACGGCGTGGCCGAGTTCGACGCGAGCGGCAGGGTCATCTCGATCGAGGAGAAGCCGCCGCAGCCCAAGTCCCGGTACGCGGTCACCGGCCTGTACTTCTACGACGCGCGCGTGCTGGACATTGCGGCGGCGCTCAGGCCGTCGGGGCGCGGCGAGCTGGAGATCACCGACGTCAACCGCCGCTACCTGGAGCTCGGGGCGCTGAGCGTGGAGGTGATGGGGCGCGGCACCGCCTGGCTGGACACCGGGACGCACGAGAGCCTGCTGGAGGCCAGCCAGTTCATCCAGACCATCGAGCGGCGGCAGGGCCTCAAGATCGCCTGTCCCGAGGAGATCGCCTACCGCCGCGGCTGGATCGACGCGGCGCAGGTGGAGAGGCTGGCGGCGCCGATGGCCAGCAACTCGTACGGCCAGTACCTGCTCAACATGCTACGCGAACGAGTGTTCTGAGGCTGCCATGCGAGTGCTGCCCACCGCCATCCCCGATGTGCTGCTGCTGGAACCGAAGGTCTTCGGCGACGCGCGCGGCTTCTTCTTCGAAAGCTACAACCGCCGCGTCTTCGCCGCAGCGGTGGGGCGCGAGGTGGACTTCGTCCAGGACAACCACTCGCGCTCGACGCGCGGCGTGCTGCGCGGCCTGCACTACCAGATCCGGCAGGTGCAGGCCAAGCTGGTGCGGGTGGTGGCCGGCGAGGTGTTCGACGTGGTCGTGGATCTGCGCCGCTCGTCGCCGACGTTCGGCCGCTGGGTGGCGACCACGCTGGCCGCGGCCGATCACCGCATGCTCTGGGTGCCGGAGGGGTTCGCGCACGGCTTCCTGGTCGTCTCGGAGGCGGCCGAGTTCCTGTACAAGGCCAGCGACTACTACGCCCCGGAACACGAGCGCTCGCTGCTGTGGAACGACCCGGACCTGGCGATCCCCTGGCCGCTGGGCGACGGGGCGCCGGTCCTCAAGGCCAAAGACGCCAGCGGCACGCCCCTGGCCCGCGCCGAGACGTTCCCGTAGCAGGCACGGGCGGTGGCCCGCAAGAGAGGCGGCGCCCTGTCGCCCCGGCCGGCGCTGCGCGCGGTGGTCCGTAGCGCCGGCCACCGGGTCTCGGTATCTTCTCTGCGCGCGTCGAGTCGACACGGCGTGGACGCCGCGAACACCGACGCCTGCCACGGTGCCGTTCTCCGCGTCACGAGGGGGGTCATGATGGACAAGACGAAGCTGGTGCTGGGGGTATCGTGCGTCGCCGTCGCCGCCCTCGCGCTGGCGTACTGCGGTGGCGGCGGCGAGAAGTCCGCACTGGCGCCGCTGGACGCCCAGAGCGCCGAGACACTGGCCAGAGACGTCGCCCAGGTGCTGCCGGGCTGCTCCTTCGTGGCGGTGGGGATGCCGCGGGCGGTCCCGAATGCTGGTGGTGCTCTGGCTCGCAAGGCAGCGGGCGCCGTTGCCGCCCGGTTTGCGGCCGCGCGCGCCGGCCACGGCGCCATGCCGGCCCCCAAGCGTGTGTCGTACGATATCAACGAGCAGACCCCGGGGGATTGCGGCGGCTACGCCCTCTCGACTGGAACGCACAGCTCGGGGACGACGAAGCTGACCATCACCTACACCGACTACTGCACCCGGACGGACGGCAGCCAACTGGTCCTCAATGGTTCGATGGAGTGGGTCGAAGCCGGCCACCCCTCCGACAGCGGTCCGGTGACGGACGAGATCCGCATGTCGACCGCGAACGATGGTCTGGTGTTGGCGGAGACCAGCGATGGCGAGACGACCACGAGCCGGCTCGTCATCGACTCGTTCAGGTATCAGGTGGGCAATCCGGGCGGCGAATCCAGCGCGGCAAGCCCCGACGTGCTGACGGTCGAGCGCGTGCGGGTGGTGGAAGAGGGTCGGACCACGAAAGAGGTCAAGGACGCGAAGCTGACCACCTGGTCCGTCGGCTGCGACCAGGCGCTGCGCATCGACCGCGCGACGCTGACCGACGCGGAGATCGGCAGCGTCACCGTGACTTCGGGCACGATGATCGCGGGCGAGACCTGGCAGGGCTCGTTGACCATCACCGGCAGCGACGGCACGTCCATGACCCTGTCAGCCGATCCGTTCGCCGAGGGCGTGTTCACGGTCACCCACGAGGGCCAGAGTCTGGGTGCCCTCGACTGCTCCTCGCTGGGGAGTGCCGAGCTGCTCGGGGAGTGACGCCCGGGTGGTTGGCTGCGGGTCCTTGCTGCGGCACGTCGCGACGTACGCGTTCCGGAACATCCGCCGGACGCCCCTGCGGTCGGCCTTCACCGTGGCGTCGGTGGCGCTGGTCGTGATGCTCTACACGGTGCTGGCCAGCGTCGGGCACTCGGTCAGCGGCGAGCTGGCCAGCGCCCTGGTCCGCCAGCAGATCGACGTGGTGGTGCAGTCGCGCTACGCGGCCACGCCGCTGGCCTCGTCCCTGCCGCGCAGCCTGGTAGAGCAGCTCGCCGCCATGCCCGAGGTGCGCTCGGTGGAGGCACTGGCGATCGGGCGCGTGCGGCTGGACGAGCAGGTCTCGGCCTTTGTTCTCGGCATGCCGCGCTTCCCCGAGTTCGCGGCACGGCTGGGCCTCCGGCTCGCGCGCGGCCGGCTGCACCGGCCGGGAGCGGCCGAGATGGTGCTGGGCGAGCGTCTGGCCAGCGCCCTGGGAGTGGCGGTGGGCGATGCGCTCGCTCTCGGCGAGCACGGGCGCTGGCGGGTGGTGGGCGTGTATTCGACCTGGCTGGATCTGCTCGATGCCGGCATCGTGGTCGACCTGGCGGACTCCCAGGCACTGACGGGCAGGGGCGACCGGGTCAACATGCTCTTCCTGTCGCTGGCCGATCCGGCGGCGGCGCCGCGCCTCGTCGAGCGCATCGCGAAGACCTATCCCACTCTGGCGGCGACCTGCAGCGAACGGCTCCCGGAGCTGGTCGCCCCGCTGCGCACCCTGCTCGACTTCTCGCGCGTGGTGTCCGGCGTGACGCTGCTGGTGGTCGTCGCCATCATGCTGAACACCCTCGTCATGTCCATCGGCGAGCGGACCAGCGAGATCGGGATCCTGGGGGCGATCGGCTGGCCCCGCGCCCTGATCGTGGTCGCCCTGGTGCTGGAGGCGCTGATGCTGGCCACGGCCGGTGCGCTGCTGGGCTTCGGGCTGGCCGCGCCGTGCATGCTGCTGCTGCAGGCGCGGTTCACCAGCGTCCTCATGTACATCCCGCGCTGGCCGCATCTCCCCGTCTTGCTGGACGTGTGGGCGATGGCTCTGCTGGCGGGCGCCGCCAGCGCGATCTTCCCGGCGCTGCACAGCACGCGCATGGGACTGGCGGCCGCGATTCGCCATGAGTGAGCGGTCGCCTCTGGTCGCCGTGGATCGTGTCAGCAAGGCCTTCGACGGGGGCCTGGTCCAGGCGCTGGCAGACGTCACGTTCGCGCTGCCTGCCGGTGAGATCTGGGCCGTCACGGGTCCCTCCGGCTCGGGCAAGAGCACCCTGCTGAATCTGATCGGCACCCTGGACGAGCCTTCCTCGGGCGAGATCCGCTACGAGGGCAGGCTGCTGCGCCAGATCGGCGACTTGCCGGCCTTCCGCCGCTCGTTCGTCGGGCTGGTGCTGCAGTTCCACCACCTGATCCCCGTGCTCACGCTGCGCGAGAACGTGGAGGCGGCCCTGCTGCCGAATCCTGCGTACACGCCGCGCGAACGCCGGGAGCGCGCCGCCGAATTGCTGGCCAGCTTCGGGCTGCAGGGGCGGCTGAATGCGTATGCGCGCCAGGTCTCCGCGGGAGAGCGGCAGCGAGCGGCGGTGGCGCGCGCCCTGGCCAACGACCCGGTGCTGGTGGTGGCCGACGAGCCCACCGGCAATGTGGACTCCGAGAACGGCGAGCAAATCCTCCGGCATCTGGAGCGGTACGTCAGAGACGCCGGTCGGACCCTGCTGATCGCCACCCACGATCCCCGGGTGGCTGCCATCGCCGACGAGGTCTTGCGGATGCGCGACGGGCGGCGCGTGGACTCCGATGGTTGACGGTGCTAGACTGCGTCGGCCGCGAGGCTGAAGTAGTGCCCCAACGCGAGCAGACCGATCGCCGCGTTCGCCGGCCACACGGCGTGCGCCAGGCAACGAGTGCCGCACAGCGCGTCGACCAGGAGGCAGGCGTACACCACGGCCCGCAACGAGACCCGCGGGCCGGCGAATGGCCGGACCAGCCAGCCCTGGGCCGACGGCATGCGCGCGTCGAGCATGGAGTATGTGTTCAGCAGCAGCGTGAGCACGACGTGCAGGGCTCCCGCGACCAGGCCCACCAGACCTGCCTTGATCGCCCCGATCAGGACTATCGAATAGAACACATGGTCAGCGTTCGAATCCACAAACTTCCCCGTGTCGCCCGCGGCGTGCAGGTGCCGCGCCAGGGGTCCGTCGAGGCTGTCGAGCCATAGCCCCAGGATGACGAAGAGCACGGACCACTCGAGAGCCGTCTTCAGGCACGACCAGTAGCCGGCCAGCAACAGCACTCTGAGGTGCGAGATCTGGTTCGGCCTGACGCCCAGACGAGCGAGCCCGCGGACCAGCGGGGCATAGAGGCGGCTCCGGCAACGCATGGAGCGCTCGCGCCACGGAGCGCAGGCTGCACAGAGCCGGTGGCTGGCGCGCCACAGAGCAGGCAAGGACACGCCTGGAGGACTCCTGGTCGTGTGGTCGTGGCGGGTAAACAGCCGTACGGCTCCCATGTACTGCAACGGCACCGCCGCGGGGTCAAGACGGCGGGGCGGCGCCGGTGTCTCGGCGACCGAGGCGCTCACCGTGGCCAGGCACCCGATCTCGGGCACCGCTGCCGGGCGATTCCCGCCTCCGCGCGCCGCCCGCGCCTGCAGGCTTGATCGCCTGGATGGCCGGGCATAGATTGAAAACGCTGTGGCGCATGCAGGCGGAGCGAAGCGGCACGGCGACGGGTGGGTGCCGGGGGGACGAGGCGCTGGCCACCAGCCCGCCCGCCGCAGGGCCGCGCTGCTCGGACGAGCGGCGAGCCGGCGCTCTGAGTCGTTGCACCGTCTCGGCAGGTCTTGGGCGTGCCGGCGTGCGCTCGTCTGCGAGGTCTCCACCAACCGGGAGAGGAGGAGTGCCATGGCTCATCGAGGCAGGCTCATGGTGGTCGTGCTCGTATGCGGGGCGCTGGCCTGGACCGCGTGCAGCAACACGCTCAGGGGTGGCACGATCGGGGCCGCCGCAGGCGGGGCGCTGGGCGCGCTGATCGGCAAGCAGAGCGACAACACCGCCAAGGGCGCCATCATCGGCGCGGCCGTGGGCGGCACCGCCGGAGCCCTCATCGGGCGGCACATGGACAAGCAGGCGGCCGAGCTGGAGGAGAAGCTGGAAGGGGCCCAGGTCGAGCGCGTCGGCGAGGGCATCAAGGTGACGCTGGGGTCGGGCATTCTGTTCGCGACGAACTCGGCGGAGCTGGGGACCGAAGGGAAGGCCAACGTGCAGCGCCTGGCCGAGGTCCTGGTGAAGTACCCTGACACGAACGTGCTGATCGAGGGCCATACCGACTCCGACGGGAGCGAGGAATACAACCAGCAGCTGTCGGAGCGGCGGGCTGCGGCCGTGGCCGCGTATGCGAAGAGCCTCGGCGTGGCGGCCGAGAGGCTGACGACGGTGGGACACGGCGAGAGCATGCCCGTCGCTGACAATGCGACGGCGGCCGGCAAGCAGGCCAACCGCCGCGTGGAGATCGCCATCTTCGCCAGTGAGAAGATGGTGGAGGCCGCCCAGAAGGGCGAGCTGTAGAACGGGGTTTCAGCCGCGGGCGCGCGCCGTGCCCGCGAGGGGCGGTGAAGCCGGCGACCACGGGGTCGGTCTCCTGCACGGAGAGCGACCCCGAGTCGTTGGGGTGCCCCGGATCGGTTGGTGCCGCGAAGGATCCCGGGCCAGCGCTCGCCCTTTCGTGGGCGCGCGCTGTGCCCGATCTTCTTCGCCGCCTCGTGCAACGCCCAAGGGCGGCGTGCGACCCCGAGACATGCGGTGCGTCCGGACCTGTCTGGCTCGCGGCGACACGCCCATCCAGGCCCATGTGTCCACTCCACAACCAGGCAACGTCCTGAGCCGCCCGCCGCGTCGGCGGGTGCGGCCCGGGTGCTGCGCCGCACGGGAGTCCGATGACCGAGATCGTCGTTCCTGCCGCCGAACTGACCGCGCTGGCTTCCGGCATCCTGCGATCGTGCGGCGTTCCGCCGCCTGACGCCGAGTTCGTCGCACGTTCGCTGGTGGAAGCGGATCTGCGCGGCGTGCCCAGCCACGGGGTGCTGCGCCTGCCTCGGTACGCGCGCGAGCTGCGCGAGCAGGTCACCAACCCCCAGCCGCGCCTGCGTGTGCTCGACGAAGGCCCGGCGTACGCGCTGGTAGACGGCGACGGTGGGCTGGGCCCGCTGGTCGGCCGGTACGCGATGCAGGTAGCGATGGCGAAGGCGCGGGAGAGCGGCGTGGCCGTCGCCACGGCGCGGCGCTCGCGGCATTTCGGCGCCGCGGGCTACTACGCGCTGATGGCCGTGGCGGAGGACATGATCGGCATGGCCATGACGGTGGCCAGTCCGCGGCTGGCGCCCACGGGCGGCCGCGAGCCGCTGTTCGGGAACAACCCGCTCTCGCTGGCGGTGCCCGGAGATCAGGAGTTCCCGCTGGTCGTCGACTTCGCGGCGGGACGCACGGGGGCCGGGCGTCTGGAGCTGGCGGCGGCCAGCGGCACGCCCATTCCCGAGGGCCTCGCGCGCGACCTGGAGGGCAACCTCACCACCGACCCCGCCGTCGGCCTGAAGGGCACCATCGTGCCGATCGGCGAGCACAAGGGCTACGGCCTGACGCTGCTCATCGAGCTGCTGGCCGGATTGCTCGGCGGCGCTCCCTACTTCGGTGTCGGCCGGGCCGAGCTCGACGCACACGTGCGCACGGTGGGGATCGGGCACTTCTTCATGGTCATCGATCCGAGCCGGTTCATGCCGCTGCCTGCCTTCAAGGCCGCCGTGGCCGCCATGGCGGCGCGGATCAAGCAGTCGGCGCCGCTGGCCGGGGTTCGCGAGA
>CAZPXM010000112.1:0-1811 GCA_964591015.1 uncultured Gemmatimonadaceae bacterium
GCCTTCGTCATCGCCCCCGAGACCCCGCTCCCGGACATCGCCGAGGCCCTGGCCATCGATGCGACGACCCAGTCCGGCGGCCGTGTGGTCCTCGACGGCGCCGCCGCGGGCGCCGGCACCGATGGTCTGCGCTTCCTGGCCGGCAACAGCTCGCTCGTGGGTCTCGGGATAAGGAGCTTCGGAGGCGACGGCCTCGTGTTCGACAACGGCACGCCTTCGGAGATCGAGCTGGAGACCGACCCCGAGCTGTACCGACTCGGCCTGTCGGAGGTGGAGATCACGGGGAACTGCGGCTGGGGGATCGGCTCCGGCGGGGGCCTGCGCCTCGGGTACGAGGGAGCGTCTGCCGCGCTCTCGCGGATCAGCTCGAATGGCCTGGGGGACGGCTGCCAGGGAGGCGGCATCCTGGTGTACGGGGAGCTGGCCCTGAACGCCGCCAACGTGGAAGTCGCCGGCAACGGGGGCACCGGGATCCTGGCCAGGACCGACGTCTTCCTGGCCGGCACGGCGGCCTGTCCGGTGCGGGTGAACGCCAACCGGGGCTACGGCATCCAGGCGGAGTACGGCATGGTGCACATCACCGGGCTGGCAGACCACCAGATCGTGAGCAACCAGGGCAAGGGCATCTACGCCGGCGGGGCCGAAGGACTGGGCGGGTATGGATACGCGGGCAATGTGATCGTGGAGTCGGGGATCACCATCCGGGACAACGCGAGCTGGGGAGTGGACGGCCGCGGGGTGAGCATCGGCTATGTGGGCAACCTTGCCGGGGCAGGCCTGCCGGCGCTGATCGCCGACAATGGCAAGGGCACGCAGTGCTGGGTGGGCAGGATCGAGGACGGGGATGCCGTGAACGAGCCACTGGGCAGCGGCTGGGAGGGCGGCGGGGTGCTCAGCCACCGCGGCATCGAGGGCGGGCTCACCGGCGGCGTCAAGCTGCACGGGGCCGAGATCCGCGGGAACGGGGCGGACGGCGTCCAGTCCGAGGGCCACGCGACGCTGGCCGGCAGTGCGGCGTGCCCGCTCGCCGTCGTCAACAACCTGGGCGCCGGCATCCGCACCGCCGGCGATCTGGAGCTGACGCAGGGCCGCGTCTGCTTCAACGGGCTGGGCAACATCATCGCCGCGGGCACTCAGGAGCTTGTCGATCTGGGGCCCTGCAACGCCGTGAGCATCGGCGGTGGGGCGGGCTGCGTCGGCTCGTCTGCGACCGCCGTGAGCCTGATGTGCCCGATCCCGGCGGGTTGCGTGGCCATGACCTTCAGCGACGACGGTTCCGCCTGGTCTGCACCCGAGCCCTTTGCGGCGGCCCGGGCCTGGGATCTGCCGGCGGGGAACGGCATCAGGACGGTGCACGCCCGCTTCCAGGATGCGGCGGGCAACTGGTCGGCCGGATACGTGGACACGGTCCTCGTCAACACCTCCGGCACGCAGCCCAGCTCCCTGTCCACGACCTACGCGGCGGGCTGGAACATGGTGTCGCTGCCGGTGCTGCCCGAGGACAGGCAGGTGAGCGCGCTCTTTCCGGACGCGGTCTCGGCCTTCGCGTTCGCGGAGGGCTACGCGCAGATCTCGGAGCTCCAGGTGTGCACGGGCTATTGGGTGAACCTGGAGCAGGGAGGCACCTACACCTGGGCCGGCGCCCCGTGCACGGAGTGCGCCCGGTCGCTGCCGTCGGGCTGGAGCATGCTCGGAGTCCCTTACGGTGGCTCGGCCGCGGCCACCATCCAGCAGACACCGGCCAGCAGCGTCCTGGCGATCTTCGGGTTCGCCGGTCAGTACCGCCAGGTTGGCTCGCCCACCGGCGAGCT
>CAZPXM010000112.1:1911-12773 GCA_964591015.1 uncultured Gemmatimonadaceae bacterium
GGGGGCGTTCGATGCGCGAGTGATCGTGGACGGCGTGGGTGCCTGGTCGGTGCCGGCGGGCCAGACTGCGGCCGTGTACGCGCTGCAGGTGCAGGGCGCGGTGCAGCGGCTCGCGTGGACAGTGCCGACGGAGATGCGGGGTCAGTGGTCGTTGCAGGTAGGAACAGAGCAGGTGGAACTGGCCGGCACGGGGTCGGTTGCCCACGCCCCGGGCGTTTCTCTCTGGCTGCACCGTCACGGCGCACGGCCCGCCGCGTTCGCGGTGGGACCCAATCACCCCAACCCGTTCAACGCCAGCACGACCATCGGCTTCCAGTTGCCGCAGGCGGCCCGCGTGACCCTGAGCGTGTACGACCTGGCCGGCCAGTCGGTGCGGGCGCTGCATCTGGGCGAGAAGGGACCGGGTCGCCACTGGGTCGAGTGGGATGGCCGCGGCGACGATGGCCTCGAGGTGGCCACGGGCGTGTACCTGTACGAGGTGCGCGCAGGCGGCCTGCGTGCCGTGCGCCGCATGCTGGTGCTGAGGTAGGCCCGGGCCGCGGGGCTCACCCGGGCTCCACCGCGAGCATGGCTGGCGTATGCGGCCGGGACTCAGCCAGGCGCACGGCGTCAACGCTCCGGGGCGCAGCGCCACGGGAGGCCGGGTCTCGCCAGCCAGCGTGGGCGCGCGTGGACAGGCGCGCGGAGCGACGGCCTCCGTGGTGACGCTGACCTCTGCAAGCAGGCACCGGTCGCCCATGGCAACATCCTTGGAGAGAACGCGATGAACAGCCGTGGAGCATGCGCAGCCTTGGCGGTGGGACTGGTGTTGGCAGGGCCCGAGGCGGCGGTGTCGGCATCGCCCGACACGCTCAGGGTAGGCGCCGTGGCGTCCAGCAGCGACTTCGGGAACCCCCTGCAGGTCCTGCGGCTCGAGCCGCAGGTCAAGGCAACACCGCAGGACTACGCCACCCGCATCTGCCTGCATCTGCGCGATGACTCGCCCGAGGACTTCCAGGGCGGGGCAGCCTTCTTCAGCGAGGAACTCATCATCATCACCGTCGATGGACAGCAGGTGAGCACGCGCCGAGAGCTACCGGGAGGCGACGGCGCACTGCATCCGGTTCTGCAGTTCGGTCCCCAGATCGACGGCGGGTTCCTCCGTGCGGGGTTCCGGTGCGCCGATGGCTTCGAGTCGATCCGGTTGACGTACGAGTTCGGCGGAGTCGAGTACCAGGCGGCCGGGGGGCCAGCCGCCGGCGAGATCGCTGCGGTACGGTTCCGCCTGTTGCTGGCCAATGACTACCGGATCGACCTCCTGCTCAGCGATCGGTTTGTGGCGACGTTCGGCGCCGCCGGCAACGTCTCGGACGGCTCCAACCAGGAGCTCGTCGAGATCACCGTGCTGCCCCCAGGCTCCACTGTCGTGAGCCCTCTGGGTTGGGCGGGACTCAAGGTGCTGGTCCGCTGAACCCGCGGGGACCTCGGCCGGGACCTTCACGAGCGGTCGCGCGGCCTGGCTGCGCGCTGGCGACGGGCCGGAGCTGATCCCGTGTCGCCTGCAGGGACCGGGCGCGTGCCATGGGGTCAAGGGGACGCGACGGGTTCGCGGGCCTCCGGCCAACCGTGTCTGAGGTCGGCCTCGCTCAGCGTCAGATGGCGATCCGCACTCCACGCGCGCCGCCCGGACGGCGAGGGCGCCGTACACCGATCCGCCGTTCAGGCCCCGGGCAGCCTGGGCTGCCCTGTCGTCGAGCAGAGGTGCGTCGTCGTCTGCCGCAAGGATACCTCACCAGCACGCGCAGGCACCCAGGACACGTTCTACATCCGCTGCTCGCGGATGGGACCGGCCTGCAGCCGCTCGTACATCCGGGCCCACTCCCTCGAGCCGTCATCTTCCCAGATCTCCAGCCGGGCGCCGGGCTCCTGGGCCGGGTCGTTGCCGTGGGTGCGGAAGTGCGGCCAGCAGTGGTCCTGCATGTTGGCGAAGTGGATGGCGCGCCCGCCGGGCCAGGTCACGGTGAGGATGTGGCGCGGGACCGGGACGCGGTAGGGCGGCGCCATGGCGTACCGGCTCAGGGCCTCCTCGTCCACCGCCACGCCCAGGCCGGGTCCGTCCGGGACCTTCAGGTACCCACCCGTGATGGTCAGGGGCTCGGCGAGCAGGTCGTCGGAGTAGTTGTTCAGGCAGGTGATCGTGGGCCACTGGGCCAGGGGCAGGACCGCGCCCAGGTGGGCAGCCAGGGCCGTGACCAGACCCGTGCCCACCAACTGCAGCCAGAAGGGCTTCTCGAAGGTGCCGGCCAGCTCGCCCTGGCGCAGCACGCTGGCGACGCTGCCGCCGATCACGAAACCATCGCACACCGACTCGGCCACAGCCGTGGGAAAAGGCGGCTGGCCGAAGTGGATGGCGATCGGCTTGGCCACCTTGCGGCGGAGCTCGCGGTACCCCTCCACGTCGGACTGCTTGATGGGGCTCTCGTAGATGGCCACGCGCTCGTACCGGTCCAGGCGCTGCAGCACCGGCGTGGCCGTGCCCACGTTCATCAGCATGTCGTTCCAGTCCAGGTCCAGCCGGTAGTGGCCGGGCGTGACGGCGCTGATGGCCTCGACCTGCTCGTACACGTCGAACCACGGCCGTGCCTTGAACTTGTGGAAGATGTACCCGGCGGCGATGGCGTCCCGGGCCTCGCCGGCCAGGTCCTCCGGGCTCATCTTGGTGTTCCACCAGGCGATGGGGCACCAGTCGCGCACCTTGGGTCGGCCGAACAGCTGGTGCGCGGGCACGCCCAGCGCCCGGCCGACCACGTCGTACAGGGCCATGTCGAGCCCGGCGCCCAACCCGCCCTGACCCAGCAGCGCGACCGGGTTGCTGCCTTTCACGCGCTCGAGCGCCTCGTCGCTGACCCGGCCCCAGGTGTAGTGAGGGAGCGTCTCGCCGTACCCCACCGTGCCGTCGTCGGTGGTGAGGCGAATGACCTCGACGATCTGCCACTGCCAGACCAGCAGGGCGTTCCAGCGCTGGACGCGCTCGGTGAAGGGCACGCGCAGGGTCAGCCGCTCGGCGTTGGCGATGCGCAGGGGCGGGAGCATGGCCGTTCTCCGGATCGGGATCACTGGGGGCTGCTGGTGAGCGGCCGGGAATATCGCGCGGGCGCCCGGTCCGGGCCAGTGCGGAACCCGCCGTCCGGGAGCGGGCGGCGGCAGACTGCGAGGCCCGCCCTCGGAAGCAGAGCCGCGGCGCGGTCACAAGCGGCCCGGCAGCTCTCCCGGCAGCCAGGCGCCGAGCCGGCGGTCAGCTCCTCGCCCAGCGCACGAGCACCGGCTCGTCGCAGGTGGCCTCGAAGGTCAGCAGATCCCCGCACGTGCGGTGCCCCAGGTCGCTGCCGGCCTGTTGCACGGCCAGCACCTGGCGCCCGCCTGCGAAGACCGACACCGTGCTCTGCGTGCCCGGGGCGCTGCGCAGGCGGACGGTGAGCATGCCGGCGCGGCCATCCCACGACTCGTCCAGGCCGTCGGTGAAGGTGGCCCAGAGCACCTGGGGACGGCCCAGCGCACGCGCCACGTGCACCACGAGAGGCTCCCAGGCCCGCAGGTCGGCGCTGACCGAGTGCAGCTTCGCTCCGGCCACCGGCTTGGGCTCCAGCAGCACGCCCGCGTCGGGACGGAAGAGGAGGTACTGGCCACCGGGCCGAAGGCCCAGCCGCGCCGGGGCGGCCAGCGCCAGGCCCCGCCGGCCAGGACGACCCGCAGTGTCGACGGCGACCAGCAGGCAGCCGCGCCGGTTGCGGTACCAGCAGACCGCAGTGTCGGGGGTGGATGCCCGGAGCACGCCGTCCTCGGTCCAGATGTCGGAGGCCTGCGAGCGGCTGACACCGAAGCTGCGCAGCAGGTCCGCGTACTGCATGTAGAGCTGGCGCTCTTCCGGATCGCGCCGCCGCCAGCCGGTGATGGAGCTCTGGGTGCGCAGGGCCAGGGACGCGGAGCGCAGGGTGAAGCGGGGAATGCGTCCGGCCAGCAGCAGCGAGTTGCACCCCAGGCGCCGCGAGTTGAGGTACCCGCGCACCACCTCCTGGGGCGTCTCTTCGAGGTTGGCCCACTCCCCCGGCAGGCGCACATCGACCAGGTTGTTGATCATGGCCGCCGCGCACATGTTGGTGTTGGAGAGGATGAAGCCGCCCCGCTCCTTGACGCGGCGGAAGGCGTGCAGAGCCATGTCCCGCAGGCCGGGGAGCGTGTACCGGGCATACCGGTGCCCGCAGCCGTGCCGGTGGTTGGTGCACGCCATCTTGCCCACCCAGAAGTCGATGTACAGGCCGTCGAAGCCGAAGCGGTCCAGGGCCGCGTCCACCTGGGTCTTCCAGTACTCGCGCCACCCCTCGGCGCCGTAGCACATGAGATTGGTCAGGTGGCGGAACTCGGCCACCGGCTCGATCTGCCACTCCTGCCCATGGCGGGCAAAGGCGGGCGTCCGCTGGTTGAGGTCGGTGAAGGTCACGTAGGGGATGAGGCGCATGCCGTGCCGGTGGCAGGCGCGCAGGACGCGCGCGGTCTGGCGCGGCTCCAGCGGCCGGGCGTACTCGCCGGAGCGCCAGTGAGCGCAGCCCAGCACCACGTTGATGCCCTGCGCGGCCATCGCGGCGATCTCGTCGTCCGTGGGGTAGACGAAGCCCGGGCTGATCTGGTGCGGGCCCACCCAGTTCACGCGCAGGTCGGCGAGGGCGGGGTCGTACTCCTTGGCCGGCACCACGCCGAGGTAGAACCCGTTGCGACGGCGCCACCCGGACCGCAGCGGCGTGCACAGGTTGCGGATCGCGTAGTAGTCCCAGCGCACGCGGGCGCCGGAGCGCTGGACCTCGCAGGTGGTGCCCACGGTGCCCAGGCCGTCGCAGTAGGGCATGGAATCTGTGTACCCGAAGGCGATCTCGTCCGCGATGTCCACGGTCAGGTCGATGCCCCCGGCGTCGTCACCGAGCTGCAGCCAGGGATAGAAGCCGCCGGCCAGCACGGTCCCGTCGGCGGCGGGCACGGCCTGCGAGGCGAAGCCGCCGGTGCGCACGCTGCCCGCGCCGAGGTCCTCGGAGTGGTTGACGAAGGCCACTCGGTCGGCGCGCAGGGCGCCGCTGCTGAAGGTCAGCCAGCGCAGTTCCCCGCGGCCGGTGCCGCAGTGCTCCACCTCCACGCGCATCACGCCGTCCACGGCGAGGTCGTACTCGATCCGGTACTCCAGGGGCAGCCGCTGCCCGCGCCGGTCCTGGTAGGAGCCGCGCGCCCGGACCACCACGCGTTCGTCGGACGCGTGCCCCAGCGCCGCCTGGCCCGCCGCCGCGCGGTACTCGCGACCGCGAGGATGCACGGCGTCGCTGGCCCACAGGTCGGGCACCGGCACGCCGGGCGCCAGCCACTCGCGGCCGCGGATGCGCACGCTGCTCAGCAGCCCGTGGGAACGGTCGAAGGTGCAGCGGAAGGTTCCGCCTTCCACCGCGATCAGGTCGTCGCTCTGCTCCACTCGTAGTGGCGCGAACGTGCCCCAGACGCGCGCGGTCATGTCTCACCCCCTTGGTTGCCCGACGCCACCCCTGATCTGCTCGAAGCCCTCGCCGCCCCGCTCACCACGCGACGGTTGAACTCGGCGGGGATGCCGCCCAGACCGCGCGGGAACGCCTCCGGGTTGTGCAACGCGAGGTGCAGCGATCCGCCGGCGAAGACGCCCGGTCCCATGTTCCCGCCCAGCATGGAGAAGCTCTCGACCAGGAACGTCCTCGCGCCGGACCGCGCCGCCGCCAGCGCCGCGATGATGCCCGTGACCCCGCCGCCCGCCACCAGCACCTCCGTCTCGGCGAGCAGCGGCACGGTCCTGGCGGGCCGGCGGACCGTCGCCGTGACGCTCTTCCACAAGTCGGCGCCGCTGGCGGTGAGCCTCGGGCCGGCCATGGATACTTCATCGACGACAGGCGGAACGTCAGCATCGGGCACGGGAATCCCTCCTTTGTCAGGCGATGAGCAGGACGGTGCAGCCCGGTCAGGGCGCAGCCGGCAGCCGCCCTCAGCTCACCTCCACCGCGAACATGGCCAGGGTGCGCAGCCGCGGCACGGTCAGGCACACGGCCCCCTCCTCCCGCCGATGCGGCAGCGCGTCCCCCGCCGGCAGCCGCGCGACGCGCCGCACCTGCTGGTGGGCCGGCAGCCGCAGGCAGACCTCGATGCCATCGACGGGCAGGTTGGGCAGGTCCTTCTGCAGGTTCACCAGGCTCAGCACGTACCGGCGGCGCTCGGGCTGGTGGAATAGGGTGATCTCCACGCAGGCCGGCGCCTGCGCCGCCCAGGTGTACTCCGGCTGCAGCAGCCGCAGCAGCTCGACAAAGGTGCGCTCCAGGCCGGGCACCTGCTCCAGCAGGCTGCTGCAGTACACCACGCGTCCCCGACCGAACGGGTGCAGCACCACCTCGGGTTGCGGCGTGGGCAGCCAGGGCGGATCGCTGTGGATGGAGGCGAAGCGCGTGGAATCGGGCGCCGGCCACGGCAGCGTGGTGGTGGCCAGCACCTGCGCGTCCGGCCGGGCGTTCACCGTCAGGGCGTACCCCGAAGAGAAGGCCGGGTACGTGGGCGTGTAGCTGCCGAACAGGGACTGGCCCGCTTGGGTGGGGCTGAGGTAGTGGGGCCGGCCCTGCCAGTCGGCGCGCACGAGGCTCACGCCGAACACATCGGCCAGCAGGAAGTCCGGCTGCAGGCGGCCGCGGGTGTCCACCAGCGAGGTGGCGCCGCTGGCATACAGACAGCCGCCCTGGCCGACCCACGCGCGGATGAGCTGCGCCTCCTCCGGATCCATCGCGTTGACGCCCGACAGCACGAGCACGCGGTGCCTGTCCAGCCGCGCCAGCGAGTCGCGGGTGATCACGCCGAACGGGAAGTGGTGCGACAGCAGGTGCCGGCTGACCGCCATGGCGCTGTCCAGGTGCGCGTTGGTGCGGTCCGGGTCGGCCACGGGGCGGCCGTTGCCGGCAAGAGCGAACTTCGAGGCGCAGCTGAAATACACGGCCACGTCGCGCACGCGCTCTCCGCCCAGGTGCGGGTACAGCGGCATGAGCCGGTCGAAGATGCGGCCCATGCGGCGGTACACCAGCGGGTTCAGGGTGCCGACGGGGTCGATGCCGTCGATGAAGATGAAGGCGCAGTGGTCCGCCAGGGCCGCGGCGGCCTTGGCCTCCAGCAGGGCCTCGGACTTGGGCGTGGTGTGGTTGCTCAGGTCCAGCGCGAAGCTGGTCTCGAAGCCGAAGGGGCGCGCGGGCGTGAGATCCTCCAGCAGCTTGCGGACGAAGGAGCCCTGCAGGAAGTCGCCGTAGAAATCGCCCTGCAGGAAGTCGTTCTGCCGGGCCAGGGGTTCGCTCACCCCGAACACCCAGTCCAGTGGGAAGGTGGACGACTGGTGCTCGACCGTGGCCGCCGGACGGTGCTGGCGGACCGTGTCCGTGGCCAGGGCCGCGAACTCCACCAGCCACTGTTCGCGGCAGCGCTGGAAGGCCACCCACCGCTCGTCCAGCCAGTCCACCACGCGGGGAATGTGGCCACCGACTGCCGCGGCGAAGCGCTGCTGGCAGTGGGGGCAGTAGCACACGCCGGGCCAGAAGGTCATGTCGAAGCGAATGCCCTCGAACGCGAAGCGCTGGCTGATCTCCGCGGTGAACGCCCGCACGTACTCGCGGTAGGGCGAGTTGGGGCACAGCAGCCCGTGGCGGCCGCCCTCGCCCATGGGCCTGTCGTCCCAGGTCCGCATGCGCCATTCCGGGTGCTGGTCCGCCGCCCACCGATCGAAGATCAGGCTGACGTAGACGACCACCGCGATCTGGCGCGCGTGGCACCGGTCGATGATCTCCTGGACCAGATCGCGGCCCTGCAGGCCCTGGTGCTGTCGCCCCACCTGCGTGGGATAGTTGAACAGCCCCACGTGGGAGTGCGCGTACGCGACGACCGACTGCGCGCGCGCCTCCACCAGCCGCTGCACGTACTCGTCCGCGTCGAAGGCGGACAGAAAGGCCGGGTCCCAGTCGGGGATGTGCATGTCCACGACCGCGCGCCGGTACGCGCGGCGGAACCACTTGCCGTCATCGGCCATTCCCAGGCTCCTTGCGGTTCGGCGTGGTGCGCGGCCTGCCGGTTGCAGAGCGGAGCGATCAGGGCGGCGCGTCGGACCGGCGCGCTGGCGATGTACCGCCGCCGCCGGGGCCGGCTGCCACCGGCTGCCGCACGCGGCCGATCTGCAGGGTCGACGGATGCCACAGGCGCGGCCCCCCTTCGCCGCCCAGGCAGTACACGGTGTCGCCGGCGATGTCCGCGCCGGGGTACGAGGTCCGTTCCAGCAGTGTGTCG
Organism: uncultured Gemmatimonadaceae bacterium; assembly: GCA_964591015.1. Taxonomy (GTDB): domain Bacteria; phylum Latescibacterota; class UBA2968; order UBA8231; family UBA8231; genus SLHA01. The sequence goes on from CAZPXM010000112.1 coordinate 10,258, forward strand.
GCCGTGCCCAGCTCGTCCGTGCGCGTATCGTACACCAGCACGCTGTCCGCGAAGAACGCCTGCCAGTCCAGCCTCTCCTCGGCCGGCGCCAGCGCGGAGAGCACGGTCCCGTCCAGCAGCCGGGTCCAGGCGTACCGGTAACCGGCCAGCAGCAGGATGTACCGATCCTGGAACACCACGGCGCGCCGGTTGGCGCCATGGGGCAGATCGCGCCGGCGGCTCCAGCAGTCGCTGGCCGGGTCGTACACCCACGCGTCGATGGCGTTGTAGTAGTGCGGCCGATCGCCGCACACCAGGGGGGTGTAGATGCCACCGAGCCGGTACAGCCGGCCGCCGGCCGCCGCCACGCCGGCATCGAACTGGGGCACGCCCGGGCAATCGGCCAGGCGCTGCCAGCCGGCGCCCAGGTCCTGGGTGTCCAGCATCAGCAGGGCGCGGCCGACCGGGCTGCCGTTCCGGCCGGCTTCGCTGTGGAAATCCGCGTCCTCGCCGGGGCAGGCCTGGAACCGGTCCGCGGCCGCGGTCAGGTAGATGCGGCTGCCGATGACGGCCGCGCTGCCGCCGGCTCCGTACACGGGCCAGGGCAGTCGGGCCGCGGGCAGTTCCTCCCACACCCACGCGTCGCCCTCGCGGCGCAGCCGGAACGTGTCCCGGTAGGTGTAGGGCTCGTCGTAGTTCATGCCGCCCATCGCGTACAGGGCGCCGTCCAGCACGGCCACGGCAGCGCCCTGGCGCGCCGGCCCGGGCATGTCAGGGAGGCGCTGCCAGCCGGCAGCCAGGTCGGCCGGATCCAGGGCGAAGGTCAGGGAGGTGAAGCCGCTGCTCGCCCCGCCGAATGCGTCGGGGCAGCGTCGCAGGATGTCCAGCGGGTGCCGGGTGAACCCGCCGGCGGAGACCAGCCGGCCGGCCACCAGGCCCACGGCGGAGTCCTGGATGCCCATGGGGTAATCCGGCCCCAGACGCCAGTCGATCTGCAGCAGTCTCCTCATAGCGCCCTCCAGACAAGCCTGGCGCTCTCTCAGCGCCGGTCGATCAGCCCCAGCTCGCGCAGCCTGTCCTCCTCCCCCAGGTTGATCCCCGCCCGCAGCAGCTCGCGCTGCAGTGTCTTCACGTCCAGCGCCTTCGGGTGCACGCCGGCGCGCACCGACAGCGCGGCCGCCGTGCCCACCGCCTGCCCGAGGGTCATCATGCTCCAGCGCGGCCGCATGCCGACGCAGTCATGGCCGCGGCGGATGAACCCGGCCCCGCGGCCGCACACCAGCATGCCCTCGATCCGCTTCGGCTGCGCCACCCGGTAAGGGACATCGAAGCCGGAGGTGGTGCCGCCCGGCATCCGGGCCCGGACCATGATGTTGCGATAGAGGACATCGTCGAAGCGCGCCCCGTGGAATGCCTCCAGAGGCGTCAGCACGTGCTCCGCATCGATGCACGGCCCGCCTCTGGCTCCCAGAAAGGACGAGGTGGCGATCAGGTAGGCCTGCTCGAAGCCAGGGGCGCAGCGGCGCAGGAAGTCCACGGTCTCGAAGGCATGGACTCGTGTCGCCGCCTCCAGCCGCGAGATGTGCCCCATGTCGCTGGTGTCGAACTGCCCCCCGGTCACGGCCCCGCGCAGCCCGACGACGCCCCGCCCGTCGTGAAACCGGATCGAGCCGCCGCTCGACACGAACACGTTGGGCCAGGGCTCCCGCACGTGCCGGAAGCCGCCCGCCTCCCATTCCTTGCGGACCAGGGCGAGCGGCAGGCAGGGCGGCTCCACCTTGGGTCCCGAGCAGTGGCGCGCCGCCCAGTCCAGATCCTCCTGCGACGGCGGGGGCTGGCTGTCGATGAACTGCCGGAACCGAGCGTAGTCCACTCCCCCGACGAACGCGTAGATGCCGCCGTCATTGTAGTACGGGAACCGCGCGTCGTTGCGCGTCTGCTTGATGAGACACGCATAGGAAGGATCGGGGCCGATGTGCCGCAGCATGGGAGCCCCCGCGCGCGCGGCCAGATCGGCGTCGCCCGTCCCGTCGATGACGACCCGGGCCAGCACCGCCACCCGCCCCGACTTGCCCTCGACGAAGATTCCCTTGGCGGTGTCGCCCTCCATCACCGGGTCCGCGGCGTAGGCGGACAGGATCAGCTCGAGGCCGTATTCCTCGGCCATCTTGAAGGCCACGTAGGAGATCGCGTTGGCCGCGTCCGCATAGTTCTGCGGCGGCTGCGAGCGGGCGCGCACCACCCGCGCGAAGAACTCGCGCGGGATGCCCTGCAGGCCGCCGGGCAACACCGCCGCGGCCGCGTCCGGGCTGGCTGTCGTGGCGCCCATCTGATAGCCCGGCCCCATGTTGCCGGCCAGCGATCCCAGTCGGTCGATCAGGACTGTCTTCGCCCCGAGCCTGGCGGCGGCCAGTGCCGCGAACAGGCCGGACACACCGCCGCCGGCCACCGCCACGTCCACCGCGTGCGACACCGGCACCCGTCTGGCTGGTTCGGTGATGTGGTCCATGCTCGGTTCCTCCTGCCGGAATCACCGC
>CAZPXM010000113.1:0-9001 GCA_964591015.1 uncultured Gemmatimonadaceae bacterium
CCCCACCAGGTGCCCTGGAAGTTGGTCACGCTCAGGTTGCAGCCCAGGTAGTGGCCGCGGCCGCGGGTCTCGAGGATGACGTAGTTGTTCTCCCAAGCCGTCCTGCCTTTGTTGGCCACGTTCGCCTCGGGCGAGTTGACGCGGATCTCGTGCCCCCAGCCGCCGAAGGGGTTCTCGCGGCGGAACTCGGCGTGGAAGTAGCCCATGTCCGGGTCCGGGGGCTCCGCCCAGCGTTCGTAGTCGACGTAGAAATACTGACGGTGGGGCTCCTGGCTCTCGTTGACCAGCTCGACCAACGCTCGCTCGCGGAACGGCATGGGCGCATAGCAGTTCAGCGCACACCCCTGGTTGAACTGGTTGTTGTGCCGCGTCGAAGCGGTGAACAGGCAGGACTGGTAGGAGTTGACCAGGCCGTGCCCCAGGCCGAAGAAATCGCCCAGGGGCACCAGCACGCTGGGCTCGCGCGCGTGGTCCCAGCTCATCCTGAGCAGGCACTCCCGGTAGTGGTTGCGCTGGGTCATCCACAGGTGGGTGATGCAGCCGGGTCCGTCGATGTCCGCCAGCACCCGCGTCTCGCCCGGCTGCAGGGTCCAGGCGTCGTTGTTGCGTCCCGAGATGTCCCACGACGAGCAGCGGCTGGTCCGGCCGCTGGTGATGCGTGCGATTCTGGAATCCATGTCGCGACTCCTGTGCTGAGGTCTATGGACGGCCGCGGTCAGCAGGGTCGAACCGCTGCGCCGCTGCGCCGCCTCCGGCGCGCCTGCCCGGAGCGAGCCTCGGCCGGCAGCGCGCCAGGCCAGGCGTGGATGGCCGGGGTGACGCGGTGTCGCTCGCCGCCACTGGTGCGCGCTACTCCCACACCGGGCCCTCGCGGCTGACCCGCGCGTGCAGGGCGTCGAATCGCTCGCTGCCGTCGTCGTGCCATTCCTCCAGGCGGATGCCGCGGATGCCGCCCTCCGGGAAGCCGGTCAGCCGGGCGACAGGGGGCATCGAAGGGCAGTAGACGCGCCTGCCGCTCGGCAGCTTCAGCACGCACAGGTAGCGGGGCAAGACGCTCTTCGGGCGCGCCGCGAGCTGCCGCAGCAGTTCCTCGTCCACCTGCACGCCCAGCCCGGGGCCTTCCGGAACCGGGGTGCTGCCGTCGGCGATCTCGAGCCTTCCTCCCGTCACATCCTCCTCGTACTGGTCATCCAGGTTGGTCGAGTGCGACAAGTTGGGCACGACGGCTCCCAGGTGCATGGCCAGGGCCTTGCAGAGCGTGCCCCCGGTCAACTGGATCACGTTCCCCACGCCCATCTCGGCGCAGGCGAAGGCACGGCGGATGGCGGCGTCGATGCCGTGCTCCCCGATCATGTACAGGTCCGCGCAGCCGGCGAGCATCTCCGGACCGCCGCCGAGCTGGGGGACGTGCATGAGCAGGGGCAGGAAGGTCCTGGACCGCAGCCGGCGCCAGCCCTCCAGATCGCGCCAGTCCAGCGGATCCTCGAGCACGCCGACCACCGGAAACTGTTCCAGCTGCTGGACCAGGCGCAGCACGGCGTCCTGGGTGCGGTTGTGGTTGAAGTCGTAGTGCACGCGGAACCCGAGCGGCGCCACGTCCTGGGCCGCCCGCGTCTGCTCGAGCACGTCGTAGTGCTCGCAGGTGTGCATCTTGGACGTCATGTACCCCTCAGCCGCGGCCCGCTGGATCTCGGCGGCAAAGTCCTCCGGAGAGGCGGGCCTGGTCCACGCAGCCACGGGCACGCGGTCGCGCACCTTGGTGCCCATGAGCTTGTACACGGGCACCTCCAGGTACTGGCCGAGCACGTCGTACAGGGCACCGACCAGTCCGGTGGGCAACGGCAGATGCAGGCATTCCACGGGGTTGCGGTCCACCAGCGCCGCTACCTGCGCGTCGGCGAGAGCGGCATGGCCACGGCAGTCGCAGTTGCCCACCAGGCCGTTGTCAGTGCGGACGCGATAGATCGTCTGGGCGTCGATGCCTGCGAAGCGGACGGGCTGAGCAGCATTGCGGGCTGCCAGCCGCGGGTTGATGTGGATGACCTCGACCTGAGTGATCTTCACCCCACTGCCCTCCGCGATCAGTTCACGACCAACTGCCCCGTCTCCAGCAGGTACTCGAGAGACTCGGCGTAGATCTGCTCGGTCGTGTAGCGCGGCTGGTAGCCGAGCAGGCGCCGAGCCTTGGCGATGCTGACGCACGGCGAGTGCAGGACATGATCCTCGATGATCCCGAAGGAAGCCTCGCCGACGAACTCGCGCAGGCGCGCCAGCGGCACGTACTCGAGCTGCGGCTCCTTGCCGAACAGGTTCGCCACGCAGCGAGCGCAGGCCCGCAACGACAGGGCGTAGGGCGCCACCGCGCTGAAACTCTCGCCGATGGCTCGGCCAGGGCGTTCGAGCGCCCGCTGGAACAGCTGGGCGACATCGTCGCCGTGGACATGGTGCAGCGTCGACAGCCCCGTGTCGGGTAGCTGGACCGTCCGCCCTGTGGCCAGCCGGCGGTACACCTCCACGCCGGCGCGGGATCCCTGCGGGTCTATGGGGAGCCACCGGCGGCCCGAGATGTGCCCGGGATGGATGACGGTGGCGGGCAGGCCTTCCAGGCGGCAGGCCGCCAGCAGCTGCGCCTCGATGGCTGCCTTCCGCACGCCGTACTCGGTGAAAGGACGGCGGGGGTCCTCCTCGGAGTACGGGGTCCGCTCTGCGGGGCCGTACGCCCAGATGGTCCCGCAGTGGAGCAGGTGCTGGATGCGGCCCCGGAATGCCGCCACCAACGCCGCGTTCTGCTCGGGCGTGTAGCAGATCAGGTCGATCACCGCGTCGACCTGCAGCTGCCGCAGTCGCTCGACCCAGCGGCCGTCCTTCTCCTCAGCGGCGCGGTCGGCCGTCAGCCACCGCACACCCGCCCATCCCAGGCGCGCATCGGCGTACTGCGGCGCGGCGTGGCGGGCGATCACCGTGACGCTGTGGCCCGACTGCAGCAGGCGCGGGACCAGGTAGCTGCCGATGTGTCCGGTACCGCCGATGACGAGCACGCGCACGCTGCCACCTCCCGGCAAGACTGGTTCAAGGGACGCGCGGAAAGCTGCGCAACACGCCGGTCCACAGCAAGGCGTCGCCCGCAGCCGTGCTCCCGTGTCGCGGCCGCGTGGCGCACGGGGGTGCAGCACCCGCACCGCCAGGCTCGGTGGTGCGCCTGGCGCCGGCCCGGATACCCGGCTGCGCCCGTGCCGGGTCCCGGGGTACTCCCTCCGGGTGCCGCCGGTCCCCGCTAGCCCTTCAGGCCGTGCCCGCAGCGCTGCGGACGCTCGCGGCGCCGTGCGTCCACCGCGCGCACGTGCTCGGCGGCTGCCGCGTACTCGGCCGGGTCGCGCAGGTGCTCCAGCATGAGCGGCGTGTCGGGCGGCAGTCGGTCCATCTCATCGAGAAGGACCTCGTAGTCCATGGCGCCCGTTCCGGGTCTCGTCTCGCGCAGATGCACCGTCAGCTCGCCATCCAGGACCACGTCCTTGGCGTGGCAGCTGCGGACGTGCGGCCCGAGCGTGGCAAAGCACTCGCGCAGCAGCGCCGGGATCGCGAAGTAGCGCTGCGGGCTGGACACCAGGTTCACCGGGTCGAGGTGCACGGCCATGCTGCGGCGATCGATGGCGCGCAGCAGTTCCAGGTACGAGTCCGGCGAGTCCGGGTACATCCACGGCATCGTCTCCAGCGTGTAGCAGGTCTGCTGCGGGCCCACGGCATCGATGATCTGCTGCACCGTCGCCACGATGCGCGCGAACGTCGCCGGCGTCAGATTGTCCGGGTGCGGTCCGTCCCACTGCACGCCGCACGAGCCAGCGATGTTGACGCAGCAGCGAGCGCCGAGGCGCTCGGCCAGATCGAGATGGCGAATGCACTTCTCGATGGCGGCGGCACGCTCGGCCGGCTCGGGGCTCAACGGATTGCACCACGCGCCCACCTCGGCGATCACGATGTCGGCAGCGGCGGCGGCCGCACGGTAGGCCGCCACTTCCGCATCGCTGGCCGTCCACGCCAGCGGGCAGTAGGCGGCCCGGTAGTTCTGCGCACGCACGGCGGCTGCCCAGGACTCCGGGTCGCGGCAGTGGGCGTGCACCGGCCCTCCCAGACGCATCGGCGCTCAGCTCCCTTCCACCTGGCGCACGCGCACGAAGCGCGCCGTCTCCGCGCTTTCCTGGGCCGCCAGGCAGGCGTACACGCTCTGCAGACCGGCAGCGAGCGGCGTTCGCGAGGTGCCACGGCCGTGGATGAGGTCGACGAAATCGTGGGCGAGCTCGGCATCGCCGCCGAAGTGGCTGGCGCCCTCGCTCGCCCGTTCCGTGGCGGTGAACGGCTCGTGATGGCGAACGCAGCGCAGCTCGTTCGTGTACCAGTCGAACGAGACCGTGCCCTGGTACCCGGACACGATCGCCCCGCGCGTCGCGGCATCGCGGCGGGCGTAGAAGACCTGGGTGTAGATACCGTGAGCACCCGAGGCGAACTCGAAGAGGATGCTCGAGCAGTCCTCGTTCAACGTGTTCGCAGCGGCGCTGCCGCAGTCCACGCTGAACACGCACGGATGATCGGCCTGGGCGCCGGAGGTGCCGTGGCGCCGGCGGTTGGCGGGGCTCTCCAGACACGCGTGCTGCTCGGCGCAGTTGGCGCACCGCAAGCCGGCGGGCCGATCGCCGCCGAAGACGTGCCCGACGGTGCGCGTCGCCGCCACGCGCACGATGGGCTCTCCCATGAGGAACATCAGATAGTCGAGGTCATGGGTGGCTTTCTGCAGGAACAGGCCGCGAGTGATGCTCCAGTCCCGATAGGGAGCTTCCCAGTAGATCGTGCCGTACGGCACATAGTTCAGCGCCGCCACGTGCACGGGTGTGCCGACGCTGCCCGCTTCGACATAGCGGCGAGCCAGCACGCACAGGGGCGACACGCGCAGGGGAAAGCTGACGACGACGGGACAGGAGCTGCTGGCGAAGGCGCGCTCCAGCGCCACTGCCTGTTCCATGTCGATCGCGACAGGCTTCTCCAGAAAGAGCGGCAAGCCGTAGGCGGCCGCCTGCGCAGCGTAGGGGGCGTGGAGGTGGCACCGCGTGCCGATGGCCAGGGCATCGGGTCGGCACCGGCGAACCAGTGTGTCCAGGTCCGGGAAGAAGGCCACCGTCTCGCGGTCCCGCGGATCCAGGCGGTCCATCACGCCCCGCTCATCGGGATCGACAATACCGGCCACGGCCAGGTCGGGCTCGACGGCGCGCAGATGGTGGCGAATCACGCCGTGGATGCGGTCGCCGTAGCCTATGACTCCGAGACGGATCATGGTCGCCTCATGGTTTGCCGGACAGGCATCCGCGGCGCATTATTGGCGCCAGCCGACGCCAGCGGGTGCGCCAGCGGGTGCGCCAGCGGGTGCAGTCACGCACATCCGTGCCAGGGCTCGGGCGAGCCAGGCTGCGAGCGGCGAGCGCAAGATAGCCACGGTCCGGTTCGGTGTCTACGACGCCGGCGCCGCGCGGCGCAGGCTGCGCGGGGCGCGCGGCGCAGCATGTCGTCACCGCCAGAGGGAAGCGGGAGCCGATGGTTCGGGGTGTCTTTCTGTGCAACGCGCCCGCGCGCATCGACGAAGTCTACGGCCGCGGCCGCCGCCAGCGCGTCGAGTCTCTGGTGGCCATGTCCCGGACGGTGGCCACCGAGGACGAGCTGAAGAGACAGCCGGACTGGCTCCGAGACATCGAGGTGGCCTTCTCCACGTGGGGCATGCCGGTGCTCGGCGCGGCCGAGCTGGACGCCCTGCCGTCGCTGCGGGCCGTTTTCTACGCGGCTGGTTCGGTGCGCCGGTTCGCTCGCCCGCTGCTGGAGCGGGGTATCACGGTGGTCAGCGCGCGCGCCGCCAACGCCATCCCGGTCGCCGAGTTCGTCCTGGCGCAGATCCTTCTGTCCTGCAAGGGATACTTCCGCAACACGCGCGACTGCCGGGATCCGGAACGCCGCCTCGGCAACCTCGCGTTCAGCGGACGCGGGATATACGGCGAGACCGTCGGCTTGATCGGCATGGGGATGGTGGCGAGCCACCTGTGCTCGCTGCTGCGCTCGTTCGAGCTGCGGGTGCTGGCGTACGATCCGTACCTGGAGCCCGCGCGAGCCGCCGCGCTGAGGGTGCAGCAGGTCAGCTTGGAGGAGCTGTTCCTGCGGTCCTACGTGGTCAGCAACCACCTGCCGGATCTGCCGACGACGCGCGGGCTGATCGGCCGCCAGTTGCTGGCGACGATGCGCCGCGACGCCACCTTCATCAACACCGGGCGCGGCGCCCAGGTGGTGGAGGAGGAGCTGATCGAGACGCTCCGGGCCCGGCCGGACCTGGTCGCGCTGCTGGACGTGACGGACCCCGAGCCGCCGCTGCCGGGCTCGCCGCTGTACAGCCTGCCCAACGTGCAGCTCAGCTCGCACATCGCCGGATCGCTGCATGACGAGGTCGTGCGCATGGCCGACTACGTCATCGCCGAGTACGAGCGCTGGGCGCGCGGCGAGCCGCTGCGGTACGCCGTGACGCTCGAGATGCTCGCGACCATGGCGTGAGTGACAACGGGGTACGTGCGCTCTGGCTTCCCCGGGCAGGCGCCGGGCGCTCACGAGCTCCGGCGAACCACTCAGCGATCCGGCAGCGCCGCCACGATGAGGCCGCTGCCGAGGCAGATCTGCCCCGCGTAGAACACGGCGTACTGGCCTGGCGCCACGCCGGGGTCGGGGCGCGCCAGCAGGACGCGCATCCGCGAACCCTGGTCGGGGTGCAGTTCGCAGGCGGTCAGGTCCGGACCGTGGCGCAGCCTGACCTCGAGCCGGTGGTGGCGTGGTGGTCCGCAGATCCAGTGGACGTCGTCGACGAGCAGCGTCGTGCAGCTGAACTCGCCGAGTTCGTCGCGGTGCACTACGCGGAGGGTGTTGGTGTCGGTGTCCTTGGCGACCACGTACCACGGCCCGCCGCCCAGGCCGAGGCCGAAGCGCTGGCCGATCGTGTAGTACCAGTAGCCGCGATGACGACCCAGCAGGCAGCCGGTGCGCGCGTGGCGGATCTCGCCGAGGCGCTCGCCCAGGTGGTAGCGCACGAAGTCGCGGTAGCGGATCTTGCCGAGGAAACAGATGCCCTGGCTGTCGGGACGGGCAGCAGTGGCCAGCCCGAACTCGGCAGCCAGACGGCGAACCTCGAGTTTGGTGCAGTCGCCGAGCGGAAAGCAGCCCCGGGCGAGCTGGTCCTGGCGCAGCCGGGCGAGGAAGTAGGTCTGGTCCTTGACGCGATCCGCGGCGCGTCCCAGCAGCCAGCCTTGCTGACCGCGAATCCGGCGTGCGTAGTGCCCGCTTGCCACCGAGTCGAACTGGGCGCCCACGCGGTCGAGGAACGCACCGAACTTGATGCGCCGGTTGCACAGCAGGTCAGGGCTCGGCGTGCGGCCGGCACGCAGTTCTGCCAGCGCCGGCTCGACTACCTGCTCGAGGTACTCGCCCTGCAGGGGCATGACCTCGAGCGGCACGCCGAGATGCTGGCAACAGGCGCGCGCGTACCGAAGATCGTCTTCCCACGGGCAGTCGCCCAGGAAGCTGAGTTCATCCTCGAGCCAGATCTTGAGGTAGAAGGCGGTGAGTTCGTGCTCCCCGGAGCGGCGCAGCAGGGCGAGCGCCACGGAGCTGTCGACGCCGCCGGAGAGGAGGACCGCGGTGCGCATGGGGAACTCATTGGGCCACGGGCGGAGGAGTTTTGGCACCCCACAGGTCGCATCTGGGCCGGTTCCGCTGCGCTCGCTAGACTAGTGCCTGCGCCGCGGCCGGGCAAGCGGGCGGAGGCGTACGGGAGCTACCGCGGACGCGGCGCTGGCGTCTTGCGACAGCGCCGCCCAGGGTTGCCGCGCCGCGGCTGCCGGAGAACCAACCCATACACCCAAGCGAGCGGAGGAACGGATCATGGCGGACCGATTGCTGTTCGAGCATGTGGCGGTTAACGTGATGGACCCAGTAGCCGTGTCAGGCTGGTATGTCGAGCAGCTGGGAATGAGCATCGTGCGCCAGGGCGAAGGGCCGGTGCACATGCGGTTTCTGGCCGACGCCGGAGGGCGCGTCGTGCTCGAGCTGTACTGCAATCCACCAGAGCGGGTGCCCGACTATGCTGCTCAGGATCCGCAGGTCCTCCACCTGGCCTTTGCGGTCTCGGATATCGCCGCGGAACGCGAGCGGCTGCTGGCAGCCGGGGCGACGGCCTGCGGCCCGATCAGCACGACAGCGGCTGGAGATCGGCTGGCGATGCTGCGGGACCCATGGGGGCTCGCTCTTCAGTTGACGCAGCGGGCGCAGCGGCTGCTGAGCTGAACCGACCGTCACCGCGGGACGAGAGATGAGCATGAGCGCATGTGACGCAGTGCAGATCGCCTCCACCGGCACGCTGGACGAAGGTCTGTGGCGCCAGTTCACCCTGGCGGATGGGCTGCCAGACCTCAAGGTCGAGAGCCTGTGTGTCACTCGCCAGGGACTGCTCTGGGTGGGCACCCATGACCGCGGCGCGGCCTGCTACGACGGCCACGGGTTCACGGTCTACGATCGCTCGCGCGGGATGCCGGGGAGCAGCGTCTTCTGCATCCTCGAAGACGACGATGGAACGCTCTATTTCGGCACCGAGAATGGGCTGGCGTGGCTGCACAGCGGGCGCCTGGAGCCGGTCGCAGGCGCCCCGCGAGTGTGGTTGCTGTGGGGTGCCTGCCGGGATAGCGACGGGGTTCTGTGGTTCGGGCTGAATCGGCGGCCGGGCGAGCCGGCAGCCCTGCTCAGACGTGCGGGCTCCCGCGTGGAGATCGTGCCGGTCAGCCGCGAGGCAAGCGCGAGCGGCGAGAGCGTCCACCGGATCGTCTGCGACCACCGGGGCACCCTGTGGATTGGCGGAGACCGCCTCTACAGGCGACCTCGAGCCGGCGCGTTCGAGCTGGTAGAGAGACCGGGAGCGAAGGATGATACGATC